>CAIQQO010000307.1 GCA_903873965.1 uncultured bacterium
CCTCTGTGTCTGTCCCGATGTTCTGCTTCAAAGGTGATCCGGCATCTCTGCCGCTTTCGCTCTTCTGTTTGGTCGAGCGAGGTGTTATTCTAGTGCCTTTTTTGCCTTTGTCAAGTACCTGAGCCTACCAGTTTGGAGAAATAATAAAACTCGTCTTTGTCAACTTAATAAATGCGCCAAACTTTGCCCTTCAGGCTCCTATCACACACACCTTGTACCATAAGGAAGCATATTCTAAAATGACTATGACACGCGCTTCAAATAGGCGCGCCCGCTTCGGCAAGACGCCGGCGCTGCTTCTATTACAAGTCTAATATAGTTCATATCAGTCAATAACGTAGGTGCTCATAATTTCAAAGTAGGTTGGAGACAATAAAACATGATGAGATTTGACCGATTTACCGAGCGTGCTCAGGATGTAGCCGCTCGAGCCTACGAAGTTCTGCAGCGCTATAGCCACAATCAAGTGGACACTGAACACCTTCTGCTGGCCTTATTAGAACAGCCCGATGGCGTCGTGCCCTCGATATTGGAAAAACTGGGCGTTAACGTCGAGGCAATGTCAACTAAAGTTGACGACATCCTGAAAGCATCTCCTCGTGTGAATATCTATGGTGGTGGCGGTGTCACAAACCAGGTCTTTATCACTCCGCGAGTGAAACGCGTACTTGACCTCGCCAATGAGGAAGCAAATAGGCTCAAAGATGAGTACATCAGCACTGAGCACATTTTCCTTGCCATCGCCTCGGAACGCAACACACCATCAGCTCGACTTCTGACAGAGCTAAACGTCACTAAAGACCGCATCAACGATGCTATTAAGGAAATTCGTGGTGGGCAGCGCGTCACTGACCCGCAAGCTGAGTCCAAGTACCGCACCCTTGAAAAATACTCGCGTGATTTGACGCACGCAGCCAAAGAAGGCAAACTCGATCCAGTCGTTGGTCGTGACGAGGAGATTTTGAGAGTCATTCAGGTGTTGTCACGTCGCACGAAGAATAATCCTGTACTAATAGGCGAAGCAGGTGTCGGCAAAACCGCCATTGTTGAGGGTTTGGCCCAGAAAATTGTATCTGGCGATGTGCCTGAAATCCTATTAGGTAAAAAAGTACTCTCACTTGACCTTGCTGGCATGGTTGCTGGCTCACGCTTCCGCGGTGATTTCGAAGAGCGCCTGAAGGCATGCATGGATGAGGTGATGCGTAGCGAAGGTGAGATCATCTTGTTCATCGACGAACTACATAACGTCGTCGGTGCAGGAGCTGGTGCTGGTGCGATGGATGCCAGTAACATGCTCAAACCTGCGCTTGCGCGCGGTGAGTTGCAGTGCGTCGGTGCCACCACACTAGATGAGTACCGCAAACATATCGAAAAAGACAGTGCGCTTGAACGTCGTTTCGCACCTGTGTTTGTTGACGAGCCCTCAGTGGATGAAACCATCGAAATGTTGCGCGGACTTCGTGACAAATATGAAGCGCATCATAAGGTACATATATCTGATGCCGCTGTCATCGCGGCAGCCAAGCTTTCTGCCCGTTATGTCACAGATCGGCGTCTGCCTGACAAGGCGATTGACCTAATCGACGAATCTGCCGCAAAACTGCGGGTTGCACTATATACGTTACCGCCAGACCTGAAGGCGAAGAAGCAGGAACTGGACAAGATGCGCGCAGAAGAAGAAAGTGCCGCAGCAAACGCCGATTACCAGAAAGCAGCCGAATGTAAGACTCATCGCCTGCGTCTACAAGGCGAGTTTGACACGGGTCGAGAAAAGTGGCAGCACGAAAAAAATCTCGATGAGGTAGTTGACGAAGAAGATATCGCTGGCGTGATTGCCCAGTGGACTGGTATTCCTATTACACAAATGATGGAAGCGGAAAGCGAGAAGCTGTTGCACATGGAGCAACGCCTGCACGAGCGCATCATTGGACAGGATGAAGCCATCACGGCTGTGAGTGACGCTATTCGGCGCGCACGCAGTGGACTTAAGGCACCCAACCGCCCGATAGGTAGTTTTATCTTCCTGGGATCGTCTGGTGTCGGGAAGACTGAGTTAGCCAAAGCGCTAGCCTGGTTCATGTTCGATGATGAAAATGCCATGGTGCGCATCGATATGAGCGAATACCGTGAAGGGCATACTGTTAGCCGACTGTTTGGAGCCCCACCCGGCTATGTCGGTTATGACGAAGGTGGGCAGTTGACAGAGGCCGTTCGGCGCCGCCCATATCAGGTCGTGCTTTTTGATGAAATCGAGAAGGCGCACCCCGATGTTTGGAACGCACTGTTGCAGATACTGGATGATGGCCGGCTGACAGATGGTCAGGGGCGCGTGGTTTACTTCAACAACACCGTCCTGATCATGACTAGCAACCTCGGCACGGAATATGTGCGCAAGGGTGGTACGGTAGGCCTGATTAAAACCGGCACTATTGATGGCGACTTATCGAACGTTGCGGATCACAAGAAGATTGAGGATGCACTTAAGCGCACTTTCCGACCCGAATTTCTGAATCGCGTAGATGAGATTATTACGTTTGCACCTCTTTCTGTGGAAGATGTTGAACGCATCGTTGACCTGCAGTTGCGCGAGATACGTGAGCGCCTTACTGAGCAAGGACTATCCATCGAACTGGGAGAATCTGCGCGTCGCTGGCTCGCACGACAAGGATATGACCCGTCATTCGGCGCCCGGCCTTTGCGCAGGGCGATGCAGAAATTCATCGAAGGTCCGTTGAGTGTTCAGCTTCTACAAGGCAAGTTCAAGGTAGGCGAGTGTGTCATCGTCAATGCCAAGGCTGACAACTCTGGATTAGAGTTTGTGAAAGGCGATTGCGGGATTGCCGAGTCCGTCAAGAATGTTGAACCTGCGTCAACTGACGCGGCACAAGTCGCATAAACGACTGTATTCCTATCACAAAAGGCGGATAGATCAAAGGTGATCTGTCCGCCTTTTTGTTTTCATAAATTATCTGTATCAGCCTATAATCTCCGAGACGCATTCGCAGCAGCGCGTGCGATACACTACTCCCTATAAAGGTTGATCCATGAAAATTACTGACTTGAAGTGTGCCATCATTGGTGGCAGCCCGGTTGTGCGAGTGATCACGGATGAGGGCATTGTCGGCCTCGGACAGGCTGAAATCCCCAAGAGCTACCTAAAGCCGCATGTGTTGTTTTATAAGCAGCACATAGTGGGCGAAGATCCCACCAATGTGGAACGCGTCATGCTCAAGATCAGACGCTTAGGCGCATTTAAGCCATGGGGAAGCGCCGTCAGTGCCATCGAGATGGCGCTGTGGGACATTGCTGGAAAAGCCGCCGGCGTGCCAGTCTACAAGCTTTTGGGTGGCAAGGTGCGCGATCGCGTGCGTGTCTATAACGGTGGTGTTCGCTTTCCTATGAAAGGTTCGTCACCACAGGACTACGCCGATGACGTCGCCAAGATGAAGGCGAGTCCCGAAGGATTCACCATCATCAAGTCCAGCATTGGCTGGCATAGCGCCACACCCCGCAACGTGCCAAACTTCACCTATGGCGAAGTCATGGATGGCCCAGCCCATATTAATAAGGGTCTCCTCACGGAACGCGGCCTAAATCACGTGATCGAGTGCGTCGAAGCCATGAAGGCAGTGCTCGGTGATGAAATTGGCCTAGCACTAGATTGTGGACCAGGCTGGATGGTGCCAGATGCCAAGCGACTGGCTAAAGCAGTAGAACCTTTGAATGTCATGTGGCTGGAGGATATGGTGTCGGGCGACTACTCGCCATCAACACTGGCCGACGTATACCGTGATATCACGATGAGCACGACGACTCCAATCCATACTGGTGAACAAGTCTACCTGCGCCACAATTTCAAGGAACTGATCGAACGCCAGGCTGTTAACATCGTCGGACCTGATCCAGCTGATGTCGGTGGTATCGCAGAATTGAAATGGATTGCCGAGTACGCTGACCTGCATGGCATTCTAATGGCGCCGCATGGTATTTTCGATGGTTTGATCGGTCTGGCTGCTCTAGTTCACTCAGCCGCAGTCATGCCGCAAAACTACATTGCTTTTGAGTGTCCCATAGGGAATCCATCATGGTGGTACGACATCATTGAAGGCCTGCCTATCCCCACTGTGAAGAACGGTCTGATCGATGTTTGGGATACCCCCGGCCTGGGCGTCAGTATCAACGCGGACAAGGCTCAGAAATACCTTGCTGAAGAAGACAAGGGATTCTTTGATTAGTGATGGAGTTGGACGATGAAACTCAGCGCAGATGAACTGAATTCCCTGGCGCTCAAACCAGAGACACTGCAGATTGCCATTCAGAAGGTACAAATGGATGGCTTTGTGCTGTTCGAGGGAGTGATCCCACGCGATCAGATCAACGTGATCCGCACAGAATTTCTCCGAAGACTAGAGGAGTACCGTGCGAGCACGTCATCAAACCGCGGACTCAATCGTTATCAGATGCATCTGCCGTTTGAGCAACCCTTCATCGATCCACGCATCATTGAACATCCGCTGGCAATGCCTGTGTTGGAGGCAATTCTTGGCAGTGATTGTCACTGCTACTACTTTGCCTCTGATACAGCATTGCCCGGATCAGACTATCAGAATACTCACTCCGACACACAACTGCTCTATCCCGATACGACCCTTTCCTTACCTGCATACAACATCGTCGTCAATATTCCGCTGATCGACGTTGAACTTGAACACGGACCTGTTGAGGTGTGGCCTGGCGGTACGCATTTGATGCCAGGAAACCTTGACCTGCATGCGCTTGCTCCGCACATGCATTCTGATCTTGTCACCATGCCTGCTGGCTCCATCCTGATCAGAGACATGCGCATGTGGCATCGTGGCACCCCTAATCTCTCGCGACAGATCCGCCCCCATCTGGCCTTGATTTACGCTCGAGCGTGGTATCGATGTGTGGACTATGGTGCGATACGCATGCCCCAATCCACGTATGCTGGGCTTTCCGATCGCGCAAAACGACTTTTTCGGTTCGAACGCATTGTGAGTGAACCTAACGCCACCTGAAACAATCTATTCGGAGCGACGATGAAATCACCTGAGGAATTGGCGAGAGAAATTTTCACTCAGCGCGCTGCGTTCTATACCACGAGCGCGGCTCATAAAGACCCACAGACACTTGCACGCCTGGTCGCGCTGGCACAACCGCTGGTGACGTGGCTGGCACTCGACGTAGCGACGGGAACAGGTCACACAGCCTTCGCAGTGGCTCCATATGTTGAGCAAGTGATTGCTACGGATATTACTCAAGCGATGCTGGAAGAAGCAACGAAGCTACAACATGAGCTTGGGCAATCCAATATCGAGTTTCGAATCGCCGATGTACATCAACTGCCTTTTGATGACGCGAGTTTCGATCTAGTGACGTCACGACGCGCTCCACACCATTTTTCCGACATCAAGCGCGCACTTGCTGAGATGAGGCGGGTATTAAAGCATGGCGGGCGACTTGTGATTGATGACCGAAGCGCGCCA
>CAIQQO010000308.1 GCA_903873965.1 uncultured bacterium
ATCGTGATGCGCCAGTTTCAAGCGTTCACCGGTGCCACGCTCGATGTTGGGATGCAGCGTATGGGCTGGATCATGCCGGCGCAACGCATCTACTGAGACATACGACCCTTCCAGTTGAATCGCCCAGACGGAGTCCGTTGTGGCAATCCGATCATGCATCGTGCGCAGCGATTCGAATAGATCACCGGTAACCTCGACGTCTGTTACTGCAACAAAGTCAATATCACTGTCTTCGTCAAAGTCGCTACCTGTCAACGACCCATCCAGATAAAAACCGATGAGATGGTTTCCAAGTACAGCCTGCATGTTCGGCAACAGCTTTGCCAGCATCGCGTTCACATCGGGATAGGGCGTAGGTTCATTCATCACAGTGCTGACACTATAACGTAATGCGACGTCGGTTAAATGTACACGAGACAGCCCCGCTGCTCTGCCGGTTCATGTTCCAAAAGATTCACTATCTAGTGCGTAGGCCACAGCCTTATTCAGCGCCATGGCTTGACCTTCGTCCCATGCGGCAACTAGTGCCGGATCAGCGTGTCCGGTTTGCGCTTCGATGCACAGTCGCGCGTCAGCCATAAACTCGTTATAGAGATACTGCTCATGCGCTGAGTTCAAACGCGTTTCGTACTCAAATGCTGCCGCTGCACCGGCAAGACGCATCGCCCTCTGCGTCATCCCGCGTGCCTGCATGCTTAGTGTCTGCCCAATCGCTGCAAACAGCAGCGGGTGATAATCCTTCGACGCTCCGCGTTTCTCGAACTGTCGCAGTGACTCTTTAAAATGGCCTTTTGCTGCCTCGATATCTCCAATGCTGAGTTTGACGTAACCGCGTTGCCACAGCGAGTAAGCGTGCAGCCAGGCATTACCCGCTTCTTTAGCCAACCGGTCGCACTCGTCTAGATCGGCGATAGCCTGACGATAATCACCCTCGAAGCGCGTTGCAATGGCGCGTGTGTAAAGGGCGCGATCCATTCCGACCCATAATTGCACAGGCCCAAGCGTGCGCCATAAAGCCACGCACTCATCAAGTATGGTGCGCGCGCGCACATAGTCACCGCCATCAATCAGAATCCTGCCAAGCTGCTGTAACGCAACAACGATAGTCTCCTGGTCGCCCAGCTGGCGCCGTCGCGCCAGATACGCCTCGGCGCAACGTAGAGCGCGTGGCTGGTCGGCAATCGTAAGAAGGTTCAGAATCGACCATGAGTCCAGTACACTGTCGCACTCATCCGCCCAGTTCATCAGCAGTTCAAACAGTACAGCTGCTTGATCGGGCTTGCCTAGTCGTAACATGAGCATCGCCTGCATATACTGCAGATCACCGTAGTACTTGTTGTCGCCCAGTTCGCGCAGGTAATTGGTAGTGCGCTCGAGTAAGGTATAAAGCTCTTGGTGTTCATTCAGCATATTGAAAATGCTACCTATGCTGAAAATCGCGAGCCATACTCCCCGTGTGTCGTGCAGGGTTTCAAACACAGATAAGCCCTCCAACACCTTCTCTTTTGCGCGTTGATAATCATTTATAGACAAAGCGAGCTCTTTCTGCGCATATAGAATATAACCTGCGCTCAGCATATCGCCCGTCATGCGACATTGCGCCAGACAATCTTCCGCTACTTTATCCAGTGCCTCCGGTTTTTTCCAGTGGTCTGTAAACGACAGCGGTAGCGCCCATAGCAGAAACAGGGATCGCGACTGCAGCGCCATGGCTTGACCAGAAACCTGCTGGATTGTGTGGCTCCAGGCGATGCTTGCCTGCAACCACATCAGTATCACGGGGTCATATCTGTGAAATTTCCAAAACAGCCCGAGAGAAACGGCGATCCGCAATCCCGCCTCCGCATAAGACGGGTCTTCTGCATTTACTTTGCAATAAGATAAGGTGGCATTCATGCTACCCGACTCAGTTTCAAGGAGTGTAATCCATGCCCGGACTGGCAAACGTGCCATATCGACGTCGGCCTGCTCCGCGAACATCACATAATAGGCAAGGTGACGGTCTCGCAACACGTCGATCTGATTCGCTTCGCGAAGGCGATCGCCCGCATACTCTCGCAAGGTATCCAGAAGCCGGTAGCGCATCGATCCGCCGGTGTTTTCCGTCACTACCAATGACTTGCCCACCAGACTTGCAAGCAAATCCAGAATGTCACTGGAGGGGATTGTCGGACTGGCTTGTAGCATCCTGTTGCCCAACGCCATCTCCTGATCCCCGCATACCGCCTCTGCTGCATCCAAAGTCCATCCGCCAACAAACACGGCAAGGCGCTGGAAAAGAATACGCTCAGGTTCAGCCAGTAGCGCATAACTCCAGTCGATCGTGGCTCGTAGCGTTCGATGGCGTGGCAGAGCAGTTCGTGCGCCATCTGTCAGCAGGTGGAAGCGGTCAGTCAAACGCTCTGCAATCTGTTCTACCAAAAGTACCTGTACGCGCGCAGCCGCCAACTCAATCGCAAGCGGAATGCCATCCAACCGCCTGCAGATATCCTGCACCACCGCCTGCGGTTCAACCGCAGCCTCGCTATCCTGCCGAATGGCCTGTACGCGACACTGAAACAGGCTTGAGGCTTCGCTGGCGCACAGGGGTGGCACACGCCATGTCACCTCACCGGGCACATTGAGCGCTTCCCGGCTGGTGACCAGTACGTGCATGTAAGGACATGTGAGCAACAAGTCTTCGACAAACTTGGAACAGGCGCCAACCAGGTGTTCACAGTTATCAAGCACAAGCAGTACGTGTTTGTTCTGCAGGAAAGATGACAGTGCATCGAACAATCCATTGTGGCTCATCTCAGCCAGGTTGAATACTTGCGCTGCCGTATATGGCACCATGGCTGCATCGTGAACCGATGCCAGTTCGATTAATCGCACTCCGTCCGGGTACTCCAACAGCACAGAGTGTGCGACTTCCAGCGCCAGACGCGTCTTTCCGACACCGCCGGCACCAGTTAGCGTTACAAGTTGATTCTCACCAAGTAGACGGATGACCTGGCTTAACTCTTTGCGACGTCCGATGAACTTTGTGAGTTGACGTGGAAGATTGTTAACAGGTACAGGGGCAACCTCGACTTGCAAGAGATTGGATTGACGATCCCCTTCTCGCGCAATAGCGGCTAGTTCGATCAATTGAGCCACCAACACCGGGTCATGCGCTATGCCCAGCGCCTCTGGGTATAACAACTTGACCAGTGCGACATCTGGCATGCGTTCGCCATTCTCCAGACGGGTAACCATTGCCGCGGAGTAACCGAGTGCGATGCCTAATTCGGCCTGTGTTAACTGGCTGCGATGACGTAGAAACCTGAGCATCTCGCCAAACGTCTTACCGGTATTGAGATACGAGCCTGACCGGATAAGGTTTGTCTGTACCATAGAAGCCACCTCCCGAAAACCGCCACACCTACAAGATAATTCTATCCTCAATTAGTCATAATTGTCAATTTTGATCATTAATCTGTCAGACTGGCTGTCACATCCGTCAACTTTTCCGCAACTGTAACCTTTATAAAGGCTATAGCAGCGTAAATCAGTGCGACTGCTTACTCAAAGGAGATTAGCCATGAAACCGTATAGCAAGTTAATCGTTTCCTTGATCGCCGCGTGCGCCTGTGTTGCTACCGCGGCAGTTTCTCCGGCAGTGGCCAGACAGAGTGTGTGCACTTTTGACGATCCGCCGGTGCCATTACTGACCAAACAGGAAAACTTCGAAACCGATATCTATCCGAGCCGGTTTGTGCCTGCCAGTCATATGATTTTCCCGATGACGGCCATCAACCTGCCCGCCGGTACTTGGAAACTGGTGGATTACGAGTTTGTCAGCAATTATGCAAACGTCAAACATCCCATGGGTGAGGAACCCGTCGGTTATCTTCTGGTTTCGCAGCAGAAGTACGTTGCTATTACCATCCTGCCATCAACCAATGCAGACGTGAAACCCATCAGCTTTGTGGCCAAACTGGATAGTACAGGCGATATGAGCATTCATCCATTCGCCAGTCTTGATCCAGGCACGGTCGGAACCGATCAAGTGAGTTCCTGGGGATTTGCCGGTGATAAATTGGTTATGATCACACCGCACAACACGGTTGATAACTCTTATGGCAAATGGATATGGCAGTTGATCAACAAGTAGGCACACAAGGAGTAGAGCCCGGCGCAAAGTCAGTCCGTCTTACCAGACCTTCCACTTTGCGAAACACGCGGACTCTATCTCCTTCAGAGTAGCCAAATCTGCCACGGAACGTGAGTGGCAGGTTTGGCTTTAATGTCAGATTTTCCGCGACCAAAATCCAACGATCCTCTTCATTCGTTGCACCCCACGCTGAAGTTGCATGCCGCAAACGGCGTGGCGCTCGCGTCATTGCGCTTCAATGAACCCAGCCCGAAGTTGTCCTCAACCGAGCGCAGCAGGCTGTAGTGGTTATATGAAGTGGCATCCTGGCTGCCGCCGCGCACCATGTTTCCCAGCAACAACGTATATACATGATTATCGGAGAATTGGTTGCCTGCGGCAAACGTCACGACCACCATTGTCTTATCTATAAAACCAGGATCACGTTGTTTTGGC
>CAIQQO010000309.1 GCA_903873965.1 uncultured bacterium
GCCATGACAGCCGTCGTTGACGCCATCCGCAAGGTGTGTGAAAACGTCAGTGAGTTGCAATCTGAGTGAGGTGACTATGTTGAAGGCATCAGCAGCCCAGGTTGATTTGAACCCCGTCATTGGCAGTTGGATGACCGGCTTCGCGGCGCGTGTGGCGCCAACGACCGGGTTGCATGATCCGCTGATGGCGCGCGCGGTGTTACTCGACGATGGCCGAACGCGTCTGGCTATCGTCACCTGCGATGTGATCGGTTTCACGCCTGCCGCCGTTGCCGATATGCGCGTGCGCATCACCAAAAAGAGTTCGATCCCGTCGGTCAATATCCTCATCGCATGCACGCACACGCACTCCGGCCCGACCACCATGCCGTTCCGTGGCGCCATGGGGCATCTCGATGCCGAGTGGCTGGCCGAGGCGCAACGCAAGATTGTGGACATGGTTGTGGCGTTACCCGGCGAGTTGCGCCCTGCCACCTTTGCGCGTGGCGCAACCACCGTCAGCGGTATTGGTTATAACCGGCAGGATCAGGCCCACGCCATTGATGATGGGCTGGCCGTGATGGCCATCGATGGCGCGGATGGTGTGGCCATCGCCACAATCCTCAATTACGCCACCCATGCCGTCGTCCTCGGCCCAGCCAATCTGCTCTTCTCCGGCGATTATCCGGGCGCAGCGGCGCGCGCCATTGCCGACCAGCGCGGCGGTATCGGCCTGTACCTGCAGGGGGCCTGTGGCGATGTCGACCCGGTGGTGTATCGCGACCGCGGCTGGGGCACTGGCACTTTCGACGACACGCGCCAGATAGGCGAGGCGCTGGCGTCTGCGGCCATGTTGGCGTTGCACGAGCAACGTGCCTCGCGTACGAGCGACGTGCATCTGCGCATCAGCAGCAAAATGATCGACGCGCCGCTCGATCCACCACCGTCGCCGCAGGAGCTGGCCGTCACTGTCGCCGCATTGGAAGCCGATCAGCAAAAAGCAGCCGCTGCCGGCGATTCGATGAGCGAACAGGTGGCGTTGGCCATGCTGGAATGGGCGCACGAACTGGAACAGGCCGTTGCTACCGACATGTTGCAGCACGCGCTGCCGACTGAACTGTTTATCGCCGCCATCAATGATGTGCGCTTGATCGGCGTACCCTTTGAA
The DNA here is from genome assembly GCA_903873965.1 of uncultured bacterium. Taxonomy (GTDB): domain Bacteria; phylum Chloroflexota; class Anaerolineae; order J036; family Brachytrichaceae; genus CAIXPS01. The sequence continues at coordinate 1,148 of CAIQQO010000309.1, forward strand.
CCCTATAGCGACATCAGCCTGCGCATCAAGGACGGGTTAAAGCCAGTGCAGGTGATGTTTGCCGGCTACGCCAACGGGCTGTACGGCTATTGCCCGACGGCATGGGCCAAGGATCAGGGCGGGTACGGCGCCGACAACTCGTGCCGCTGGTTCCCGCGCATGCTCACAGCCGTTGGCTATGGCGCCGATGAACTCATCGTCAAAGAGAGCGTCGCGCTCGCGCGATAGTCTCATCAACACAAAGCGCATCCTGCGCCATATTGATTCAGGAGATATCATGATTAAAGTGGGAGTCATCGGAATGGGTGGCATGGGCTGGTTCCATGTGTCCAAGTTGTGTCAGATGCCCGATGTGGAACTCGTCGCCTTGGCGGACATTACGCCGGAGCGGTTGGAAGCTAAAAGTGCCGTGCAGATCAACATTGCAGGCGACACCAAGACGGTCGATCTCAGCGGTGTGGCGCGCTACGCCGACGGCAGCCGCCTGATTGCCGAAGCCGGCGTCGACGTGGTTGAGATATGCCTGCCCACGTACCTGCATGCGCCGTATGCCATCGAAGCTCTGCAGCAGGGCAAACATGTGCTGTGCGAGAAGCCCATGGCGTTGACGCTGGCAGAGGCACAAACCATGATTGATGCAGCGCATCAGTCGAACCGCCTGCTCATGATTGCCCAGTGTATTCGCTTCTGGCCGGAATACCGCTTCCTGCGTGATTGCGTGCGCGACGGTCGTTATGGCAAGCTGATCTCGTTGAACATGACCCGCATGGGCGGTCGGCCGGCGTGGTCGTGGAACAACTGGTTCCTCGATCCAGCGCGCAGTGGCGGCCCGTTGCAGGACCTGCACATTCATGATGTGGACTTTGTGAACTACCTGCTCGGCAAGCCGAACCAGTTGTATTGTGCTGCGCGCAAGACGGCGGTCACCGGCGCTTATGACGTGGCGCATACGGTATTTAACTACACCGATGGCCCACAGGTGCACATCCACGCCGGCTGGAGTTACCAGCAAACGGCTTTCGCGGCCATCTATGACGCGTGGTTCGAGCGTGGTTTCATCCGCTATGACCATCGCCAGACGCCGGCCGTGCAGGTGTTTGAAAATCCGCTCAAACTTGAAGGCAAGCCGGCCGAATTCGATGCCTCGACGGACGCCTATTACAACGAGGTCAGGTACTTTCTCGACTGCATTCAAAATAACCAAACACCTGATGAATGCCCGCCCGAATCGGCGCGTGACTCACTGGCGCTCATTCGCCACGCCATCGATTCTGCTGACAGCGGTCAAGTCATCAACCTGAAGTAGAAGGACTTAATACAGCATGACAACACTCAAACTAGGCGTGATGGCCTCGCTTCCGGCAGGCCCCGAAGAAGAGCTTAAGAACGTACACGATCTGGGCTTGCCCACCTGCCAGATTGTGTGCTGGCAGCGCGACTTGTTCAACGAAGCCATGGCGAAGCGTTTGATCGCCGCGGCGCAGGACTATGGCGTTGAGGTCACCACCATCTGGACAGGGCTGCCCGGTCCTGCTGTGTGGAACTTCCTCGAAGGCCCATCTACCATCGGACTGGTGCCACCTGCGCGCCGCGCCGAGCGCGTGGCTGCGCTCAAGGAAGGTGCCGACTTTGCCGTGCGCGTCGGCGTATCAAGCATCACCACGCACGTTGGATTCATCCCCGAGGACCCTAACGATCCACTTTATCCCGGGCTGATCGAGGCGTTGCAGGATGTGGTGTCGTATTGTCGCGCCCGCAACCTCACCTTTTGTTTTGAGACCGGGCAGGAGACGCCTGTCGCGCTGTTACGCGTGATTGAGGATTTGGGCAGCACGGGCGTCGGCATCAACCTCGACCCTGCCAACCTGCTGCTGTATGGCAAAGCCAACCCCGTCGACTCCCTTGACGTGTTCGGCGCGTTTGTGCGCGGCGTGCATGCCAAAGACGGCGAATATCCCACCAACGGCCGTTACCTCGGCGAGGAAAAAGCACTGGGTGAAGGCAAGGTCAACTTCCCCGTGCTCGTGCCCAAACTCAAATCATACGGTTTCACCGGCGCACTCACCATCGAGCGCGAAATCAGCGGCCCGAAGCAGATCGAAGACATCCGCCGCGCCATCGCCTTACTCACCCCACTGCTCTAAAACGTGAAACGTAAAACGTAAAACGTAAAACGTAAAACGTAAAGCGAGAAGGGTGAAGCGGGAAGCGTGAAGCGAAAGATGTGTGGTGTGTAGCGCGAAACGTGATCAGATCGCTCTGATCACGTTTTACGATCTAGGCCGTCCGGAACTCGCCATCGACGACGCTTTCGTCGCTGGTCGGTCCGGAGCCATTCGGTGGATTTCCGGCGCCGGGTTGGTCGCCGCCTGCGCCCATCTTGGATGCCGCTGCCTGCAATGTCTCAGTCGCTTTCTGGATGTGGTTCAAGTCATCGGTCTTTAGCGCGGCGCGCAGATCGTTGATGGCGCCTTCGATGCTGGCGCGGTCAGCGGCGCTGACTTTGTCGCCCATGTCTTTGAGCGACTTCTCGGCCTGATAGGCCATGTTGTCGCCCGTGTTGCGCGCTTCCACCACTTCCTTGCGTTTGGCGTCCTGCGCCGCATTACGCTGGGCTTCCTGCACCATGCGCTCAACGTCTTGCTTGTTCAGGTTGGTGCTGGCCGTGATGTTGATGTGCTGTTCCTTGCCGGTCGCCTTGTCTTTGGCGGTCACATGCAGAATGCCATTGGCGTCGATATCGAACGTCACTTCAACCTGCGGAATCCCGCGCGGCGCCGGCGGCAAGCCATCCAGCCGGAACTGACCGAGTGCCATGTTGTCCGCGGCCATCGGACGCTCGCCCTGAAATACCCGCACATCGACGCCACTCTGGTTATCCTCGGCCGTGCTGAAGATTTCACTCTTGCGTGTCGGGATGGTGGTATTGCGGGTGATTAACGGCGTCATCACACCGCCCAGGGTTTCAAGCCCCAGACTGAGTGGCGTCACGTCGAGCAACAGCACATCCTTCACCTCACCGCCAAGCACACCGGCCTGAACGGCTGCGCCAATCGCTACCACTTCATCAGGGTTGACGCTCTTGTTGGGTTCCTTGCCGCCGGACATTTCCTTCACCAGCGCCTGGATCATCGGCATGCGCGTTGAACCGCCCACCAAGACCACTTCGTCGATATCCTTGATCGCCAGCTTGGCATCTCGGAGCGACTGTTCGACTGGTCCGCGCACGCGCTTCACCAATCCGTCACTCATCTGCTCAAACTTGGCGCGGGTCAGCTTCATGATCATGTGCTTGGGCCCGCTCTGGTCAGCCGTGATGTAGGGCAGGTTGATTTCTGTCTCCATCAGGGCCGATAGCTCGATCTTGGCTTTCTCAGCGCCCTCGCGGATGCGTTGCAGTGCCTGTCGATCGCTGCGCAGGTCAACGCCTTGTTCTTTTCTGAATTCGTTGATCGCCCAGTCCATGATGACAGCATCCCAGTCGTCGCCGCCCAGGTGCGTGTCGCCGCTGGTGGACTTCACTTCCACCACGCCATCGCCTACATCCAGAATGCTGACGTCGAAGGTGCCGCCGCCCAGGTCAAAGACCAGGATCGTCTCATCCTTCTTTTTGTCCAGCCCGTAGGCCAGTGCGGCTGCCGTTGGCTCGTTGATGATGCGCAACACTTCCAGTCCGGCAATCTGGCCGGCGTCCTTGGTGGCCTGGCGCTGGCTGTCGTTGAAGTAGGCGGGAACAGTAATGACGGCCTGCGTCACAGGTTCACCCAGATAGGCTTCTGCGTCCGCCTTCAACTTGGACAGAATCATCGCGCTGATTTCCTGCGGCGTAAATGTCTTGTTGGTGTTGACGATCTTGACGCGCGCGTCGGCGGTCGGCCCCTGCACCACGGCGTAGGGCACGCGCTTGCGCTCGCTCTCTACTTCGTCATAGCGGCGACCCATAAACCGCTTGATGGAGAACACGGTGTTCTCAGGATTGACGACGGCCTGGCGCTTGGCGGGTTGTCCCACCACACGCTCGCCGTTCTTATTGAATCCCACAACCGAGGGCAATAGATTGCTGCCTTCCGAAGTGGGGATGACGGTCGGGCTGCCGCCTTCAAGCACGGCGACCACGCTGTTGGTTGTTCCGAGGTCGATACCTACAATCTTTGACATGACTACACCCCTGTTATTGGTTTCAAATTCCGGTTAATTGAGTGTGAGCATAGGATGGCCGTGTTAGACAAATAATGGCGCACTGTTAGCAAAGTGTTAGAGGTCGTGATCGGTGAGTGCGCCAGTGCGAAAAACAAAAAAGGCGACACAGGGTCGTGTCGCCCTAGGGCGTTCGGTCGTTGTGTGTCGCGGGGTGACACACGGGAGGCAATCTTGGTTGCCTGTTTCTACTTGATCATCCCTACGCGGCGCATCCACTCTACGCGGGCCTGCAGATATTCCAGCGAGACATGCTCAGCTTTTGCAATGGCTGACCAATCGGGTAAACCAAGCTTCGCAGTCTTGATCGCTTCCATGATCAGCTTTTCGAGCTTAGTCGGTTTCATATCAGTTTTTTCCAATTCTTTATCCTATATGGGTTGCGCACACAACCACAGTGTCATTATACCATTGCACCCATGCGCACCATCGTTATGAATCGGCTTGACCATTTGTGCGCCGAAGCTAATACGGGACCTGGTTCAGGTTCACCAGCATGACGTGCTCCTTCATGACCATTACGGTGCTGACGGAGGCGGGTGATGCACCGATGCGCTGGAAGTTGTCAAACGGCATGCCCAGGAAGTGCGCCACGGCCGCCTTGATCGGATCGTTATGCATGACAACGGCAATGATCACCGGGGGTACGGGGGCGTGGGCAGGTGCTACGCTGGCGCCGGGTTCGGGCGGCGCGGGCGGTTCTGGATCAGGGTGGGCGGCGCAGATACGTTCCAACTCGGCCACGACGCGTGCCTGCATCTCGATCAAAGACTCCCCGTTGGGCAGCCGCCCTTCGGAAGGTTTCCCAACGATGATCTTCCAGGCTTCTTTGCTCTCGGGAGATTCGTTCAATTCCTTGATGGTCTTACCCGTGTAGTCTCCGGCGTTGGTATCGGCCAGGTTAGGGCGAATGATGATGGGCAACCCGCGCGGCGCCGCAATCGGCCAGGCTGTCTCGATGGCGCGTTCCAATTGGCTGGCATAAACGGCGCAAATCGGTTGTTTCTCCAAGTGCTTGGCCAGCGCCTGCGCCTGCGCGCGGCCTTCTTCATTCAAGTGGATGTTGGGAGCCTGTCCGGGCAACCGCCCGGTCTTGACATAGTCGTTGGTGCCGTGTCGAATGAGTAATAGTATCGGCATGAGGTTTCCAGGGGATCAGGGGAGATAGAAGAGCGGATTCTGTTGCACGCCGCCATACCGTACCTCGAAGTGCAAGTGCGGGCCGGTTGAGCGTCCTGTGCTGCCCATGGCGGCGATGACCTGGCCGCGGGATACAGCCTGTCCTGCGTCGACGTAATATTGGCTGAGGTGGCCATATAGTGTTGAAAAGCCATTGCCATGGTTAATGATGATCATATAGCCGTAGCCGGTGTTGTCCCAGCCGGCCGCCGCAATGTAACCGCCGTCGGCTGCCGCAATGGGAACGCCCACAGCCCTGGCGATGTCGATGCCACGGTGATATCCGGAATACCCCTGTGACAGGAATCCGGACGTCGGCCATTGAAACTGGCCGCTGCCAGAGGATACAGATGGACCCGTGTAGGTGTTATAGTCGCCGCCGCCCGATGTGGCTGCTGCCGCTTCAACCGGTTTGGCCACGAACGGCTTCACGCCATTCGGAATCATGATTCGCGCGCCAGCCAGCAAGTTCGCGCCGGGGGCCAGGTTGTTCATCGGATAACCGACGATATCCTCCATTTTGGCCTTGAACTTGACAGCGATATCGCTGAGGGTGTCGTCGCTTGCTACCGTGTACCAAATGCCGTCGATGGGCGGGATGAGAATGATTTGGCCGATGCTCAGGCGATCAGGCGCATCTTCCACGTCCGCGTTAGACCATACCAGCGTCGTTGGCAGCAATCGGAAGCGCGCCGCGATGGTCTCAATCGTATCGCCGCTCTGTACGGTATAGGTGATGGCCCCGCTGCGGCTTTCTGAAGGGGAAATGGTATCAGCGACGGCGCGGCGCAAAACCAGGCCGCCATCCTGGTTGATGATGGATATATACGATGACAGCGCAGCCGGTGAAAACACGCGCCCGCCATTGCCGTTGGTCTGGTCGGCAAGGGGCTGGCTCTGGGCGGCGCTGGCGTTTGGCACATTGGTCGTACCCGTCGTACTTGGCTTACTCGACTTGGCTGTGCCAATACCGCTGATACGCGCTCCGGCAAGCACCACGGCCAGCAGAGCCACGGCGATGATCGCAATGTGCGAGGTAAAACGCCCCGTCGTCACCAGCATTCGCCAGCGCAATTCTTCGGAGGCGAGGTAGACACGGGCTGCGCGTTGTACAACACGCGCTCGTACTGCTAACCGTTGTGTTATTAAGCTGCGTCTCACTATGTGTTCTCGAGATCACACTTCCGCGGATCGCCAAGTCGACACAGCGACATGGCAACTCTTGTTGTTACAGGATTTCGGGAGTGTGATTTCGTATGATCTCTTTTTAGATTTAGCAGGCAATGATACTTTGGTTTTAATAGTTGCGTTTAAGGCGCTGGCAGAATGTTCCATGGGTTAAGTGCAATGCCTTCATGGCGAATCTCAAAATGCAGATGAGGGCCGGTTGAATTGCCCACCGAACCGATGCCTGCGATCTGGGTGCCTCGCAGCACCTGCTGGCCACAGGTGACGAATAACTGGCTGGCGTGAGCATACAGTGTCAGATAGCCGTTGCCATGGTCGATGACGACGTAATGGCCATAGCCTACAGGCACGCCCGCGCTATTGAGCGAGTAACCGGCGTAGATGACGGTGCCGCTGTCCGCCGCATAAATCGGGTCGCCCATGTGTCCGGAGAAATCCAGGCCGGGGTGCCACGCGCTGTAATTGTAGCCCGACAAGAAGTGAGCATTGGCCGGGTAGATAAAGGCGCCCGTTCCCAGCGCCGGAATGGCAACTTCTCCGCACGTGCCGACGCTATAGACCTTGACACCCGTGGCCGTCTTGCGCACCTCAACTGGCTTGGGCAACTGCCACACCACCGTCTCGCGCTGGCCGCCTGGGACAAAGAGTTGTTGTCCGTCGCGCAGAACCTGGTTCATGTCTGTCAATCCATTGACCGGGTTTTTCAGAATAGCCTCGGCCGACACTTTGAACCTGCGCGCCATGATTGTGATCGTGTCACCCTCTTGCGCTGTCGTGATCAAACCGTCGCTGGGCGGAATCAACAAATCGATGCCGAGTCGCAGCAGGTCGGGGTTGTCTTTAAGCGTCGTATAGTTCGACCACAATATCGTCTCGGGAGCCAGGCCGAAAGCGCCTGCGATGCCGAAGAGCGTGTCGCCCGACTGGACTGTGTACGTGATTAGGCCGCGCGATTGAGAGCTTGCGCTCCCTGTGCTCCCTATGAGTGACGTGCCCGATATCGGCGCGAAGCTACGTATGATGGCACTCTCGTCGCTTGCGCCACCAGCGCCCGTGGCATCCACAGGCAGGGGGATCGGGTAGGCGGTAGTATTGCGTTTAATCGGAAGGTTCAGGTCAGCGCCGAGTGGAACCGTTTCGGCGGGAGGTTTGTCGGTGGGCGCACTTTCAGACTGGGGCAGGTTCGAGGTGGCGAGAATCACTGCGATCAGAGTAATCGCAAGCACAGTCAGGTGCGTGATGTACCGCGATGCTCCCGCTATGCGTAGTCGGGTTTCCCTACTACGCCACGGTATTACATAACGAATACGCTTATTCATCCGCGGCGATTATACAGTGCCGGCCAAGCCGATTCCCATTGGGCTGTGGTGTTCATGACCGTCAGTCTTTGCGCAGTGGGGCAGATGGCGTTGTCATCGTGGGCTCCGCTGCGTACGCTTCTGGCAAAAGCGTTGCGATCGGTGACGCCTCGACAGGCATTGGGGATTGCCCCGATGGCGCCTGTAACTGTGTCTGCAGCAACTGACGCATGTACTCGGCGCCGAGGCGTGTGTTCTGCTCGGTGTCGATCTGGACGTGCAGGAACTCCGCTGTCGCCAGCAACACAATAAAGTTGACGATGCCGAAGACGAGAATAGCGATGCCACTCGTAACGCCGGCGATCACGCTGATCATGGATATCGAATTGGCGCCACTCCCGGTTTCCATCGCCGGTATGGCGATATAACCCATGAGACCTAAACCAACAGCGCCGATGGCGCCCAGGATGCTTAGCACGAGCGCCACCCATGCCAGCACTTGCCCGATGAATGCCACAAACCGCAAGGTGCGATATTTCTTTTTGATCATCTGAGCCTCTCCTTTTGTGTGCTTAAGATTTGCCTTAAGTATAAACGCGGAGATGAGTGCACAATGACAATAGTCCGCTGGGTATAATGAGCGGGCAATATGGATCAAACTAATTTTGGCATCGTCATTCTCATTACTTCAATCGCCATTGTTTTCATACTCATCTGGATTGTGGTGGTATTGCCGCAGAACCGCGCACGCAAAGTCCAGCAGGAAGTGGTCAGTGATCTCAAGGTCGGCGATCAGATTGTCACCGTTGGCGGCATCATCGGCAAGTTAACGTATCTCAATACCGACGAGGACATGGCGCGCATCGAGATTGCCCATGGCGTTGAGGTGCGCATTATCCCGGCAGCGATCAGCCACCCGCTTGATTACAAGCAACGCTTGCAGCAGGCCAATCGCGAACCCAGGAATCGCAACATGGATAAACGCAAGGCCACAGAGCCGCCGGCCGGCCGCAAGTCGAAGTCATAGCCATCTACTACTAAGGATAAAGATCACACCCACCGACGCCTTGCGCCGCGCACAGCATCGGTGGGTATGTGTTCATACCGAATCATCCATGCGATTTGACGTATTTACGCTTTTTCCCGACATGTTTATCAGCCCTTTTGCGGAGAGCATCCTGCGCCGCGCGATGGATGCCGGTATCCTCGATCTCCACACCCACAACATTCGTGATTACACCACGGACAAGCATCACATCACCGACGACTACGCCTATGGCGGCGGCGGCGGGATGGTGATGAAGCCCGATCCCATCTTTGCGGCTATCGAGGGGGTGCTGGGCGCTGCGCCCGACGTCCCGATCATACTGATGTCGCCGGCAGGGCGACATTTCACGCACGCTGTTGCCGAGGAACTAGCGCGCCATCCTCGCATCGCCATGATCTGCGGGCATTATGAAGGCGTGGATGAGCGCGTGCGCTCGCATCTGGTCACTGATGAGATCAGCATCGGCGACTACGTGCTGACCGGCGGAGAACTGCCCGCCATGGTTATTATTGACGCTGTGTCGCGGCAGGTGCCGGGTGTGTTGCCGGCCTGGGCTACACGGCATGAATCGCATGTGAATGCCGGCACGCTGGAGTATCCACATTACACGCGCCCGTCCGAGTTTCGCAGCTGGCGCGTGCCCGAAGTGTTATTGAATGGCAACCACGCCGAAATTGAACGCTGGCGGCGCGAGCAATCAGCCCTCATTTCGCAGCAACGCGCTGAACAAATTGCCGCACAGTTAAGGCGCGAACATCAAAGCCCCGCTGTGCGCACCGAAGAACATGAAGTTGATGAACAACGAGAGACGGCACAAGACGAAGGACGAGGTCATGACGAAGGATCGACGAATGAAAGCCAGCCATAACCGAATGCGCCATCTGCCCTTGCTGGTTATGGTGCTGTGCCTGATGCTGAGCGCATGTGATGCCGCCGGCCCTAATCCACTGCAAACCAACGTTGCGCCGGCGACTTCAACCAGCGGCCGGCTGGAAGTGACCGCCACTACGGAAGGGCAGGCACAGGCGATCACCCCCACGGTGACACGGCAGCGGGCGACTGTCACTGCAAGCGCCACGGCCACGCCGGCGCCTACCGCCACCGCTGTTCCTCCCATGCCCGTTACTATGGCGATCGTGGGTGAACCCGAGAGCCTGCATCCGCTGTATGCCACTTCGCCGGCGGCGCAAACGGTTCTGGGGGCGCTTTTCGTGGGGTGCATCGGACAGGATGAAAATGGCGCGCCCGTGGCACTCGGCTGTGAAAGCGTGCCCACCATCGATAACGGTGGCGCACATTGGATCGGTGAAGGCGATGACCGCCACCTTGAAGTGACATTCAAGATTCGCCAGGGTTGGCGCTGGACGGACGGTCAACCGGTGACGGCGCAGGATGCCCTGTATAGCTGGCGGCTCATCATGTCGCCGGGCGCCCAGGTGTTCGATGCGCTGACCCAGAAGGTGTATGCCATGACGGCGTCCGATGCGCGCACGGTGGTCGTCAGCTTTATGAGTGCGGCGCAGGCGCGCCAGGCTGCAGCCGGAACACTGCAGGGCGATGTGTCTTTCGATTATTTTTCGCGCCGTGGAGACTATGCGCCTTATGAGGAGCAGGCAGGAGCGCTGGCTGACCCGAATTACTGGGGCGTTGTGCGCTGGCTGCCCGAGCATCTCTTGAAGGATGTGGAGGCAGAGCAGCAGTTGACCAGCACGTTCGCGCTGCAACCCATCGGAGACGGCGCCTTTGAGTTGACCGCGTGGCGCAAAGGCAGCGATTTGACGCTGACGCGCTCAAAGCAACCATTCCCGTTACCGCGGCAGGGCACGATACCGGAGATCACTTTTAAGTTCGTCAAAGACGAGGCATCTGCGGCAGCGATGATCAAGAGCGGCGATGCCCAGTTGGCCGACCCGCTGGGAATGAATCTGGTAGGGTCGTCGTCGACGATGACGCCCGTGGTGGCGCCGCTGATCGAACAGATTGCCTTGAACATTGAGCGCTTCCCGTTCGATTCACTGAAGGTGCGCCAGGCGTTGCAGCTTGCTATAGACACCGACGCTATCATGCACGACCCTGCCGTCGGGCCGGTGACCGTTTCGCAGGTGATCAATCCGAGCGGCATGTTTTACGGGCAGGACAACGCCAGCCTGTTGACGAAAGGCGACGTGGCGCGCGCGCGGGCGCTACTGGCCGAAGATGGCTGGGCATGTGACGAACTTCCCTGCGCCAAGGCGCTGGAAAACCAGAGTGGCAATATGGTTACCCAAACGCTGGCGTTTACGCTGGTGACCAACCAGCGTGAGCCGCGCAACGCACTCAGTCAGTTGATCCAGAAGCAGCTCAGCGCGGTGGGTTTTAGTGTCGATATCCAGATTGTGTCGGGGCTGGGCGTCAAAAGCAAACTCTTTGCGCCGTATGACAGCGATGGCATCCTGCTGACGCGACGTTTTGACGCGGCGCTCTATCAGACACAGGCATTGACGCGGTTCAGTGGTCTATTGGGTTGCGCCGACATTCCAACCAAACAGGCGCCACAGGCGACACAGGGCAACTTGTTTGGCTACTGCGACAAAGACACCGATGCGGCCATTGTGGCTGTAGAGTCGGGCGATGCCGGCGTCACGACAGCCGGGCGAGCCAAGAGCATAAACGCGGTATTTGCGGCCATCACCAGCAATGTGCTGTTTGTGCCGCTGTACTCGCCCCTGCGGGCTCTCGTGTCGCAACGCGTGACGGGATTGCGGTATAAGGGTTTCGGCCTGATGACTTGGAACGCATGGGAATGGAATTGACATGGGCAAGTCTATCCTGTAGAATCTCTGAGGCAGTTAAAATCTTAAAACAAGGAGGAGCGAATAGAATGGTGCGATTTCTTTGCAGTGATGGCGTAGCTGCATCACTCGCAGTTTGCTCCTGCCTCATACCCGGCAACACACCCAGCGCACCCCGGATTATCCGCCGCCGTTAGGGTTAATAGCCAAAAGGAAATCGAAAGGCTGCGAGCAAATCTTTGCTTGCGGCCTTTTTTGTTGTCGCGTGTCTGCGTCGAGTAGTAGAAACCTGCGGTTGGCGCCTGCGGGGTTGTGTTTTCCGTTACCGTATTTGCCAAATGAAGTGCAGTCATGAATGATCTGAAACGACTTATTCCGTATGTCAAGCCCTATTGGCGTCGCGCCATCGCGTTAGCGTTGTGCGCCATTGCTGCGTTGATCCTCGGCCTGCTTGGCCCGTTTTTTCTCGGCCAGACTGTTGACCGGGGCATCAGCCACAAAGACATGAGCGCAGTGCTGCTGTATGGCCTGCTGCTGGTAGGCTCATCGGGGCTGCTCAGTGTGTTCAACTATTTGAAGAGCCTGTTGCAGGGGCTTATCGGCACTGATGTGGTGCGCGATTTGCGCCTCGTGCTCTACCGCAAGTTGCAATTCCTGCCGTTCTCGTGGTATACCACGATGCCGACAGGCCAGATCATGTCGCGCATGATCAGCGACATGGACTCGATCGAACAGTTCGTCGCGTTCGGGTTTACGACGATGTTGACAGAGGGCAGCACCTTTCTGTTCACCTTTGTCATCCTGCTCACGCTCGACTGGCAACTCACGCTCGCGGTGCTGGTGCCGATGCCGTTGATGGTGTATGCCATCGCGCGCTTCCGCATGCGCATCGACCCGGCCTGGGCCGCAGTGCGCGAGCAGATGGGCAAACTGACGACGGTGCTGCAGGAGAATATCGCGGGTGTGCGCGTAGTGAAAGCCTTTGCGCGCGAACCACATGCACTCGGCCAGTTTGACGAACAGAACAGGCTGAACCGCGCCAGAAATGTTGATCGCGCCCAACTTGAGGCCGGCGCTTTTCCCTTGATGGACTTTGTCTCTGGTTTGTCGTTCCTGGTCATGATCGC
>CAIQQO010000310.1 GCA_903873965.1 uncultured bacterium
CACGTCGCCCTTGCTGTACGCGCGTTCCATCGCCTGTCCCATGCGCCGCGCATTGGCGGGGTCTTTCAAGTCCTCGATCTTGTCGATGCCCGGCACGTTCTGGAAAGGCAGGCCATACACCGACATGCCTTTGCTCCAGCCGTAGCTGGACGGCGAACCGTCATCGTTGACGCCCCAGCGCGGCCCGCCGCTGCCGTTGTGCGGCGCGCGGATAATGTTTTTCTCTTCGTCATAGTTGGGCGCTTCCGGGTCTTCGTTCATGAAGAAGCCCGCAAAGCGGCGCGCCCGTTCGACCAGCTTGGGGTTGGTGGGGTCGGCCAGGCACAACAGGTAAAAATAGAGATAACTCTCGGACTGATGGAACTGGTCGTAGCCGCGCTCGTATTCCTTGTACACATTGCCGAGGCGCGTGGTCTGGCGCGTGATCGCTTCCCATTGCTGATGCGCCAATGGCAATAAGTCGTCCGCGCCGCCCAGCAGATAGAGCAGCGGGAAGTTGTAGAAGCTCTCGTAAAAATCATCAGCGCCATCGCGGCTGTTCAGTTGGCTGCCCCAGATCAGCTCGTGCTGACGCTCGCCGTCGGCGTGGGTGTACTTATCGAGATACGGGTGCGCCGCTGCCGAGAGCGCGTCGATCAGTTTGCGTTGCAGGATCGCCCATGTGGGCGGTGTGAGTGACGGCATGGAAGCCGTAATGGTTGGAACTGAGTCAATGGCCATTAAGTTACTCCTCGTTACTTTGCGATTGTCAAATCACTGTAGTGCATCATCGCACGAATCACCGAAAACCGGAGCGCTACGCAAATTCGAGACTATCGCTACAATCAGCAGTGATCAGGAATCCTTATCCGAGGTGGTGCGAAAACACTCATGACCAATCCATTACCAACAATCACGCGTGAACCGATCACGATCACCGATGTGCGGCTGACGCGTTTGACCTACAAACCGGTCGAAGGCGCCTATGTGCACGAATGCGGCCCGGTTGTGCTGACCAAGTATGATGTCGGCATCATCGAGGTGTTCACCGATCAAGGCATCACGGGCATCGGCCCCGGCGATGTCCACGGCGCTTCCGACTTCTCGCAGCTTATCGGCAAAAATCCCTTCGACCTCGTCGGCACGCCGGTGCCTGCCGGGATCGATGTGGCATGCTGGGACATCATCGGCAGGGCGAAAGGCAAGCCGGTCTATCAGTTGCTGGCGGTTGACCATGCACCCAACCCGCATGTGCCTGTGTATGCCAGCGGCGGCGTGTTGTGGACGTACTACGACAAGGGCGATGGCAAGCCCTACGGCGTCGAGGCGTTGATCGAAGAGGCCTTGCGCTACAAGTCGCTGGGCTTTGACGCGTTCAAGTGGCGCCCCGGCACCGACTGGGAAGAAGCTGGTGTGACGCCGACCATTCTGGGCGAGGTATGCCGTAAACTGCGCGAAGCCGTCGGTTCGGATTTTAAACTCGGCCTGGAAAAGAAAGGCTACGACTCGTGGACATTCGAGCAGTGCATGGAGATCGCGCCGATCATCAACGACCTCGGTTACTACTTCTTCGAACAGCCCATGGGCGACGAAGGCCCGAAGCAGTTCGAGGACTATCTCACGATCAAAGCCCGCATGCCGCGCGTGATGCTATGGGGCGGCGAGCGTTTCCGCAGCCTGAATGAGGCGCGCCCGTGGCTGCAGCAGCGCATCTACGACGCGGTGCAGTCCGACTCGATCCTGATGGGCCTCAGCGAGAACTGGCGGATCGGGCGCGAGGCGGCGGCCAACGGCGTTAAACTGGTGCCGCACAACTGGAGTTCCAGCCTCGGCACAATGTGCAACACGCATGTGGTGGCGGGAGTGGCCAGCGGTCACATGTGCGAGTTCTTCATGTACCCGAATCCCTTCCGCGAAGTGCTATTCACCGAGCCGTATCGACCCGTCAACGGCGTCATCACGCTGTCCGACGCGCCGGGCTTTGGCAAAACCTTGATCCCCGGCCTGGAGAGAATTTACCCGTATATCCCCGGCCCCAACACCGCCGCGAACCCCCGTTTCCCGCACGCATGGGCGCGCGCGCAGGCGCGTGAAGCCGCCGTTCGAGCGCAATATGCCGACTAATATCATGATGAATAAACAACCCGCTTTCGCGCTGCGTTCGTACTATGTCAATTTCGCCTCGCACCTGTTGAATGGCTGGAACGTCAACATGACCAGCCCGGCGGCAGGCGGAGGTTGGAGCCCGGCTGAGTTCGGCGCTCTGTTCGACATGATCAAGTCGTTCGGCTTCAACTGCTTCGAGTTCTGGCTGGAGCCGACCTTGTACAAATCGGCGTTGGCCGAAGATGACGTGTTCAAGCGTTTCGCCAGCACGATGGAAGCCGTCATCGGCATCGCGCACGACAAGGGCTTGATGCTGAAGTACATCCTCGCCCCCAACACGATCGGGCACGAATGGTATTGCGCGTGCCCCAACGACCCGACCGATCGCGAGCTGATCCGCAAGCTGTGGCGCAAGTGGGCGGCGGTCATGAAGGGCGCGGACATCGTCGGCATTTTCCCCGGCGATCCGGGCGGCTGCAACCGCAACGGCTGCGACCACAACACCTTCATCGATCTGGTGCAGGAACTGGGCGGCATTACGGCGCAGGAGAACCCGGGCGCCATCATCGAACTTGGCACATGGGGCACGCCATTCACCGGCTGGGGCGATGACATGCTGCACATGCCCGGTTGGGACGGCTCTTTTGCCGCGATGCTGAAATATAGCGAAGCGCAAAAACGCGTCCACATCTGGAATGGCACGCCTGACCGCGCCCAACGCGCCATGGATGACCTGATGCGACGCCTGCCGCAATTCCCGGCAGACATGCTCGTGTCGATCAACCTCGGGTTCAGCCCGGACGCCGATTGCACGATCGGCGGCGATGCGCGCCCGTATGTGCGCGAGATCGCCAAGAGCCGGCGCATCACGACGTGGGACTATTCGGTGGCCGAAGGCGAACTGGTGGTGCATCCGCACTGGCGGTTGCCGCGCATTTTCAGCCGCAGG
>CAIQQO010000311.1 GCA_903873965.1 uncultured bacterium
CTCGACCACCACATCCTGCGATGCAGCCACCAGGCTTTCCTCAGGCTCGGGAATGGGTGCGACCTGGCGCGTGATGAGGATTTCCTTGCCGTCTTTGTCCTTCTGCCGCGAGACATCGCTCTCGATGCGGCCGTCACGAATGGTCACCACGCGGTGTGCGCGCCGCGCCACATTCGGGTCATGCGTCACCACAATGACCGTAATGCCGTTTTCGCGCTGCAACTGCTCGAACAGGTCGAGGATTTCCTTGCCGGTTTTACTGTCCAGTGCGCCGGTGGGCTCGTCGGCCAGAATGATGTTGGGCTTGTTCACCAACGCGCGTGCAATGGCCACGCGCTGTTGCTGCCCGCCAGACAGTTCAGTGGGTTTATGGTGGGTGCGATGCGCCAGCCCTACCGCCGTCATAGCCTCCATGGCGCGCTTGTGACGCTCTGCAGGGCCAAATCCACCATATCGTGCCGGTAATTCCACATTGCGAATGGCAGTGGCTTTACCGAGCAGGTTGAAGTTCTGAAAAACCAGCCCGATGTTCTTATTGCGCACCGTGGCTAACTGGCTTTCCTTCATCCTGCTAACCATCGTGCCGTTCAAGTCGTATGAACCGGAAGTCGGAATATCCAGGCAGCCCAGAATGTTCATCAGCGTGCTTTTGCCGCTGCCCGAGGGGCCGATGATGGCGATATATTCGCCATCTTCGATCCTCAGATTGACATCCTGCAGGGCATGCACCGTCTCATCACCCATGTGATAGAGCTTGGTAATATTCTTCAGATCAATCATGTTAGTTGCCTCCGGGGCCGCCGCCACCGGGCCCACCACCGCCAGGCCCACCGCCATTCGTAGTCACAGGCGCTACGCCGGCTTCTATAAGCACGTCGCCTGGCTTGACGCCGCTCAGTGCCTGTACGTTATCGGTGCCGCGGAAGCCAACGGTAATCGGGGTGTTGGTTACTGTGCCATCGGGATTGAGCTTGTTCACGCTGAGTGCCTTGGTCTGCGCATCGACAACCAGCGCCGCATTCGGAACCAGGGTGGCATTGTCGGCCTTCTGCGTCACGATCTGGGATGTGCCGCTCATTCCAAGCAGAATAGTGGGCGCTGTGCCATCAGGCAATTGTGCCTTGCCTATCGAAAGGTACACCTTAAACGTCACGATGTTACCCGAAGTCGTACCTGTGGAGTCCACCCGCTCCACTTTGGCCGGTATGGCAACGTTGGGATAGGTTTGTAGTTGAACTGTCGCATCGGCGCCAACTTTCACATTGCCCAGGTCGGCCTCGTCAACATTGACTTGGAACTGCGGGACAATGAAATCGGCCACTTCAACCGCCGTGCCAGAGTTGGCCGAGTCGCCGACATCCGCATTCACCGTCGCCACTATGCCATCGAAGGGTGACTTGATGGTCGAATCTTCAACGGCTTTTTGAGCCTGTTGCAGAGAAATTGAAGCCTGCTCCAGTTTGGCCTTGGCTTGAAGCACCGTCGAATCTGTAGGAGTCAGGCCAGCGAGTTTGGATTGTGCATTTTCCATCGCCTGCCTGGCCGATGCGATCTTTTCTGCCGATGGTTGCAGGTTGGTGAGGTTGTTCTGCGCTGATGCAATCTGGGACTTGGCTTGTGCCAGGGAACTGGCAGTAGCAGGTTGGAACAGCTTGTCATAGGCTGCCTTAGCCGAGTTGTAGTTATTGGTAGCCTGCTGCAGGCTCAGTCCCGCGCTAGAACCGCCGATGCCGGCAGGATCGCGCTTCTTGGCTGTGTCGTATGCCGCTTGCGCGCTATCTAGTGCGGCTTTGGCATTGAGCATCGACGCCTCAGCCGAGGCGACGTCGTATTGTGTCGGAGGAGCAGACAACTGGTCGAGTGCTGCCTTGGCGCTGTTGTACGCCGCATAGGCCGAGTTAAGGGCAGAATCGGTGCTGCCCTGCAATGTGGTGCTGTAGGCCTCCTGAGCGGCAATGATGCCGGCTTTGGCAGCCGCCAGATCGCTATCGGTCGGACCCTGAATCGTCTGGCTATAGGCTGCCAGTGCGCTGATGTAGTTGGCATATTGGCTCTTGGCGGCCAATTCCAGATCAGTAGTATCAATCGATGCCAGTACCTGCCCGGCTTTGACAGAATCTCCGATCTTGACATTGACCGTCTTCACGGTGCCTGAGTGCGAAAAAGCGAGTTGGGCGGTTGCACGCGCCACCACCGTTCCAGTGCCGATGATATGGTTGCTGATCGTGCCCGTCTCTACCGTTATGCGCCGACCCGTTGTTTGTCTGCTGGATGTGCCTTGAGTGGATCCTGTGCCTGTTGCGCCAGGAGCCGAGCACGCAGCAATGAGCGCACTTGCGATTAGTCCTGCGGCAACGATGGGAAATCTTTTCTGATTCATGTTCACCCTCATTTTCATTATGTGGGATACAGTGTATGAAGATTGAGTGTGGGTTACCAGTAGCCTCAGTCACACGCGGGTGGTGACTGTGGTCATAGAGACAAGTCAGGCGTTAAGTGTCCACACACACTCCCGGAATCTCACGCGAAGCGGATTCCGGGAGTGTGTGAGACTATCCGATAAGTAAACTGACCAGCGCCATAACGCCAAAAACGAAAATGATGACGCCCGCAATCCACTTGATCCATTGCATCACGCGGGGCGCCATGCGGCCTGTGAAGAACCCTGTAAAAGTACTGAGCATCAGCCACCATAATGCTGAGCCGCTGAAGACGCCCAGAACCACAACCACGCCTGAGAGCGCATCTCCCTGCTGCACACCAACCCCCAAACCGGCGAAAATAGCCACAAATGACATGATAGTGACCGGATTGGTCAGCGTTAAACCCAATGCAGACAGGTAGGCGCCGGCAATATTGCGCCGTTGTATCTGGGTTAATCCGATCACCTTCTGTCGAAACGTCTTGATGCCGAGATAACACAGGTAGATGCCACCGACCAGGCGCAAAGGTGTCTGTAACGTTACCAGCAGTGTCGAGATCATCGTCAGTCCAAACGCTGCCACGCTGCCGTATAAAGCATCAGCCGTAGCGGCGCCCAACCCGGAAACCAGACCGTACATGCGTCCCTGGATCAGTGTGCGCTGGATGCACAGGACGCCAATAGGGCCGACTGGGGCTGCAATCGCCAGCCCGATGAGAACGCCGCGTATAAACAGGGAAGTGTCCATGTGTTGCATGATACAGAAAGCGTCCTACAATATCCATAGGGGAGGTGAAATATCGGTCAGTGACAGTAGAGTGCTCAGTAGTCGGATTCAAGCTCGCGCTCAGCGGCTGAGAATACCTCAGCTCCTTTGTTGGAAGTGTGTATCACACGATACCGTGTCTGGAAGGAGTGAAAGCATGAACATGTTGACCATCGACGAACTGAAAAATCTGGTAGAGGCGAAGACGGGACCTTTTGTAACCATCGCGCTACCCACCCAACGTGCCGGCGCCGATACGCGCCAGAACGTGATTCGTTTCAAGAAGCTATTGCGTGACGCTGAGGAACAACTCGGCGCCGGCGGGATGCGCCCGGCAGAGGCGCAGCAACTTCTCGAACCCGCCCATAAACTTTTGGAGGATACCCCCCTCTGGCAACACCAGCAGGAAGGGTTGGCTGTGTTGATCTCTCCCGGAATATTTCGCCACTTTGAGATGTCTATCAAGCCCGAGGCTGAGGGCACAGTGGTAGTGGGAGAGCGTTTCCAGATCAAACCAATTCTCCACTTACTGACCGGTAATCGCCGGTTTTATATCCTTGCACTAAGCCAAAACAAGATGCGCCTGCTGGAAGCCACACCGAGCGGCGCTCATGAAGTCGAACTTAAGGATGTGCCGCACAGCCTGGATGAGGCCACCAATATGGACCCACAGGATCGGCAACTCCAGTTTAGAACGTTGACCAATAGCCGGCCTGGTAAAGGCGATGCCGTTTTCTACGGCCTCGGTTCGCCAGCCGATCTATCCAGAGAGCGTCTTCTGCATTACTGCCAGATGGTGGATGCCGGGGTTGGTAAACATCTGAAGGCCGCGACGCACGCCCCGCTGGTTTTTGCAGGGGTAGATTACTTGTTCCCAATCTACCGGGAAGTTAATACAACGGCGGAATTGCTAGACACGCCCATTATGGGCAACCCGGATGACATGAGTGCAGAAGAACTGCAGCGGCGCGCCTGGGGTATGGTGAAACCCGTCTTTGAGACAGCTCGCATGGAAGCGACAGAGCATTACCGCCAGATTGCGAATACGGCGCGCGCCTCGCACAAGATCAGCCAGGTGGCCCCGGCTGCTGTGCAAGGGCGAGTGGATGTGCTATTCATCCAGAATGATGTGCAGGCATGGGGCGCCTATGCGCCTGAGGTTGGCGCTATGCATGAATACGATACAGCGTTGCCCGGCAGCGTGGATATGCTGGATTTCGCCGCTGCGCACACCTTGATGAATGGCGGCACGGTATACGCACTTGATCGTCAGATGATGCCCAACGGATCGTCCGTTGCGGCGATATTCCGTTATTAGACCTGCTCCCTGACCGATAGGCCTGCGGCAGGCGCGCACATGGTAATCACATGGATACGAGCTGATGTGCGCGTCCTGCCGTTTTTGCGCTTAACTTGTGGAAGAGCGTCTTTGCCGTGTAAACGCCATGATCTCATCTGCTGCGCGCACTGCACCGCCGGCATTGCGGAATGATTCCCCGATTCGCTGTGCCGCCCGTTGGTATGGCTCGGCAGCATTCAACATGCGCGCGACGGCGATCTGCAACTCACTCACGCTGACACGGTCATGCGCCGATGGCGCGCCTGCGGCAAGCGTCATGCCGGCGCCGAGTTGCTCCACTCGCTTCGCCACGGTGGCTTGCTCAAGTTGCTGCGGCGCCAGGATCAACGGGACGCCGAAGTACAAGGCTTCGTGCACACTGTTCATGCCGCCGTGCGTGATAAACAGATCGACGTGTTGCAGGACATCCAGTTGCGGTACGCTGTTGCGCACGATGAAGTTCTCTGGCGGGACTTGCCCTAACCCGGCAATGTCGGTTCCCTTACCCACTGAAAGCACGAACTGTCCGGGGTGATTGGCGAAAGCATTAAAACACGCACGATAAAATTCCGGGTTGTTGTTGTTCAGCGTGCCGAGTGAGATGTAAACCAGCGGTCTGCGAATGGGTTGGTCAAAGGGCCATGGCGGTGTGCCTGATCCAGGTTGCAACGACAACGCCGGACCGACAAGTTTGAATCCCGGCCCAAGTGCAGCGCTGTTCGGTTGAAAGAGTTCCGACGTGTACACAATGTTGTAATCGCCCAGGCTCATGACCGAGTCAAACATGTTGTGCAGGCGTATGCCAAACGCTTTACGCATATGACGGGCAGTTCGAGCATACTCGGGGACCCGCTTGAAAGTCTGCGCCAGGATCACGACCATTTCGCGCAGGCTCATCGGTGGCAGTTTTTTTGTGTCGACGATCAGTGTTGTGACCGATGTCACTGTGGGGATGTTGAGTATTTTCGCGGCGTATTTGGCCCAGGCGCTGAGTGAATCAAAGATGACGTAGTCGGGATTTTCGTGCTTGAGCAGTTCAAGCACCCAGGGTAGGATTTGGTCACTGACCTGAGTGAGTGCCAGCGCGTTGCGCGGGATGTTGCCGCCGCCGGCATTCTGCATGGCGCGAGCCATCGCCGGTACGAAGGGATAGGGCAGGAACGTCACGCCGGTGCTATCTATCCGCGACCTGAAGGCTTCGGTGTTGACATAGGTAATGTGTTCACCACGCCGCACGAGTTCGGTTACGACTGGAATGGTGGGATTGACATGCCCATGCGCAGGAATATTGAAGAAGAAGGCTTTCATAGTGATCTATGTCCGTTGAATACAACGCTACGCCAGCGACGCCAGCGCGATACAAATAATTCCCAATGCGATGACTACCGCAGCCCCGATGCGCAAGCGGCGCGCCGGCTCGTGAAAGAGTACCGAGGCAGCTACAACGCCAATGACAATGCTGAACTGGCGCAATGCCGAGATGTAACTGGCAAAGGGGTTTAGTTGGTACGCCCATAGCACCAGAAAGTATGCGCCTGTGATAAACACCGCGGCCAGCGCCGCAAAGCGCCACTCCGCGACGCCATGCGCGCCATTCAGTTTCTGCCCCGCCAATTTCAGCGCCAGCCACAGAAACGGCAGTGTGGCGATCGTTTCAACGATGGCGTATTGTGCTGCTGACAATGGACCGGGCGGCAAGGCTTCCGCCGCGATCTTGTCAATGGTGGTATAGCCTACAGTACCTAGCGCGGTCACCAGTACCCAGATAAATGCACGGTTGCGGTAGCGCGCCAGCGACACCATGCGCAGTGACTCTAGCGGGACAATGGCGCAGCCAGCAAAGACCAGCAGCATGCCAAGCCAGCCAAGCGGCGCCGGCATGCGCCCACGCGCGATATCGATAAGCGCCAGGAACAATACGGGCAAAGCACGCGCCAGCGGATAGATAACTGTAAAGTCGCCGATGCGGTAGCCTAACGTCAGCCCAAGAAAATACAGCGCCTGAAATGCGCCCGTGATTGCCAGTAAACCCCACACTTCCAGAGGAAAGGCAGGCCCTTGCCATTGCAGGAGCATGACCGGCACGAGACCGACGACTGCACTGACCAAGGTTGTGCGCAGGAAGAGCGTTACGTCCGAACGCCGCGAGTGCGCCAGGAGGTTCCAGCCGGCGTGCATGAACGCCGAGACGCCGATCAGTAGGAAGGCCAATTAAATGAAAATCTCGTCGAGGCAACGGCCTTCCCAGTGGGGGTGTGGCTTTAACCCCAGTACTCGGGCGATGGTTGGCGCAGTATCAAGCAGGCTGACGGGCGCTGGCATAGCGTGTCCCTGCCGTATCCCAGGGCCGGATGCCACCCATGGCACTGTCATGTCCTCGGGAATGTCCGCCCCGTGGCTGCGATCATGGCCGCCATGGTCGCTGGTCAGCACGATGGTGTGATCACTCGGAATCGACGCCATTAACGTGCCGACCGTCGCATCAACGCGCGTTACTTGCTCCATATATTGGGGCGACATCCAGCCATGGTTGTGGCCATACACATCGACGGTGCCGAGGTAGACAAAAGAAAAATGGGGGTGGTCACTATGAAGAAAGCGCAGCGACTCTTCTGCAATCACCTGATCGCCATCGGGATCGTTGTAGCAATTGTCGCGGAAATAGGCAAAAGACAAGGTCTCGGGGCGATTCAAATCGCGCAATGGTTCCCAATTGTGAAAGAACGCGCTGCGCAGTCCGCCAGCCTTTGCCACATCGACCAGCCCGGGCAGCGGCCGCGCCATGGGCGCCCATGTATTCGTCGTGATGCCATGACGACCCGGTGGGACGCTATGGAATATGGAGGTATGCACAGGAAGCGTAATAGAAGGCATCACGCTTGTGGCGCACAAAGTCGACGCGCCACAAGCCTGCAGCCGGATGATATTAGGCGTCGTAGTCGGCGAGATCGCATCCGGGCGCAGCCCGTCAATCAAAACCAGTACGGTAGAAGACATGAGATGGATTATCCACGAATCCTAACGAATCACAGAACAAACAGGTAACAGCCGCGAATTGCCCGAATAAGACTGTCGTCAAGATGTGTGGATTTCTCTGCTATGCGATGGCGGCGATATACCGTTCCGCCGAGTGGATCACTGAAGCTTTGGCCCCTAAAGCGACGATACGTCCCTGCCATGAACTGTACAGTCGATCGAACGGATATGGCTGAACAGCTGCCACAATGCGCTGCACGTCTCGCGCTGGCAGTGGGATCAGGTTTGGATAGCTGCGCATGAAACTCACATAACGCCGATCTTGTACGACATAAATCGAATCGCCCGTGAGCAATACGCCGCGCCCCTCGGCGCCTGCTGCCCAGTGCAACACGGCCGACCCGGCAAAGTGCCCGCCGCAGCGGATTAAGTTCACTCCGGGAAGTACCTCCCGTTGCTCTCCGCGCCAATAGCGGAGAACGTCATCCGTACGCATGACGTGGGTAGCGTCATCGGCATGGAGATACACGGGGATATGACCCAGGGCGTGGCTCCACTCGACCATTGACGAATAGAAGTGCGGATGCGAAATGGCGATGGCAGAGACGCCGCCCAACGCGCGCATGGCTTCGATAGTGGCATCATCGATCAGGCTGATACAGTCCCACAGCACATTTCCTGCCGGCGTCTGAATCAGGTAAGCGCGCTGCGAGATGGCAAAACCCGGCTCGGTGAAGATGGACGCCAACCCTGGCTCTGGCGTCTCAATGATGTTGATGCGGGTCTGTTGCAATTCGTGCATTGTCGTCCAGGCCTGCCCGTTCCAACCGATGTATTGGCGTTCGTCTTCGCAGATCGGGCAACGGGGAAGGGGTGCGATGGAATCTGCAAACTGTGTTCCGCATGTGGCGCAGATGTAGTTTGGCATATGCGCCACAGTATCGTGCATGCTACAGGTACGTCAAGGCGCCCAAGTCATGAGTCATGACATCTGCTGATGGGCTGACGTAATGGCAATCTCGACCCAACTCACCGTCATTGCCCCATCTGCTTGAACCTCGATGACATTGTAGCTACCATGAATCGCAGCGGCAGGTATCGTGTAAAGCGCCAGCGGCGTTTCTGGCCCTGGTTTGAAGACACCCTCGCCCAATGGCTGACATAGTTCTCCATTCACGCGCACTTCACATGGCCGATGATCTACTCCTAAACGCACCGTGGCTTGCCCGATTGGCTGCGGCCCGACGTGAACGCGGAATGCCTGCCACCCGCCCGCTCCAATTGCTGCCGGTAACTGTTGTGCGCGCGGTTCGCCGGACGCCCATGTGTCGGCAAATGTCACTACATGGCGACGCGCCTTTCCTGCAAGCGTCTCAAGATCGCCGCATTCGCGCAACAACGCCGGGTAGTTTTCCAGATCGTCGATGCAGGTTTGCGTGTCCATATAGTTAAAGAGATACAGGCTGGCCGAACCCCGATCGAGGAACGAAGCTGCTGCCCCGCGCACGGTTTCCAACGAGTTGGTCTGATATAGAGGCCATTCGGGAGAGGGGCGCAGCAACACTTCCAGTCCTCCGAGCAAGGTGACGCCTGTACCATCGAGTAACTGCTTCCACAATTCAATCGGCATGTCCGTTTCAGCGCTGGCCCAGAACGGCGTGACCACAAGCGTATCCACCAATCCTTGACGCGCCCACGTCACTGCATCCATGCCTAAACCAATAGCAGTCGCCGGACGCGATGGCACGCGCGCGCTCAGCCGAATGCGATGGCCACGTTTTTGCTCCCACATGTTCAACACGCGGCGCACCTCGGCTGTGAACTCGGTCAACAACACGGCGCCAGCAGCTTCATTACCAGGGCGAAAATGGAAACCGAAGCGCATCCAGTCCAGTTCGAGGCCGTCGAAGTCGTAGCGTTCAGCCAGTTCGCGGATCAGCTTGAGATGATACTCGCGCACTTCGGCTTGCCCATAATCGAACGCGCGGTCGACCCACGCGTTGAACTTGCCATGCGTCACGCGGCGCAATTGCGGATTGTTGCGCCAGAACTCGCTGTGAATGTAACAGCGTTCATCATCGACGTTGTGCACGTCGTTCATGCGCATCGACAACCACGGGCTGATGCCATGTGTGCGTGAGAGCTCAATCCAGCGGGCATACACGTCGATCCCGGCCTGATCCAGCGCCCACGCCGTATGAATCCAGCCGCGCGCGCCGGCGCGTGCTTCTGGCGCCAGACTTGCCAGCAACGGTTGATCATCGGGGCCGGTCGGATCGTAGTTGCGCCAGATTGGATCCCACACATCGCTCGCATAACTCGTGCGCATGCAGTTGGGGGATAGCAACAGGTGAGTCACCTGCGTCCCGGCGTATTGATCAACCAACGCATCGATCAGCGTACCGGTGATCGGCTGGCCGGCGCGCGTATAGAAGAAATGACTGTCGTCTTCGTTCAACCAGATGCCGGGTATGCTCATAGTGTTTCACTCTTGACGTTTCTATTCGTGCAGATTCGCGGATAGCCTTCTGAGTTGATCGATGTACGGTTGCGGAATCGCGCCGGTCTTGCCAATCGGCACATCCCACGTCACAACACCGCCCTTGCTGTTGACATACTCGGTATAACCGCACACAAACCCATCAGTGAAACGCGGCGCGCCGCCGCCCCACGTCTCGCCCAGATAACTCAGGATGTGATACTGCGCGCCGTTGACCCATCGCCCTGGACAAACCGGGAAGGCATCGGATATCTCGCCGGCGGTGAAATCCTCATGCTCGCTGTGCGAAATCACCGGTACCATCACGCCCGGGTTATAAGACACCAGACTTTTGCTGTTGCCGGCCTTGAGCGCAGCAGTGAACGATGCAAAGTTGGGCGCATCGGCGTGGCGATACATCTCATCGGCAAAATAGCACCCGTCAATCCACCAGCCGTGAATCTTCTCACCCCAGCGCAACGACCATTCGCGCATGATGGCTTCCCACTTCGTCTGGAAACTCGCCAGCCGCTTGCCGGTGCGCACCGTGTTCCACGAGTCCGGCCAGCTTCCTTCAAAGCCCCACTCCCAGCCCAGCCGGTCCATGGCAACACGATCGGCTGCAGGCGCGCCGCTGGGCAGATATACCAGCAGCTTGATCCCGCGCGGCGTCAGTGCGTCGTACAGGTCAGAAATCAGATCGCGCCGCGAACACTTGCTCGGGTGAATGCCCACGTACTCATTGTAAGCCGCGTTCGGAGCGCAGAAATGCCCCGAGTTCTGCCCGATAGTAATGAAGTAATACGGCGCACCGGTAGAGGCCAGTTGCGCAGCCAGGGCGTCGACGTCGAAGGCATCCACCTGGCGATTCCAGTCGTCTGCACTAGTGTCATTCGCACTGAGATAATGGGTAAACACGCCCCAGCGGGCGTCACGGAACCAGTCGCAATCTGCCGGACTACGCAGTGATATGGGTTGTTCGGTCATCGGTAAGTTCTCCTTGTTCCAATGCTACACGCTATTACGCAAACGTCTCCTAACAAGGCTGGATTGCGTGAGTTGATGCTCGTATCTTAACCCGCGCCGCCGGTCTTTTGTCGGCGTCACGACAGACTAAACAGACTCTCCCAATTTTACGGCTTCAAAGATGCGCATGCGGCGCAAAATCAATAACAGCGCGATCAGCGCGATGACAAACAGTCCAACAAAGATCGCGTAGATGCGATAGATTTCAGGCCACGCAACGACGACCGCGAAGGGCAACCCACGGCCTTCTTCAGTAGCGCTGATTTGAAAAAACGGGATATAGATGCGACTTGCGAGGACGCCCAGCAGCGTGCCGGCGGTCATGCCCACGCCCAGCAGCAATGCCAGTTCACAGCCGAGGAAAATGGCCATCTGCCCTGTGCTGAAACCGATAGCGCGCAAGACACCCAGCTCGATGGTGCGCTGGCGCAGCGAGAACATGGCATACAGAAAAAAGCCAAGCACGGTGAACAGCACCGCGGCGCCAAATCCCACCGATAACATGCCAAACAAACCCTGACGCGCCGGGCGCATCTGCTCCAGGTCGACCGTGGTCTGAACGTGCGCATAGTCGGTTACGACCACGCCGAGTTTGCCCACACCTGCGACGATATCGACCGGGTTGCTGCCCGGACGCACTTTCAACCAGACGTCATACGGCACCTGACCGCCAGCCCTGTCGAAGAAATAATCCAGGTTGCCAACGAACAACGGCCCTGCATCCGTGTTGCGCGGGTTCCACCCCGGCCATAGTCGGAATGAGCCGACAACCGTCATGTCAACGGGCACAGCGCCATCAGCCTGCGCCACGACCAACTGAATGCGATCACCTACGTTGAGTGCGTGTTCTTTCATCACGGTCTCTGGCACCAGCACGCCGTCGTATTGCGCCGCCAGCAGGTTCATCAAGCTGCCCAATGGCTGCGCAGCAAAATCGCTGCGCCAGCCACCAAGCGTCACTTCGGCAAATGCCACCCGGTCGATTCCCATGTACCGCGCCGTGGCATTGCGGTTGCTGTAATGCACCTCAGCCCTGTAATTACCAATCCGCGCTACCGCTTGCACACCATCGATTTTGAGGTGATCTTCGATGGGCAGAAACATGTACAACGGCCCTGCTGGAGCGCTGGCCTTCGGGCTGGCATTGATGAGCGGATTGCTGAAACCGGTGTTGCGCGTGCTTTCGCCCAGTTCATCAATGCTCATGTCGCCGCCGATGGCATAACGTACTTCGCTGATCAGGTGCTGATCGAGGGTGGATGCGAGCGAGGCCGTAAACGTGCCCAGCCCCAGAGTAAGTATGAGCAATAGCATCGGCGCTGCGTACATCCCCGGCGAGCGCGCCAGTTGACGTGCTGCCATCACCAGCGCCACGCCGTTGAAACGCGCCAGTGTCCAGGCGATGGCTCTGAGGATGTGTGGGAACAGGCGAATCAGGAATAGCGTCACGGCCAGAATGCCCAGCACCGGGACGATGAAGAGCAACGGATTGGCGAAGGGGTCGGCCGGCGCTGTCACTCCGGTTCCAATGGTGGACGGCAGCGCCAGCGAGCCTTGTTTATATAGCATGTACGTACCGTAGGCAGCGGGGATCAGCAATAGCCCATCGACCCACGCCCGTTGCCACCACGGCGGTTTTAGTGCACGCGCGCGCTCCTGCTTATAGTTCACGACCGTGTTGTTCGCCACCGACCATGTTGGAATCAACGTCAGCAGAATCGCGGCAATGGCGATGACCAATCCGATCTCGATGCTCGTGCGCGTGATGACGACTTCACTTGCTCGAAATGACGCGCTTGAAGATGCCGCGGCGGTGAAGTTCAAGAAGCTGCGCGTCTGTCCGACCAGGTCGGCCAGCCACTGAGCGATCAGTGATCCGATCAAGATTGCGAAAAAGCCAATGATGGCCGACTCAAGCAACGCAATACCCAGGATTTGCAGAATAGTGGCGCCACGGCTGCGTAATACGGCAATTTCGTTGTGCCGTCCGGCGACGGTCAAGCCTGCCACCAGGAGCGTATAGGCGAACATGAGCAACAGACTCGGCACGCTGATCGCCAGCAGTTGGACAGATAGTAACCGGCTGGCGGCTTGATAATCGGCCAGCGCCTCGGCTGGCGATATCTCCAATTTGAGCCGCGGAAGCAGCGTCGATGCGCGCAGGTTCAGTTGCTGGATGCGCTCTAGCAGGTTGGGCGCCATCTCGGCGCGCACGGACGTGCCATCGAACAGCATGTACCACACGGCCAGGAAAATCTCGCCATTGAAGCGGGGCGCCAGCGACTCCCGATACACATCTTCGGTAGTCAACAACGTCTCATTGAACGATTCGGGATGATTGAACCAGTAGGGATCGGCGGCATCAACCGGAATCCATATCCCCGTCAAGTGGACACGCAACTGCGAAGGATCACCCTTACCGATAGGTTTCAGAAAATGGAGGAACTCCTCGCCCACCTGCAGCCCGAGTTTGTCGGCCAGGGCTCTACTGACAATGACCTCCACGCCGGGTTCAGCGGGGACAGAGAGATTGGGTAGCCGCCCATCGACCATGCGGATGTGCTCCGGCAAATCGTTGATGGTTGCGAATGACGTCCAGATCAGCGGTTCGCGCTGGCCAAGATAGGCCGTGTCGGTCACGGGGAAGAGTTGCCCCAGTTGCGTTTCGAATGAGCGCACCAGCATCTTGCGGGGCAGTCCAATTGCGCCGGGTGCATCTTCGATCAGATATCGGTCGGATGCCGCGATGTTCGGCCAGTCGATGGCGCCATCAAATTTACCCGAATAGCGGAACATGAAGGTAAACGGCGGGCGACGGATACCTTGCTGATCGATTTCAGCATCAGCCAGATTGCTCAACAGGACGCGGTGATACACCGCATCGGCATAGAGCGGCACGCTGAGCGCGAGTGCGACGACGGCGATCAGCCCGACAACACTGGCTAGTGACAGCCAGCGCGCTGCCCACAGTCGCCGCGCAGCGATGACGACAATGGAGAGCAGGCCGGCGAAGGGGCGTATCATCATACATACGGACACCCTCGCTGCAGTTTGTGCAACGAGGGTGTCTCAATCATGGTTGCTTCAGGCTGCAGGCCACCGGTTAAGGCCGGTGCGCATACCGCCTGCTATTGCCATTACTTCTTCCACGCATCGATTTGCTTCTGCATTTCGGCCAGAATCTTGGTGGCGCCGGCAGCATTCATAGCATCCACCATCTTGGGCAGCTCGGTAGCGGCCTTGGCCTTGGGGCCATAGTTCGTGTATTCGGCGATGATCGCGGCAACGGCAGCGATTTCGTTCTTCACGGGCGTGCGATCCATCACAAAGCCCAGTGTCGGCGAAGGCGTAGCCGAGTCATTGATCTTCTTGGTCTCGTCCCACGAACCCACTTGGCGCTCGTCACGATAGTAGGCATTGAACTGGTTGCCGAACATCCAGTCGGTCGAGGGGTTGTAGGCGGAATCCTTCACCTGCTCGATGACTTCCTTGTCCTTCGCCTTCCAGTTCCAGTGCTTGCCCTCAATGCCAATGCACAACAGGTTGTAGGTCGGCTTGTCGGTGTTCAACAGTTCGAGCCACTTGGCAGCGGCTTCCTTACTCACCGTCGTGCGGCTGACACCGGTCAGGGTGGCCGTAATGCCGGCGGTGGTCAAGATGGCTGGGGAGATCGACTTCAGCAGGACTTCCTGCTTCAGGATCGCCTGCGCTTCAAACTCACCATGCGGCTTGGTAACCGGGTTCATGCCGATGGCATGCTTGCCCGCTGCCCATGCCGGGCGGTCGTCACCGCTCTTGGGCTGTTCCTTGGGCATGTAACCAGCGTCATACCACTTCTTGCCCAGATCCCAGGTCGCGGCATATTCGGGGGTTGTCCAGTAGTTAATAGCCTGGGCAGCCTTGTCGTCTTTGCCAACCTGAATCCAGCCGATACCATCATCAATGGGCGCGGCGCTGAAGATTTCCTGGACATACAGGTTAGGCTGTGTGCCCCACGGAACGATGCTCTCGCCCTTCTTGACGGCATCCAGCCAAGCCTCGAGATCGGGCCAGCGCTTGACGGCGTTGAGATCGAGCTTGTACTTCTCGACCAGGTCTTTGCGCGCCAGGAAGCCCCATGTCTTGGGGAACATCTGCTGGTTGATCGCGCCGTACATCTTGCCCTTCACCTTTGAAGCACCCCATGTGGACACGGGCATGCTCTTCCAGTAACCGGGCGCCTGACTTGGCAGTAGATCGTCGAGTTCGACAAACTGGCCGTTCGACACGTTCTTGTAGTAGTCGTTGGTCCAGTTCGCGGTATAGACGAGGTCGTACTGTTCGCCGCCGGCGTTCATCAGTGTGATTTTGTCGTTCCAGCTACCGAACTCCATTACCATCAACTTGATCGACGCATTGATTTTCTCTTTGGTAATCTTGTTGATAGCCTCTTCAACCACACCTTGATCAGGTGATTGAGCCGTGAACTGTGGGTAGACATAGGTCAGGGTGACCGGTGCCGCAGCGGCGGGGGCAGTCGTTGGCGCGGGCGCCTTCGTTGCATCCGTCTTGGCTGCGGGGGCTGCAGTTGGGGCTACGGGTGAAGCGGCGCCGCAGGCAGCAAGTACGCCGGCTGCCGTGGTGATACCAGCTACTTTTAGAAACTCACGTCGAGAGAAACTCTTCTTAGAC
>CAIQQO010000312.1 GCA_903873965.1 uncultured bacterium
CAGCCAGCGGTTATAAATGTGAATACGTGTTGCGCGCTTTGTCATCACGATGCCAGGCGCTCAACCTCGGCCTTTAAACTGGCTTCAAATTGCGCCTGCCCAAACGCCTCCACGCGCGCCGGTTGCCTGGCACGATAGTGCGCCTGCACCCCAGCATCGCTGAGCATCCAATGCGCCGCCTCTGCCAGCGTTGCGGGCGCGTTATCCTCCACCAGCATTCCGCCATCACCGACGGCGTGCACCACACCGCTATGACCATACGCGACAACCGGGATGCCGAATGACATCGCTTCCACGATCGGCACGCAAAAGCCCTCATGTTCACTGGCGCAGACAAACACATTGGCAGCCGCATAATAGCCCCCAAACCCTTCAGCCAGCGAGGGCGAACCGGCCAGAATCGCCTTGCCATCCAGCCCCAGGCTTTGGATCAACGACTCCAATTCGATCTGGTAACCGGGCGTA
This sequence comes from uncultured bacterium, assembly GCA_903873965.1. GTDB lineage: Bacteria > Chloroflexota > Anaerolineae > J036 > Brachytrichaceae > CAIXPS01. The sequence continues at coordinate 466 of CAIQQO010000312.1, forward strand.
TATAAACCTGAACCTACCAGCAAGAGGCGCGACTGAGGATTGATCAGGCGCTGATAGTAGTTGAAGGCCTTCACAATGGCGTCCTGCCGCTTATTCGGCGCCAGCCGACCCACAAACAACCAGTTCACAGCCGCAGGCGACGCCTCAGGTCGGCCTGGCAGTGTGCTACCCGCCATAAGGTACTGCGCCGTGATGCGGCGACCTGCCGCACTATCCGCCGAGGCATGCAAGCCAACAGTATCGACGCGCAACGGCATAATCACGCGCAACGCGTCGAGAAAGCCGAGTGCGTGCAGCTCCTGCGCGTTGTACTCAGAGTCCGACCAGACAACTGGCGCATCACGAAACCGATCGAGATGACCGCGCCCGGAATCGGTTAGCCCTGCCAGGTGATCGTTATACCCATACAAAAATGCCGAAGGCGTGACGTTATGATAAACAAAGATCAGCCGGTCCAGGTGTTTCAGCGCAGTGGGAGTGACGGCAGAGTCGATGCCATGATGATAAATCAGCCAGTCATGGGGGCGCAATCTCAGGCGACGATAGTCCTCGCCAGGGTCGCTAGACTTCATATCGCGCCGTTCAGCGTAAACCTGCGATTCGATGCCCCATGACCGCAGCGCCGTCCGAATCGCATCTGTCTGGTTCCCGATAGCATCACCGAGCGCCATGGCGGGTGTTAGTTGGTGTATAGCCATGTTATCTCACGCCAGAGTCAACCGCTGATTCTGTATCAGCGTTCTTTTCTTCGGCCTGCGCCCGCAGGTATGCCACAGCCATCTCCAAAGCCTGCAGGTGCAGGCGGTTGATTGCGGCCTGTTGCATGGCCAGCTGATTCACATAGAAAAGGATCACCTCATGCAACATCGCGCGTGCGCGCTGAACCAGCCCGTGCAGGGGCGATGGCCTGACGTCGCTCAAGATCATCTTGACGCTGCTATAGCGCAGGGCGTACCGCAAGCTTTCGCACTGTCGTTCCAGTTCATCAAGCGTAGGATGCAGGGTCTTTTCCGTAGCCAGAATCTCAAATGCCGCATCTGACAAACCAGAGCTTTGGCGTCGCGCCTCGACCGCCGCGCGCACGTGTTCCATCACAGGTTTGGGTTGCAGGTAATTCATATGAATCTGCGAGTGCTATTTGTATCCGTTATGGCTGCTTTGGGTTGGTGAGTTGGGCGCGTAAACGTGCCAATTCCAACTGGTCTTTGTCATGCATCCGTTGTAAGTGAATAAGCGATGCGCCATAGACCTTATTGATCCCGTATTGTTTGGCAGCCAATTGATCAAGATAGTACAGGGTGACGTTGTGCAATGCACTCTTTAGTTTGTTGATCATGTTACCAATAACCGGCAAATGGCTGGGAATGACGCCGCGATTCACCACCAGCGTTTCCATTCGCATGGCTTCGACAATGGCTGACTCTGCGTCAGCAGCCATGGCTGTATCTATGCTCTCTGCTGATCCGAGCGGGGTGGGCGCAGGGGACGATCCAAGTGTCGTTCCGCCCAAATCGACTTTGTCAGTCTCGATGCGCTTTGCCATCTCTTGCAGCAATGTCAGAAGCATGTCATTAACCTGGAACAAACGTCCCATGGCTTCACGCTGATCGATCTTCGGATGGTCGACGCCGAAAATGTCGGTGCGCAACTGGTTTTGATACCGGCGCACCGACTCAATGCTCTGGCCTAGATCGCCGTGCACAATCGCGCCCTGCGTCAATTCAAAGTCAATTTCGTCCAGTAAATCCTGGCGGGTCAATCCAGCTTTCATCTATCGATCACCTTGCGATACGCCTGCTCAAACCGAAGCGCCATTTGAGCCAGTGTAAACCGATCCAGCAGGCGTTGACGCCCGGCCAGCCCCATCTCGCGCAGCCTGGCAGGTGTACCCAGCAATGTCACCATGGCCTGTACCAACTCCTGTGGCGATTCAGGCGTCACCAGCAGTCCAGTCACACCATCCTCGACGACCTCCGGCACGCCACCGGAGCGGCAGCCGATCACGGGTTTGGCGTAGTTCATCGCTTCCAGATAAACCAGCCCAAATGATTCATAGAGCGATGGCGCCACAAACAGATCGCACGACTGATAGTATCGCTGTAATTGCGCGTCGCTGATGGCGCCGGTGAAAGTGACAACGGGGTCGGCGCCATTCACCAGATCGGGGTGTTGCTGCGCAAAGAATGCCTTGTAGTCGCACCCCTGCGCCTGCAGAAAGCCGTCGCTCTTGCTGTTGTCACTGCCGGCGAGTACAAACCGGGTGCCCGGCACGTGTTGCAACACCGCGGGTATGGCTTGAAACAGGTCGCGGATACCCTTGCGTTTCTCCAATCGCCCCACAAACAGAATTGTCAGCGGCCTATGTGTCGCAGCGGGCGCATACGGGCGAATATCGGCCTCAGCGCATGGCGCAATGCCATACGGCACAATCGTGATATCACTCGGATCGCGTTGCAGGTGATAGGTCTGCCGCACAGATTCCAGCGTGGCTTGTGTGTTGGACAGCAGGTGTGTTGCGCGCTCAAGCAGCAAATGCTCCATTTCGCCTTTGAGCCGCATATCGTCCGTGACGTCATGATGGATTGCGGCGACTTGCCGTTGCGCCGTGACAAGCCGAACCACCACCGGCGTCAGGCCGCTGAGGCAGGTGACGAGGCCTTCGGCAAGCCAGAGCGGCGAATCCACAATCTGTATGCCGTCATTCGCCATCAGCCGCCGGATTTTTTCATAGACAGAATGGCTGCGATTCATCGCGTGATACAGCCCCGGGTATTGCTGCAGGTGGTTATACCGGCTTAGCAGATAACCGCTGCGGTGTACATACGCGCCGTCGTAAAACGTGATCTGTTCCTTGTCAGCGGATGAGGCAGAGTCAGCCGCCAGAGCCAGTACATGAACTGTATGCCCGCGCTCGAACAGGCCACGCGCCATCAGGTGAGTCAACCGACCGATGCCATCGTATTCAAGTGGAGGATACGATGGACTCAGCAGGCAAATGCGCATTGGCGACTCTGTCATAGTCATACTGCCATGATAACCCGACACAGGATCGATAGCGGGTTGCCTCGAGGATGCCGCATTCTGATACTTACGACTAGCCACCGTCGGCGGCGTGGTTGCCGCAGAGACTGACGAGTAACGTAGCTGCCGAGGTGCGCATAATCCGTATAGTCC
>CAIQQO010000313.1 GCA_903873965.1 uncultured bacterium
AGATGTGCTACCAGAACGTCAAGCACGATCAGATGATCTCCATCGAAGGATACAAGTTCATTGAGGTTGGCACGTACAAGGGATTCAAGCTGTGTATCAAGGCGTTCGCCAATCCACTAGCCGATCCTGAAGTGTGGCCAATTATCAATGACGAGATGATCTCGTACTATTCGGCAAAAGTCACGGACACCACCTTTGGCGTTATACAAAGCATGGACGCGCAACTCCGTGATTCAGCGACACGCTACAAGCGTTCCTTCGAACTGCTCAACATCCACAAAGCCAAGCAAAAGCTACTGGAAGTTGAGATCGACAAGCCGTGGGAACACGCTGAGAAGTACGACCGTATGCGCCGCAACCTCGCCATACTTGACCTGGAACTACAGAGCGACAACGTTCATATAGAGACAAGTGAGGTATCAGAGGAAGAGGGTGCCGTGACGGAGGCGTCGTTCTCCATTGCGGAGATCATCGAATGGCTGCGTGAGCTGCACGACCCGAACTTCAAGGTGAAGTGCGAGGTGGTGGTTGCCCCGCTGGAATTGGCTACGCCAATACTGGAATCGGTGTCTGTTATCACGGAAGCTGCTATCGCTGAAGCTGAAGCCAAGATCGACGAGAAACAGGCTGCGCTGATCTTCACTGAGTTGAAACGCACTGGCGTGAAGAAGCGCACCAAGAGCTATCAAGTTCCCGATTCACAGATCGGGTTTGGATGGTGAACGAGAAAATCCCTCTGTAAAAGTTTACAGGGGGATTGTTCTTTGGGACGATTGAGAGATGAAAACAAAGGAGGCAGGCTATGCGCAGGGCAAAGTCGATTATGGGGATGTTGCTGCTCAACAACAACGAGGCTACCTGGGACATTGACCGTGGCCGGTTGGCGCTGGCGGTTGAAGGATGGTTCCCGCGTGACAAGAAGCGCGACGACCCGGTACGTTATACGTCTGTTGAGGAACAACGCTCCCTGCGCTTGCAGGTAATTGGTGAACTACTGGGGCGTGGGGCGAACAATCCGCTGACATCGTTCAAGGAAGCATCGTCACAGGAGCCAGACAACATGGCGCTTGTGGAAGCACGCGCATTGCAAACGTTCATCGCAAGGATGAGCTTTGACGTGCATGACGAAGTGAAGGCTGAGTATCAAATTCAGTCAAAGGTAATGCTGGATGAAAAGGAACGCGAGTTTGAAAGTGAACGACTCCGCATGGAGGCTATCGGCCAAGTCGAAGGATTTGATGACATACTCCTCAACCTGCCCGATCTGCTCTAAAGGGGCGCAGGTACTCCATGAACTGTGGATTCCAAAGTCCGCTGTCATGGAGGCACTTCCAGAGAAGCGATCGGCAATTAACGCAGTTGAGAACATGGCGCTGATCTGTAATCAGTGCAACATGGAAATGACCCACGATATGCAGGTCAAGATCAGGCGGGTCAAGCTGATTCAAATGGGCCAGCAATTAATCCTTGACCGGGGTGGATTGCCGGGTCATGCGAGTGACGAATGCCTGATTGAGCATGGCATTGAACGTGTTCAGGCGTGGCTGGACAGTATGCAAATGAAGACCAGATATGACGCAAGGCGCATGGCTGGACTGGCGGTATTCCCGACC
>CAIQQO010000314.1 GCA_903873965.1 uncultured bacterium
GCGCAAATCATGCGGCGCGAGGTCGGGATGCTTGATCATTCCCCCGTACAGCTTCACCATCCTCATTATAGATTGCGGCGTGGTGTGTCCCAGTGAAACGCGCTGGCTGCCGCTGCCAGTCATGCCAGTGCTGTTGCCCGTTACGATCTTGCCCGTTCGTGTGATCTCCGGAAACAGATAGCTGGAAGTCAAACCAGCCGACTTAATCCAGTCGTCGATCAAGGCTTTGGTCCACGCCGCCATAGGGATGGTACGCAGCTTGTTGCGCTTGCCGACCATGTCCACGATGGCCCAGCGCCCTTCACGCTGCTGGATGTGTTCGAAGGAGAGCCGGGCTGCTTCCTCTCGGCGCAACCCACAACCCACCAGGATTCCAAGCAGCGCGCGATCACGTCGCCCTTTGAGACTTTTGTCGGGCGCATTGAGCAGCGCCTCGACTTCGGACCTGGTCAGCCAGTTGCCTGTGCGTGTGCCACGTTCAGCGAATCCCTTGATCGAAATAATCGCGCTGGCGGTCGCGTGATCGATGAGGTCGTTCGCAGCAGCCTCGCGCACGAAGCGCCGGAGCGCGGACAGGCGCTGGTTGATCGACTTCGCGCCAACCTTCTTCATCCACTCGCGGTACTGGTTGACGGTCATCCGGGTCAGACCAGGTCGGCCCTCGTCGTCGTACCATTCCATGAAATCATTGAGAGCACGACGGTAAGCTCGCTTGGAGTGATCGCTGTCCAGACCATTGACGGCCATGTCAATGATGCGCGCAATGTCGGGCCGTGTGGGTTGCAGGGTGAGCGTCACGATCAGTCCACCTTGCTGGTTTTAATAATGTAATGCGCAGCATCGCATATATTCAGTACCGCTGCTCTTTTAAGAGTTCTTTCCTGCAGAAGACGCTCTACCACCATCTCTGTCGACAACCAGAAGCGAGGTAGGCGAAAGAGGTTGACCGTACGTACCGCCACCCATTCAGCAAACGGCATCAGTTCATTCTCGTTAAGTAATTCGCCTTTTGAGGCAGTGGCCATGCTTCGCAACCTGCGTTGTATATCATCCCAGTCGCTACCGGAATACTCCAGCGGCTTGCCATCCGCATGAAAAGTTTCTGCGACCCAGCCGGCCATGCTGGTCGTGGTCTCTTTAATCAGCCACTCAAGCGTCTGCCATGAGTTCTTGCGAATCTTGTGTGGCTTTAGATGCCCGAGCGAGTCGCCATCTGGAATAATGGTGACATAGCTGAATCCCATTTTGAGTGCCGCATAAGCCACGGCATGACCCGCCTCATGGAACGCGGTCCTTACCAATTGATTATCCATTTTTTTGCCTCTTCATGCGCTCTTTCTAAAAGTGTTTGATTATGCCCATTATCATACACTATTTCTGGCAGCGCAAGGCTGGAATTCGACGCCGCACAAGGAACTTTCGGCGTAGATCGACATATCGACTTGCCCTTCTGTGTGCGTCACCCCATCCTGGTCTGCGGGATCAAACACGGCCACTCGCCTGCCACACGTGCGACTAACGCCCGGGCGTAGAACCAGCTTGCGCGACTTTCAACCCATTTCACTCTCCCGCCAACGTATTTGTAATAGAGACGCAGGCAGGCCAGCTCCGACCCAAAGATATAAAGCTGAAAGTTGCCGACTTCGGCCAGCACTTCTTCGCCACAGACTGCGCTGTAGTACACTCTCAATTGCTCGATCTGCTCAGGCGATAAGCGCACGTATGTATTTTCTGGTTCGCCCATGAGGTTGCCTCCGGGAACGCTTCAGCGCTGGTCACCCGACCCGGCAATGACGCCGCGTGCTTTGCGGTCGCGCAGGCTGGCGATATTATCCTCAGCGATCTCCTGCAGCGACAGGCCAAGCTGCCTGGCAGTCTCTGCCACATACCACTGGACGTCACCTAACTCGCGCTTGAGTGCGGCAAGCTTTTCTGCACTAATCACGCCACTCTCGTCGCGCAATACCTTCTTGAGCTTGTTCACCAGTTCGCCAACTTCGCCGGACAGGCCAAGCGCCGGGTAAATCCATCCAATGCCACCGACGGGTTCGTA
>CAIQQO010000315.1 GCA_903873965.1 uncultured bacterium
GTTGAACCGAATCGTCCGCGCCAAACAGGCTCATCAATCCATACACGCCGGGCGTGTCCACCACATAACAGCCAGCCACTGCCCCTCCCGGCGAGATCGCTTCGATCTTCGTGCCCATCGGCGCATCCTGACCATTGATCTTCACACCACCGTAGTACAGCGTCCTGGCAGGCGTGGCACTCACTAAGTTGCATGCATCCGTGTTTGCCGTCATTGCGCTAACAGGGCTTAACAACACTGCCATTCCCGGATAGGTGAGGCTGATCGTCTGCGTGGCGCTGATGTAGATCAGGTAGCCCTGACCCGGCTCCAATACTTTTAATGAGCTGAACACTGGTGGAATAGTAGTGTCATAACTGTATTTGATACCTAGCACCGCCATGTACTGGCCTTCGATGGACGCCAATGCTACTGTTACCGGCAGTGTTACGTGAGGCAGGTATCCCATAAAATTCCAGCCGTGATGCAATGGCAACGCATCCGTAATCGGGCGCGCTAAACCCTGAACCAGCGCTGATGCACTTGTCGTGCCACTGATATGGATATAGTAACCAAGTCCGCTATGCAACTCCTTCAACGAGTTAAATACGGGCGGGATGTAGATGTCGTACGCGCCTTTTTCGCCAAGCACGCGATCATACCGCCCACCGATGGAGTCCAGGACATTTGCCACCAAGGGCATCGGCGGTTCCACATTGAACGAGTTCAAATTCCACCCGCTACTCATCAGATTGCGTAACCCCTGAATGCTTCCAGCCGCCAGATCCACACGGTGGGAACTGAGGTCGTTGCTCCAGTAGGTCAGCGGGGTCGGCACGGCGGCAGCGCCATTGACGCGCAACGCGATGGGTTCACCGCTGCGCATACCGGGCGTTGATGGCGTCGTCGTTGTGTCCTCGCCATAGATGCGCATCAATCCATACAGACCATTCGTATCGACCTCATAGCAACCTACTACGTCGCCGCGCGGATTCAGTGCTTCAACGACGGTTCCGCTGACAGCAGACTGACTATTGATCGTGATGGCGCCATACAGCTGCGTAAAGTATGGTGTTACCGATTCAACACAAGGATTACCTACTACCGCAACTGTGCGTTCTTCCAGCGCAATTTCATTGACAATGACGCTGGTTTCCGCATCCAACCGCACCACGCTGGCCGTGATACTGCCCGTGGCATAGGCACTTTCTGGAATGTGCAGCGTCTCGGAGTACAGCTTCCCGCTCATGATATTGAGCACCGGCCCAAGATCCGCACCATTCACCTGCGCCTTCTGCACCAGCGCCGCTGTCGACGATTGCCAGAAGGACAGATGTAGATCATACAACTTGACCGGATCCAGCCCATCGTAGCGATAACTGACCGTACTGCCATCCTGATTTTCGCGCAACGACTGGTACGGCAGACTGCCCCACTGCGTGCGCGAGGTGCCGTTCAGATAGCCATAGCCGCGCGCTCCGCCCGTATAGGCAGGATCGACGCCTCCGCCGGCGTCGCTGTAGCGATAGTCCACATCGTGCAGGTTGACTTCGTTGACGATAACACCGCCCAGCGCAGTCGTCTCGATCGACACGCTGATCGAGCGCCGCGCATATAATGCCGGGCTAAGAAGCAACGACAGTCGGTGTGTGCTCTGATCGCCCAGATCCTCCGGACCAGCAATCTGTATTGAGTTCACATAGACCGACTCCTGACGCGAGGATGCGCCGCACACATCCAGCGTCACGTCAAGATGGTAAAAGTGTCCCGGCAGCAGGTTATCGAACCGATACACCACACGTCCGTTGGGATCACGCCGGAACGTGAACTCTGTCGCATTGCAAGCGCCTGTAACGTCGGTTGATCTTTCATCGACATAGCCATAACCGGCGCTCGCACTGTAGGCGTGATCACCTGCGCCGCCGCTTTCGATCTTAAGTGGGCCACGGAACCCCACATACACGTCGCGCCACAGGTCATTGCTGCTGCGATCCGGCTGGTTCACCTGTTTCAAGCGATCTGCGCGCGTGAATAGCCGGAACGAGCCTGTCGTTGTCGGCGTCCATGTCATCTGCAATGTCGTCGTCATCCCGCCCGGCAACGGCCCATCCGGCTGGCTCGAGACGGCAACGCCCCCGGCGTCTGGATTGCCTTGGTATAACGTCATCGTTTGCGCCGGCGCTGTTGTCTGCCCAATATTTTGCACGCCTGCCGTGACTGTGACCGTCTCACCCGCCACCGGCTCGTCGTCGGATAACGTCATCGTCAGGACTTTCAGTTGCGGGCGACTCAATATCGACACTGGCAAAGTGGCCGCGTTGTTCAGCTTACTCGTCTCGCTGATGCGGAAATACGGATCCAGCGTCACCCGCAGTGGAACGCTGCCTGTGAACCCGATCGTATTCCACACCAACGCCACTGACGATGACGTGCCCGGCAAGGTTGCTGGCAGCAACGCGCTGCCGATGTACTGCACCAAACCGGTGGTGTCCGTCGCCGTGAAACTGGCGATGACGCCGTTCAGGGGCGACAGACCGGTATTGCTGACATTCAGCGTCACTGTCACATTGTCTGATTCGACGATGCCTAAACTGCTCAACCCGATGGACGCGGCTGTTACCACGGCATCGGGCAACTGCGCCGGGGTAGCCGTGAAGCCATTGAGCTTCAGGGTCGCCGTCGCCGGTGAGACATAGAATCGAATGGGCACATCCACTTCGCCGCTCTTGCCGGACAGGTACGCGTTCGTTGCTGTCACCAGACTGCCAGAGTTTGCGGTGTAGGGGAAAGCCACGCTGCCTGTCGTCGTCCAGTCGATGCTGCCATCGTCGCCAACATCGGCCGCGATGGTCATCGGACCTGATCCGCTGCCGCTGAGGGTGTAATTCAGAGAAACGGCGCTGTAGGGTTGCGCGGCTAGCCGGATGTTGCGCAGCATGCTGCTGGACATCTGGGTTTGCAGGTTGGTGAGAAGCACCTGACCTGCGCCACCGAGATAAACTCGCACAGGCACATACAAGTAGCCCGTCGTCGGTGAACCCTGGCTTGCCCAGTAGGCATTGAACTGTGCTGACAGATCTGCACTGTTGTTTTGGCTTGCATTGGTTACTGTGCCACTCCAATGGTTGGCACCAGTGTTACCGATATCCAAAGCGAA
>CAIQQO010000316.1 GCA_903873965.1 uncultured bacterium
ATGATGCAACGATGTTTTCTGTCAATACAATGATGTCACGACTATTTCAACACAATCAGTATACGTACGCGATCAATGGCTGTCAATTGGCAGACGTTGCGATCAGCAACGTCTGCCTTGTTATGTCCAGTGATGCCAATAGCCTCGCAGTCCACATCAGCACCCTCACGCATGACTACCGGCAACCGCAACGTCCACAGAGTGACATCGATGTCTGCCTGATGCGGCGACAGATCATTGCTCCACATCCACGCCGGGTCGCCCGGCACCATGATGCCATTCACCCTCAGCGTGACGGACTGCGCTGCTGTAAAGCCGGGGATGGCGGGTTGAACCGAGTCGTCCACGCCAAACAGGCTCATCAATCCATACACACCGGGCGTGTCCACCACATAGCAGCCGGCCACTGCGCCTCCTGGCGAGATCGCTTCGATCTTAGTACCAATCGGCGCATCATGACCATTGATCTGCATACCACCGTAGTACAGCGTCTTCCTTGGCGTCAGATTCACCGCTCTACACACATCTTCATTTACAGTATGGGGCGCAACACTGACAGGACTCAATTGCAATGTGGTGTCTGGATAGGTCAGCGTGACCACTTGAGTTGCGCTTATGTAGATTAGGTAACCCTGTCCCGGCTCCATGCTCTTCAGTGAACTAAACACCGGCGGAATCGTTGTATCAAAACTATATTTGATACTGAGCACTCTGAGATATTGCCCATCAATCGATGCCAGTGCAGTTGTAACTGGCAATGTGACTTGTGGATAATATCCCGCGAAGTTCCAACCGGGGCGTAGCTGGATCGACTTGGTGACGGGGCACGCCAATCCCTGAATCAGCGCCGTGGTGCCAACTGTCCCGCTGATGTGAACATAGTAGCCCAGTCCACAATGAAGTTCTTTCAGGGAGTTAAACACCGGCGGCAGATTAATATCGTAGGCTGTCTTATCACTTAATATCCGGTCATATCGCCCACCAATCGATGTAAGCACGTTTTCAATCAATGGCATAGGGGGCTCAACCCTTAGCGATACCAGGTTCCAACCAGAATTCAGTTGAATGATTTGCGCCTCGATACTGCCAGCAGCCAGATTTACACGGTGGGTGTTGAGATCATTGCTCCAGTAAGTCAACGGCGTTGGCACAGTCGCTGCACCATTCACCATCAACGCAATCGGTTCGCCATTGCGCATACCTGGCGTTGACGGTGTTGTCGACGTGTCCTCCCCATAGACGCGCATCAGTCCATACAGCCCATTGGTATCGACTGTGTAGCATCCCACCACATCACCACGCGGGCTAAGTGCTTCGACAATCGTACCAGCAGCTGCGGGCAGATTATTGACTGTGATCGCACCATATATCTCGGTCAAATTCGGGGTCGCGGGGACATAACTACATGTACCAACGGAACCCACCACGGTTCGTTCTTCCAAGGCAATTTCATTGACGATGGCGCTGGTTGTTGCATCCATGCGCACAATGACCGCGGTAATGGTCCCGCCTGCATAGGCAGCAGGTGGTATATGTAGCGTCTGTGAATAGAGTTTCCCGCTCAGAAGGTTAAGCACCGAACCGTTATCCTGGCCATTCACCTGCACCTTCTGCACCAGTGCCTCAGTTGATGATTGCCAGAATGAGACATGCAAATCGTAGTATTTGTTGGGGTCCAAGCCATCATAGCGATAACTTAAGGTGTTACCTGTCTGATTTTCACGCAGAGACTGGTATGGTAAAACACCCCATTGCGATCGCGCCTGGCCATTAAGATAGCCATAACTGCGTGATCCGCTGGGATAAGCCGGGTCCACAGTGCCACCAGAATCGCTATAGCGATAATCAACATCGTACAGGTTAACCTCATTGACAATCGCGCCACCCAGGGCAGCTGTTTCAATCGACACACTGATCGAACGTCGCGAGTACAGCGCCGGGCTCAGTAACACCGACAACCGATGTGTTTTCTGGTCGCCCAGGTATTCAGGACCCGCAACCTGAATCGAGTTCACATAGACTGACTCCTGGCGCGTGGCAGCACCACACAAATCCATCGTCAAATCGAGATGGTAATAATGCCCGGGCAACAGATTATCGAACTTATACACGATACGACCATCGGGATCGTTGCGTTTGAAAGGCACCGTGTCGTTACACGCCCCGGTTACGTCTGTTGATTTTTCATCGACATAGCCATAGCCGGTGCTCGCACTGTAGGCGTGATCACCTGCGCCGCCGCTTTCGATCTTCAGCGGGCCATGGAACCCCACGTACACGTCGCGCCACAGATCATTGCCGCTGCGATCTGGCTGGTTCACCTGCTTCAAGCGATCTGCGCGTGCGAATAACCGGAACGAGCCTGTCGTCGTCGGCGTCCACGTCATCTGCAATGTCGTTGTCATCCCGCCCGGTAGCGGCCCATCGGTCTGGTTCGAAACAGCGACTGCCCCGGCGTCTGGATTGCCTTGGTATAACGTGGTCGTTTGCGCCGGCGCTGCCGTCTGCCCCATATTCTCCACGACCGCCGTGGCTGTGACCATCTCACCCACCACCGGCTCGTCGTCGGATAACGTCACCGTCAGCACTTTCAGTTGTGGGCGACTCAGTATCATCACCGGCAAAGTGGCCGCGTTGTTCACCTTACTCGTCTCAATGATGCGGTTATACGGATCCAGCGTCACCCACAGTGGCACGCTGCCCGTGAATCCGATCGTATTCCACACCAATGCCACCGACGATGACGTGCCCGGCAAGGTTGCGGGCAGCAACGCGCTGCCGATGTACTGCGCCAGGCCGGTGGTGTCCGTCGCCGTGAAACTGGCGATGACGCCGTTCAGCGTTGACAGACCGGTATTGCTGACATTCAGCGTCACCGTCACATTGTCTGATTCGACGATGCCGGCGCTGCTCAGACCGATGGACGCGGCTGTTATCGCGGCATCGGGCAACTGCGCCGGGGTAGCCGTGAAGCCATTGAGCTTCAGGGTTGCCGTCGCTGGTGAGACATAGAAGCGAATCGGCACATCGGCTTCGCCGCTCTTGCCGAACAGGTACGCGTACGTTGCCGTCACCAGACTGCCGGAGTTTGCGGTGTAGGGGAAAGCCACGCTGCCCGTTGTCGTCCAGTCGATGCTGCCATCATCACCAACATCGGCCGCAATGGTCATCGGACCTGATCCGCTGTTGCCGAGGGTGTAATTCAGAGAGACGGCGCTGTAGGGTTGCGCGGCTAGCCGGATGTTGCGCAACATGCTGCTGGACATCTGAGTTTGCAGGTTGGTGAGAAGCACCTGACCCGCACCACCGAGATAAACTCGCACAGGCACATCCAAGTAGCCCGTCGTCGGTGAACCCTGGCTTGCCCAGTAGGCATTGAACTGTGCTGACAGATCTGCACTGTTGTTTTGGCTTGCATTGGTTACTGTGCCACTCCAATGGTTGGCACCAGTGTTACCGATATCCAAAGCGAA
>CAIQQO010000317.1 GCA_903873965.1 uncultured bacterium
AGGCCACTGGCGAAACACATCCACCACCCCGCACCCGATAGCGTCGGACATGCTGACGCCCAGCAAAGGCACGGCAGCCCGGTTGAGGTCGATGATGCGCTCCTGCGAGTCGATCACGACGATGGCGTCACTCATGCTCTCGACCACGGTTCGCAACGCAATGGGGATCACATCGAGCAGTCGCAACCGGAAAAGCGTCCAATAAACCAGCACGCCCGATACCAGAAAAAGAAGTTGCGTCAGTTCTATCCCGTCCACCAATCCCAGCTTCAGGCTGTATAGACTGTTGCCAACCCAGGGAATGATGGCGGCAATGACCAGCGTGAATGCCTGGGCGCGACTTCGTTGCGGGGCGGGCCGAATGGCAGTGCGGATCAACAGAACCGTGGCCACAGCCATCATCAGGTACGAATAACCCACCACGCCAATCCAGAACCAGGGGCCGTGTCCGTAGACCGACAGATTCGCATAATCGGGCGAGCGCGCGTAATCTGTCCAGACCAGGTAATGCCACTCATTGGTGAGAGCCAAAATCCATGACAGCGCCGGAATGATCGTCAGCACGGCTACATGGCGGCGCGTGAGCCAGCGTTTCGAGCGCACATATTCAAGCGTGAACAGGAGGAAGGCCAGCGGACTGCCGAGGACACCGACGTAATACAGCTTGGCAAAGGTAACGCCGACAGCCAGTTCCTGCACGGCAGACTCCAGCGCTGCGCCACTCGACCACACGACAAAAGTAACCATCAGCCAGGCCAGAAACCTGCCGCCGGGGACAGCGCGACGCGCCCACACAATCCTTGCGACAAGTAGCGCAGGAAGTACGGCAATAGCGCTGACAACTGAATACCATGAGAGTGCCAATGTCATAACCATTCGGTCGGCGATGATCGTGACAACGAGTTTCACGTCGTTTCACAATGACCCAGGAACCCGTTGAATACGTCGACGTTATGCTGTTATTTTAGCATGCTATTGTTATTCGGGGCCGTATTGGGTTGACACCTACGGTTGCCGCATGAAGCCATGATTTTTTGCGTTGACCGCAATGTCGCTCCGCGCGGCACACCCCAGCCATGACATACACACGCTACATGGCCAACGCACGTCACGTGGATGGGGTGCGGTTGGTGGCCGGGGTGGTCTCGTGTCATTGTCGCAAGGGCGAAGCATTGCCATTTCATCTCATATAAGTTGAGATTCGTGCGGCAATGCTTCGCCCCTGCGATGATACGGATTCGGATTCGGATTCGGAATCCGAATTACGTTTTACGTTTTACGTTTTACGTTTCACGTTGAATATGATGGCAATGCTATCGCGCCTGCAATGATCCGGATTTGAAAGTGTTTTTCGGGCGGTAATAGACCAGCGTCAGGAATAGCGAACCCGCGTTCAACAGTCCGGCCAGCACAAAGGGCAGCCCCGGTGTGGCGACGACCAGCCAGCCGCCCAGCATCGACCCCGTGATCATGCTCAGGCTCCACACCGCGTGCAACATGCCGAAGGTCGCGGGATGTTCCGCCTTCGGGACGCCGTCGGCCACCCACACATACATCAACGTCGACAGCGACCATGCGGCAGCGTTACCCAGTATGCCGAACACAAACAGGCCGATCACCGTGCCCGTGCTGAAGGCAAGGCCGACACCCGAAACGATCAGCATCGCATAAGCGACCAGCGTGGGCAGGCGCGCGCCCCAACGGTCTGCCGCGCGTCCCGCCAGCAATTGCGCCGAAGACGCCATGATCAGCATCGTTGTGCCATAGGCTGCCACGGTCACCTTGCTGCCTGAAAGCGTGTTCAATAACAGCGGGATCAGCAGCGACAACATGCCATAGAAAACCGTCGGCAGACAACGCATGCCGATAAGCAGGCGCGCCTGCGCATTACCCACCGCCGGCAGCACGCTTAACCAGAATGAGCGCACGCCGGTGGACGCACCCGGCTGTCCCTCTGATCGTTGCGCCGGCAGCAGAAAAATGACCACCATGATGCTGACGAGCGTGATCGCCATCATCATCCAGCCAAATGCGCCAAAACCATACCGTTCAATCAGCACGCCGCCGATCGGATTACCAATCGACCCGCCGATCGTGATACTCAACACATACAGCGCAGATAAAATGCCCAACGCCTTACGGTCACCGAGGCGGGTCAGGTAACTGCCGCCGCCCACCGTCGTCAAGGCGCCGCCCGCCCCGCCAATCCACCACAACGGAATCACCAGCCACAGCCAATGCGCCTGAAAAACAAGGCTGCACACGCCGGCGCAGGCCAGCCCGCACGCCAGCAGCCACTTGCTGCCCAGCCTGACCGCCAGCGCGCCGCCCAGCAACGCGGTCACCGTCCCCACGAGTTGCGACCCGGCGACCACCGACGAAATCGTCGCGGGTGACATCCCGATCTGCTCCTGCAGATAGATCACAAAGAACGGCATCATGGGCATGTCGCGCATCCCGCCGATGATCTGGATCAGTATCAACCACATCGCAGGATAGGCAGGCGTTGTTTGCCACTGGCGCCATCGAATCTGAAGGTTTGTCATCATCATTTCC
Source organism: uncultured bacterium (assembly GCA_903873965.1). Classification (GTDB taxonomy): domain Bacteria; phylum Chloroflexota; class Anaerolineae; order J036; family Brachytrichaceae; genus CAIXPS01. The sequence continues at coordinate 2,557 of CAIQQO010000317.1, forward strand.
ATAGTGATTGTAGCGAAATTAGTGATTCGGGAATTGAATCACAGATTACAATCGGTCTATGCCGAAACGATCACTCTCACAGTCATCCGATGTTTACGCCGCAATCGCGACGGCGCATCTGTCCAACCGTGACGATGCCCTCGTCGAGCAATTGCCAGTACCCATACCTGCGCGCGCCCTGCCACTCGACCCAAGCGGGCGCGCTGCGTTCAAGCCCGAGCGCAAGCGCGACACCGAAGCCCAGTTGCGCGCCGACCTGGCACTGATGCGCAAGAGCATGGCCTCGTTCCTTGCCGACCGCGCGCCCGAACTCGACACCGGTCGCATCACGACGCCGCTCAAGTCGTTCAACTGGCGCATCGAGACGCCGGACGACCGCACCCATTTTGCGGGGACGCTGGCAGGCGAAGGCGAGTGGAAGAAAGTCGCCATCCCGCACTTCGGCCCGCCGCTCGGGCGCGCCGTCACCTACTATCGCACCAGCTTCCGCGTGACGCGCGACATGCTCAAACGGGGCGCCGTGTTCGCGCATTTCAACGGCGTGGACTATAAAGCGCATGTGTTTGTCAACGGCGCGTTTGTCGGCTCGCACGAAGGTTTTTTTGCCCCGTTCGAATTCGACATCACGGCGCATGTGACGCAGGGCGCCAACACGCTGCTGGTGAAGGTCGAGAACGATGCGATCAACATGGGCCAGCCCGATGGTTTCACCGAGACCGAGGGCGACAAAATCTATGCCGCCAGCGGCCCCGGTTACGATGACCCCGAGTTCGGCTGGCACCACTGCCCGCCCGGCATGGGCATCTATCAGGATGTGACCATCGAAGCGCGCGCGCGCGTTTTCATCAGCGACCTCTTTGTGCGCCCGCTCAACATCCTGGGCGACGCCGAAGTGTGGATCGAGCTTTTTAACTGTGATACACAGTCGCACGCGGTGCATTTTGACCTGTCCCTATATGGGCAAAACTTCCGCAAGACGGTGTTTACCAAGCAGCGCCACACGCCTGTGACGGTGGAGATACAGGGGCATGGCGATGTGGAAAAGAACCTTCAAAAACAGACGCCGCAACTGGCCGGTCCGGGCGTCAACTATTACCGCATCCCGATTCACATTGGTGAGCCGCGACTGTGGGACAACGTGTCGCCGTGGCTGTATCAGTTGCAGGCGCGGTTGGTCACAGACGCTGCCCTTGGCGGCGGGAACGCCGGCGCCGATCCGATCGATGCCCAGAAAGTCCAGTTTGGCCTGCGCACCTTCGTGCAGGCAGAGGACAGCAAGCCGAAAGGCAAGTTCTTCCTCAACAACATGGAGATACGCTTGCGCGGCGCCAACTCGATGGGCTGGGAACAGCGCTCGATCATGCGCGGCGAATGGGATCAGTTGATCGATGACATCCTGCTGGCCAAACTGTGCCACATGAATTTCTTCCGCATCACGCAACGCCCGGTGCAGAAAGCGTTTTACGAGTACTGCGACCGGCTTGGCATGATGGCGCAATCCGACCTGCCGTTGTTCGGGTGCCTGCGCCGCAACCAGCTTGTCGAGGCCGTGCGGCAGGCGCAGGAAATGGAACGACTGGTGCGCTCGAACGCATCCAGCATCATGGTCAGTTACATCAACGAGCCGTTTCCGAATGGCATGAGCAAACCGCATCGCCATCTGACGCGCCCTGAGATGGAAGACTTTTTCGACATGGCCAGCCGCGCCATCCGCATCGCCAACCCCGACCGCGTGATTAAATATGTGGACGGCGACTACGATCCACCAGCCACCGGCGGCATGCCCGATAACCACTGTTACTCAGGCTGGTACCTGGGGCACGCCATCGACCTCGGCAAACTCAACAAAGGCTATTGGCTGGCGGTCAAGCCGGGCTGGCAATATGGCTGCGGCGAGTTTGGTTCTGAAGGACTTGAAGCGGCTGAAACGATGTGGCATCACTACCCGCGCGAGTGGCTGCCCGCGTCCAAAGACCCCGCTGCGGCATGGACGCCCGATGGCATCTCGATGGCGCAGACCGGGCGTTTCCACTTCCTGTGGTTCGAAACACAGAACACGCTGCCCGACTGGATCGAAGCCAGTCAACAACATCAAGCATGGGTAGTGCGGTTGATGACCGAGGCCTTCCGTCGCGACGCGCGCATGAACACCTTCGCGTGGCACCTGTTCATCGACGCGTGGCCGGCGGGTTGGATGAAAACACTGGTCGATGTCGACCGACATCCCAAGCATGCCTTCTTCGCCTACCGCGATGCGCTGTCACCGTTACTCGTTTCATTGCGCACCGATCGCTGGCGCTACTGGTCGGGCGAGACGGTGGAAATGGAAGCATGGTTGTGCAACGACTCCATCGAAGTGCGGGTAGGTACGATGTTGCGCTACCAGTTGGAGATCGACGGCAAGGTGGTTGCCTCCGGTATAGATGACGTGGTTAGCGCATCGTGTTCATCCAAAGCTCTCGGCCTGCTGCGCTTCACGCTGCCCGAGACGGAACAACGGCGCCTCGGCGCCATTCGCGCGCAGTGGATTGATGAGATCGGCCATGTGCTGCATGAGAGCGTGCAGCCATTCGACATCTTCCCGCAAATCAGCGATTCCGGTCACCATCCTGTGCATCACAAAGCCGTTGCCATCATCGAAGCCACGGACACCAATGGCACAAGCGCCGCATTGCTGGCGCAGTTAGGCATCACGCCAACGCCGATTGAGGAACTGCCTTTTGATGGCGTCGTGCTGATCGACAACCCGGCCTCGTATGAACACCATCGGGTCAGCATCGACACGCTGGTGCATGCCGGCGCAACAGCTATCATGCTGGAATGGCCGGCGGGACACTATGCCATCGGCGACGACAACATCACGTTGATGCCCGGCGGCATGGGCAGCCCACACTTCGTGTCACGCGGAACCGGTCACCCGCTCGTATCAGACTATGCCGTCAACGACTTCAAGTTCTGGTACGACGATGCAGTGGGCTATGTGACGCCGCTGCTCGATGTCGTGGTCGATCCAATGCCGCCCGGATGGCGCGCCATTCTCAACAGCGGTAATGGCACATGGCAGAGCGGCTGGCGCGCCGTGCCCGCAGTCATGGAGAAACAGTCCGGCGCAGGCATGTACCGACTGTGCCAGATCAAGCTGGTGGATCGCGTCAAATCCAACCCGCCGGCAGCAAGTTTTGCCCGCCGCCTGTTGCAGTCACAATAAAAAAACACCCCCGGAATTCAATTGAATTCCGGGGGTGTTTCGTTGACTTCTAAAGTCGGACTCTAGTAGCGACGATCGCCGCCACCGCGACTGCCACGGTCGCCACCGCTGCTGCGACCACCACGGTCACCGCCACGGTCGCCACCACCACCAAAGCCGCCGCCAGCGCCGCCACCACGATTCTCTGGGGGCTTGGCTTCGTTAACTTTGATCTGGCGCCCACCGAGAGACTGCCCATTGCAGGCTGCGATTGCCTTAGCGGCATCCGCTGCATTCTCCATCTCAACGAATGCAAAGCCACGGGGCTGTCCGGTCATGCGATCGGTCGGAATGGTGACGGCTTTAACCACACCAGACTTGCCGAACATGTCCCGAAGTTCCTTCTCGGTTGTGCTATATGACAAATTGCCTACGTACAGTTTCGTGTTCACTTGATCCTCCATAGATCAGCGGCGTGACTACCGCTTCTGACGACCTTTTGTTTCGCCAGACGCCGGATTTCCCGGCAAAAAGAATATTGAGTCGTAGGATACCGAGTGTGAGATGGAGAAAGACCTGGCTTTGCACGGTTATGCACCGTCGCGGCGTCGCCACCAAAGACCATGGTTTCAAAACCGAGGATCAAATGATGCGGTTATCCCAACTGACAAATAAGTAATCCAACAGACAGCCGCAATATACCACAATTTGCGCAGTTTGCACGGCGATAAAAAACCATTATTGCATGACAACGGGCACATACGTGCGATAGACATTCAGATACGTCGTCAGCGTACTTGTATCAGTCGCCTGTGGATCGCCCGCGGATGTCGCCGTCAACGTTGTGGCGTTTGTGCCGCTCAAGAATCCATCGGGCAGTTGCACCACAACCACCACATTGGCGCCCTGCCCCGGCGCAAGATTGGCAGTGCTTTGCGGCGATACCGATACGCCCCAGCCATTGCTGCTGCCCACGCCGAGCAGAATCCGATCAGCCAGCGTGCCGGTGTTAGTGACGCGCAAGGTATAGGTGACGGCAGACGCGATTGCAGGTAAATTCCCATTAGATTGCAGTGCCATCTTCGGGTCTGTTTCTACCTGATTGCTCAGCACTGGTGGATTTAAGGTTACGCCATATTGCGCCACCTGCACGGTTGTCGCCACGCTGATTGATCCGCACGCATTGCTGGCAGTGACCACAACATGATAGGTGCCGCCTGCTGCATAGGTATGCGTACTGACGCGATCGCCGTTGTCCTGGCGCACGCCATCGCCATAGTCCCACGTGAAATTCAGCGGGCTGCTATCCGCAAGCGAGACGGTGAATGTCATGGGCTGACCATGGCGCAGTGATGTCGGCGCAACAGCCATTGCAAGCTGACCTTGCGGTTTATCCGCAGCAGCACAGGCCGGACAAACAGCCATGACTTCATTCCGTTTGCTCGTGGTGGATGCGCCGTTGAGGATGTCGTAACCACCCACCACATACAGGCGCGTACCATCGCCATCGGCGCGCGCGCCAACGCGGAACGAACTCAGCGCAGGCAGTTCGACCCACACATTGGTCTGCACGTCAAAGGCAATCACGGCCCTGGTCACCAGTTTGGATTGCCACCCGCCGGCAACGACCAGGTAACGGTCACCCAGCACGCCCGAAGCGCCGCTGTCTTTGGGTTGCAGCAACGCCGGCCCTTCTGACCAACTGCCCGCCGGGATGACACCCGGGTCGCTCGTTACGCCGGGCGTGTAAATCTCCAGCGTATTCAGCCCTTGCTTGCCGTTATAGCCGCCAGCCACGTACAACTTCCCGCCGATCACACCGGCTGCTGCAAACATGCGCGCTTGCGCCATCGGCGCGCCGCGTGTCCATGTATTCGTCGCCGGATCATAGATCAACAGTGTATTCGTCACGGCGCCATAGCTATATCCGCCGATGACATAGATACGCCCGTTCAACGCATGTGCCTCATAATACGATAGCGGGATGGGCAGAGGCGCCACCGTGTCCCAGCCATTGGTCAACGGATGATATGCCTGCACCAGCGTCGTCTGCGAACTGTTCCCGGCGTTGATCTCGCCGCCCGGCACATAGATCGTGTCGCCCACCGCGACAGCATCGGTCCCGGCCACGGCAACCGGCATCATGGTCGCCGTCTGCCATGTGTTCGCACTGATGTTGTAGCGATACACCGCCTTGGTGGGCATATAGGCGCCATCGGCGCTCCCGCCAATCTGATACAGCGCGCCGCCATAGTAAGTCAGCGCCGCATCGGCAGCGGGTACAGGCACATTGGCCAGCGCCGACCAACCGCCACATCCGGCCGCACTCGTGCGCAAAATCACCTGCCCGGCCTGGCCGCTGGCTGTCCCCTGCGCTGTCACAACCATATCGCCGCCGCTCGGTGTGGCGCCGCTGACCCAGGGCACCGCAATGACCACATTGACCGAGACGCTTGCGCCCGCATTCAACTGCACCGTGGCTGGTTGAATCGTCGTGCGCCAGCCCGCCCACGCGCCATTCGCCGACGCGGTGTAGGTCATCTTCACGCTATCAGCAACTGCGCCCATGTTGGCCACAGTCAGGGTGTAGGTGATGGTCTTGCCGCGACAAGCCGAACCTTCACGCAATGCTTCGGGGCCAATGGAAACCGGGCAGACCTGATACAACAGCACATCGTCAACCTGCCACCAATACGCCCAGTACGGCGCGGCATAATGCCAGCGCAACATCAAGTTGCTCTTGCCGGTATAGGCCTTGAGATCGACGCGCGCCAGCTTGGGGCCGCGGTCATCCGTGGTCAGTTTCCACACATTGACCCATGGCCCCGCACTGCCCGCCGTGCTGATATCAACGGCCGCCACCTGACCCCAGGCCAGGCCGCGGTAATAGTCGTAACGGAACTGCAGCACCGGCGCGGTCGCATTAACGAGGTTGAATACCGGCGAGCGCAATTCGGTGTCCATCGTGGCCGTCTTGCCGCAGGTAAAGCTGCTGGCATAGAAATAACCGCCCACGCCGCCTGTGTGGTTGTACCAGTTGGCAAACATGAAATCGCAATTGCCACTGGGGCGATTGATGGTCCAGCCAGTCGGCGGAGCGACGGCAACGCTGTTGAAGTCCTCATTCAGGACCACGTTGTAGTACGCCTGCACACCCAGGGCGGCGATGGTCGTAATTGCAGGCGCGACAGACCTGTCGCTGAGCGCGACGCTGAGTGCAATCTGGGTGCCGCACAGCGTGGACGCCATGACGGGAATGGCGATGCTGACGCTGCCGCCGGCCGGGATGCTGCCATTCCATTCCAGTTGCGTAGCACCCGCAGGGCTGACAGCCCATTGGGCCGCGCCGGCAGTCGCCAGCGCAAAGCCATCGGGCAACAGGCCGGCAGGCAGCACGATCACGGCGCTTGAAGCCGTCGCAGCCGCCCGGCCGCTGTTGCGCACGATCAAGGTATAGGTAAAGTGCTCGCCTGTCGCTACGGCGGCTTTGCCGGGCATGAACGTCGTCAGTTCAAACATGGGCGTCGCGATGGGCATGCTGAAGGTTTTTTGCACCGGTGCGCCCACCTGGCTGTCGTTGATGGAAACGGCATGGGTATAGTCGCCGCTCAGGGCGCTGCCGATTAACCTGTAAGTCAGCGTCACGCGCTGCCCCACGGCCAACGCGCCCGACCAGGTTAATCCTGCAGTGTTGACGGTCGGCAGTGACCCGCTGGAAGCACTACCGCTGCCAGGCTGCGCCTGCGCGTTGGCGGCAACTGGCGCATTTACCGTGACCGCGCCCGCGGCAGTGCCGCTGTTATACAGGCCGATCACCACGGTGACGGGTTGTCCCGGAATCATGATGCCCGTGCTGCCGGCCAGGCCATCTGAGGCGCGCATAGCCTTGATCGTACTTAGGCCGTAATAAGGCGCGTTGACGCGGTTAACAGAGGTGATCAGCGCCGGCATCACTGCCAGCCGGTCATTGATGGTCGCCGTATTCGTGATGAGATTGCTCAAGGGGGCTAGATCAGCCAAAGCGTTCACGCGCGCCTGATAACTGATCGTTGTGCGTCCGCCTGCCGCCACGTTCCCGCTCCATGTGATAGCAGCACCGTCAAATACCGGCACGGCTCCTGCCGAGGCCTGTACGCTTCCCGCGACATAGGTCACTCCGGCGGGAATGGGATTGAGCAAGGTCGCGTTGCCCGGCAACAGGCCGCTGTTGGTGATGTTGACGCTGTAAACAATCACCTGCCCCGCACTGGCTAATGCACCTGCAGCAGGCGTTGTTGCGATGCGGCTGGTGTGATAAAGCGGCGCGGCAACCGGGACGGCTAACCGGCGCACCACCGGCGCTAGGCTGAGCGCATCACTGACAGTCGCCGTCGTCGTGATCCATCCATTTTGTGCTGTGACCAATGCCTGGTAAGTCAAGGTGACGGATTGGCTGGCCAGAATCGATCCGTTCCAGGTCAACTGGTTATTGGTCGCGACGAGATTGCCAGTGGCAGGTGAAGTCCGCGCACTTCCAGCCACATAGGCTACTTCAGCGGGCAACGGCGCGCTGATCGACACGACGCCGTCACGCCCGGAGTTATTGGGCACAACGATGCTATAGGTCACAGTGTTGCCCGGTATGACAGCGCCGGAAGGCGCGGCGTTGATGACAGTGCCGGAATAGTCGGAGCGATCGTCATCGAGATACAGGTTCCAGAAGTTAAGTTGGCCTTTATCACCCCAGTACCGATCACACACCGTCAATGTCCATGTGCCGGCGGTTCGCGCGCCTTTGAAAATACTCAAGCCCGCGGCAGACCGCCATGTATAAGGCCACGAAGCCGCGTTGACATCGTGCGTCACAGCGCCGGGGCCGGCGCCCGAAGCGGCAGTGGCGCTGTCATCGATGAGCACGTTGAAGTTGGCGTTGGCATCGCCCACGTTGAGAATGTTGATGCTGGCACCATCCGGCGAAGTCAGGCGCACAAAGACATCACCACGCCACGAATGGGTCAGGTTAATCCCCACCCTGACGGCGCCAAGCAGGAAACTGTCGGGGACGGTAATCGCTGACGTCACGCTGGCGTTGTCAGTACAACCGTGATCGGGGATAGCCGGCCCAGGTTTTACGCTGGCATAGGTATGGGTGACAGTAGCCTCTGCAGCTTGCACCGAGAAAGCGCGCCCTGACGCAGCGCCCACCATCACGAGCGCCATAAGCATCACGAAGGCGCGATACACACTCGACAGGCGCATCATCCTTGTACCTCGTGCAGTTCGAACTACACACTCGGGCTGCAATCCTTTTTTCATCTCCATCAACGACACATCCATGACCATTCACCATCGCTAGACAACGCTATTTAGCGTCAAACTTACGCTATTGTGCTTCAGTATTGCGCTACGCTTTCAACAGATCAGCGCAACCTCTTACACTACTTCATTTTGAGGCGGCACGCAAGGGAAACAATACGCCGTAACGCCGATTGTGGCGCCAGTGGTTTAGTCAGTACTTTTATGAGCCAAATCATTCCGAATAAACACATAAAAATGACGACTGCTAAAGACTTCCATAACCAGCGCAATCGATGCATCTGAAGCAATAAACACAGGGTATTCAGTGCGGGTATATCTCTTGATGGCGTCGCTTCGTAATAGCGATTCCGCAAAAACCTCGTAGGTGACAATGATATCCGGATTCACTTCTTCAACAAAACCAACCGGAATTGCCCCTATAGCACCATTACTACGTTCCTCTGGTATCGCCATTGGGTGGTATCGAAGTGCAGATGGACTAGCAAGCCCAACGGCATCTATTATTCTGCCGTGAAAACCATAACCAAGTCCGCCTATTTCTGAACTCAGAAGCGTAGCATCTGGATATAAATCATATAGCATCCTGCCAGTCTCAATGTATCTCCTTACCCTGGCGCCAGATGCAAAATCCTTATAGTAGGCCGGTGTAGTCACTGACGAGAAAGCAGCTTGTGTAAAGTCTGCCACCTGACACACGATTATGGGTGAAAGAAAAACGAAAACCATCAGGGCTAACTTGCCAGGTCGAAGAGTACCCACCATTAAAGCAACGCTGAAAAGAATCGGAATACCATAAAGAGGTACATACCACGGGAACAGGAATATTTTGCGGAATAAATAAGCGCAGAACAATCCAATTCCCCAAAGCGCCATGATGGTACCTATCGACTGTTTCGGATCCAGCGATCGTTTCATCATTGGCACAACAATTGGCAAAACAACTCGACCTATCGCCAGGCCCATAATCATGATAACCAGAACCACTATAACAACACTGGCAATCCGGTGATCAGTAAAGTGATAATGAAAGAATGGCGTTGAGATATTAGGCGTAAAACCGAGTGCAAGATTTTGTAGCGTCTCTATATATGAAAACTCGTAGACCACCGATTTTGCCATTATCGTATTTGGGATCAACGTGTTAAAAAAATACCATTCATAAGCCATAAACGGCATCATACCCATTGCAGCATAAAGCACGACTCTCTTTAGAGAGAATTGCTTATATATCAGCAATGAAAGTAGGACTAGCCCCAATACAGCTGCAAATTCTATTCGAAAGAAGGGTGCTGCCGCAAAGATAATAATGCTTTTGGTGTTATTACTGAGCAATAAGTGAAAAGCAATACCTATAAGTGCCAAAGCCAGTGGTATTTCCATTAACCCAACACTTGAGCTTAGGATCATAGAAATATAAAAAATGAAAAATGCCGAGCGAATTATGGCGGCCCTTCGTGAATTAGCAATTCTTGCAAGCAATGATGCGTAGATCACAGCACCCCCAACTGTTGCCATTGCATTGAAAATGCTAATTACCAGAGGCAAATCGAGCGGTATTCTCGCTGTCTTGCATACCCAGATGATGAGAGCCAATGTGATAGTCCAGCCAGGCGATGAACTGGCATTGATTGCCTCGCTGGAATTGAAATAGGGCGATCCACCGTTTGCCAGGTGATCTGCAATACGAAAGTGGATATAAGCATCATCAAAGGCATATTCATGCAAGCGAACATGAATAAATATTAAGAAGGCGGTTACCCCAACGAAAGCCAAGCCAGTTCGCATCAATTGTAGGCACCGCTTACGATCATGACGGAACTGAACTGGTATTCGTAACATAATGTATGTTAATCCATTACATTGTGAGTTAATCCCTACTATTATATTGTTGCAGTCAAGGCTGCTAGTAGAGCTTCCTGAAAGTCATCGGCAAATGATCGTCGCAAACCTGGGGGGTCTCGCAAAGCGACGAGAGATGATTTGTCGCTTTATTTCCGGTGACTGTACCAAGGGTTAGGGACTAGGGTCAGAGGTCCGATTTCCATTCCATGACCCCTAATCCCTGTCCCCTGCCCTTGTTACCTTCTTAGCAGAACATGTACCCGTTCCCGCGCACCGTAGAGATACGGTGAGCCATAACGGGGTTGTGATCCAGTTTCTTGCGCAGGCGCATCATGTGAGGTCGCAGGACTTTGATGCCTTCCTCAACGTCGTCATACTGCTTATGCAGGGCACATTTGATCAGGTCATCCACCGACACGACATGATCGCGGCGGCTAAGGAGCAGATCGAACATGTGACCTTCTACCGGGCTGAGACGGATGAAATGCCCTTGCGCCATGATGGCATTGGCACGCACATCCCACACAAAGTTAATGGGCTGGCCGCTGGCGCTCTTATACAGCGGCTCCACTTCTATTTCCTCTTCCTCGGCCAACATCTCGGCCACGCCAATGGCCAGCGTCTGTTCCGCCAGCACGCGCGCGCGCGACTCACGGTGGAACGGTGGATCGGTGCCCAGTACATAATCGCGTACGCCAAGGTTCAACGCCTCGATCGCCGGTCGAATGCTGGCGCCGTCGTTATCGATCACCAGCGTCGGGGGCAACTGATTCGCGTTCTTGCGCAGCATCGTCAACAAGGGGATAGCGCCCGACTGCACTTCTGCAACTAGCAACATGCGACCTATGTGATCCCGCGGCTTATCGCCCTGCAGATTGATCAGCGTTTCGGCAATACTGTGCGTATCACGTATTTCAAAACCTGCTCCAGTGAGCCCCCTGACGATTGCCGGGTCAGGCCCGTGTCCATTATTCAAGTATATTGCGCAACCATTCATATATAACACTCCAATTCCCGGTATGGTCAACTGTTGACAATTCTTAGTCACTCAGTACTAGACATGCCGTTGAATGTTATATAGAACATCCTGCTATGCGAGTATATAGGCTATATCGCGTATGTAAGGGTTGCTATTAATGACATCTCACTGGTGCACTATGTATCAAGGATTGGCAATGCGACTGGAGGCGGTCGGTCGATCGAGTGACCGCGAGGTCAGAGCGGGACCGACGATCATGACCAGCCCGGCAATCGCGCGACCGGTCTGCGTGGTGGCAAAGACATCGGCGTATCCCACTGAGGCGCAGGTAGAGATGTAATAGAACGCGTCGACATACGATTTAATCTTGGGATTCAGCCCTTTTTCGGCCGCAAAGAACGCCGCCGCTGCCGTCGCCAGAAATGTAACGACGGCATCCAGTGGATGGCTCTCCACCGCATCGAGGATCGTGCTTTCAACCTTGTCTTTCGACTGCAACAACTCGTTCAACCATGACTGCAGCGTAGGGCGCAGTCCGTCGAGCCAGTCCTGCGGCACGACAGCAGGCTGCGCCGCAGCGTCACGATGGGCCTGTACCACCGCAAAGAGTTCATCCAGTGCCTTTTTCTGTTCCGCCGTCATGGCCATAATCGCTATCCTTCCGCGCTGGATTTACCTGCGCGCTCTTCGCTGCGGCGCGTGTCAAGTTCCTCACGCGCGACGAGGCGATCCTCGCGCTGCGCGGTGCTCTCTGCGCGTGCTGCCAATTCCTGATGCACCTGCACCGTCTCGCCGCGCTGTTCGCGCCGCAGGCGTTGCAGGTCTTCCATATCGGTCGCATTGTTGTCGCGCTCAGCGAGCAGGTCAATCTGGCGCCGGGCGCCCGCCAGTTGCGCCTGAAGCGCTTGAATCTCGACGCGCAGTTTCTCGCTGGTGGCGGCAAAGTCATGATGGCTTGCTGCTAACGCCTGCGCCTTGGCCTGCGCCTGTTTCAACGCCGCCAGCCGGGCGCGCGCCTCGTTATCGTCGCCGGCGCGAATAGCGGTATTGACTTCGTCTTCAATCACATCGGCCTGTGCTGTTGCCGACTGCCACGCCTGCTCTGCGCGTTTCTCCCGCGCTATAGCTTGCGCCAATTGCTCGGTTAACACTTCCATGCGCCTGCGCGCCGCATCCAGCAACGCATCTGGGTGCGACGCCTCGGTAGGCGCTTGATCCTCTTCGCCGAAGAGATCGTGCGCGGCATTGCGAAGTGCGATTGAAAGTCGATCAAACAACTTCATGGTGGTCTAGTCTACATCCCTGCGAAGGGTCTCGCTTTACTTCGTCGTCGCCCGCAGATACATCTCCTCAAACGAGAGGTCGTTGATCAACGGCATGGCGGCCGCCGCCTTCTGTGCCTTCTCGATCGTGGCGCGGTCGGCATCACCGACCTGCGCGGCCAGCGTCGTCAGCACGTCGCCCACACTCTGACCTTTCAGCTTATTCACATCGAGCGTCTTATCGACAATCGCGATGACTTGCGGCACGAGCAACGCCAGATCGCTCAGGCTTGCGCCCATGTCGGCAGGGGGAACGCCCTGTGTGCCGTCCGCCGTCGCCATGCGTGTCAACGCATCGCCATCCGGGTTGCCAGTGGCGCGGTTGATCAACTGCTGACCAATCTCGCGCACCGGCTGCGGCACGGCCTTCACGATATCGCCCAGACCATCGGCCATCGTTACCAGCCTGAGTAATGAAGATGCGGCAGTCGGGTCGCCGATCAACTTGATATTCATCGAAGCCAGCGCGCTGCCCAGCGCCTGTGACTTGGCGATCTCGATCTGCACCTGCGCATCCAATTGCAGCTTCAACAACTCGACGCGTTGCGCCACGCCGTCATAGGCAGCCAGCGCTTCGGCCTTGGCCTTGTTACTTTCAGCCTGCGCTAGACCCTGCGCCCGCGTTGCTTCGGCTTCAGCCAAACCCTTCACGCGGATCACCTCGGCCTCACGCAACCCGGCATCGGCTTTTGCTTTCGACACATCGGCTTCGGCCAGACCGGCCGCCGACGCCTTAAAGCGCGCCGCATCAGCGCGCATCTTCTCGGCGTCCATTTCGGCCTGCGCCTGCGTGCGCAAGGTCTCGGCCTGTTTCAATGAAGCCACCGCCTGCGCGGTCGCCGTTTCCTTTAACGCCGTTGCCTGGGCTTCAGCTTCACGCGTCTTGCGCAAGGCTTCAAGCTCGATGCGGTTCTTCTGATCGATCATCGACTTCTGCGCCTCGCGCTCTGCCTCGATCACCTTGATCTTGGATTCGCGCAATGCCTGCTGCGTGGCCTCAACCGTCTTCACGGCCTGGCTGGCCTCTTCACGTTGCGCCGCCACAACCAGCATATCCTTTTCGGACGAGGTGCGTTTTTGCTGTTCAACCAGCACGAAAATCTGGCGCTGCTGCTCAGACAGTTCCAGCGACTGGCGACGAGCCACTTCCGCCGAGGCGACTTCCTGCTGCTTGCGCTGATCCTGGATGGCCAGTTGCTGGTCGCGTTCCAGTTCGGCCAGCGCGACCGCGCGTTCCTTCGATACGCGCGCCATTTCTGACTTCTGCAACTCTTCAAAGACGCGCTGATCGGCCTGCGCCTTTTCCGTAGCCTGCATAGTGCGCACTTCGCGCTCCTGCGCCGCCGTCGCCAACGCCAACTGCTGATCAAGATCAAGCCGCAGACGGGCTGTGTCAGTGTCGCGCTGTTTCACTTCAATTTCAGTGCGGCGCTCAATGTCGTTACGCTCGCGCAAGGCTTGCTGAATCACCTGCGCGTTCGCGCGCGCCACTTGCGCGCCAAACACATCATCGGTGCCAAACGAGCCCTGGCGCGCCGCACGCAAGGTCAGGATCGACACGGATTCGAGCATCAGGCCGTTCTCTTCAAGGTCGGTCTTCAGCCGGTTCTGCACTTCCTGGATGAACTTTTCACGCTCCTGGTGCAAGCTCATCAAGGTGAATGACGCGGCCACGTCGCGCAAAGCGCCATCGAGCTTGGCTTCCACCAGGTTCTTAACGGCGTTGGCGTCCACCTGCCGTCCGCCAATCGTGCGGGCTGCATCGACGATGCCATCCACCGTGGGATTCACCTTGATGTAGAAAATGGCCTTGATATCGGCATACTGCGGATCAATGGTGAGTAGCGCATTGTGCTCGGTGCGCTCGATTTCGATCGCCATCGTGCCGAGATCGACCCAGGTCACTTCATGAATGGTGCGAAAAACCCACGCGCCGCCATTCATGACGACCTTGGGCGGGTCATTGGGTTTGCGAAACAATCCGCCCGTGCGCACAAATGAACGGTTGGCGGGCGTCTTGACATACGCGCGCGTGATCGAGCGTAGTAACGACATTACGATCAGGAAAATAATGAGAAACGTAGCAATAGAAATGAACGGGGCAAGATCAATAGGCAGATTCGGCATGATTTAACTCCTTATGAAGAGATTTCACCTAGTTACTTGGATAGAGGCATCAGCGCGACAGAGTAGTTGCGTTTGGCTACGTCGTACGACACCAGCACCACTTCGCTCCCACGCTTAATCTGTTGCTCAGATGGATTCACGGCAAACACACTTATCAATGTTCCTCCCTGGTCGCGCAAGTGCACAAGACCATACTTCGCATCGACAAACGGACTGATGACGGTGCCGCGCCTGCCCACAAGCGCCTGCGCGCGCATGGCGGTCGTGCTGACCGGAGGCAAGGCTCGACCGATGAAGCGCGTGACGCGCGAGCTGATGATGCCGCCTGACAGAAGACTGATGGGCAACACACCGGCAAAGGCGATCGCCGGGTACGTACTGAATAAGCCAAGTGCAAAGCTGTTCAATATCCAACCCAGGATGCCGGTCGATCCGAACAGGATGAGCAATACCACCGCCAGCGGGGCCTTACCCATGCCGATGAATGCGAGTAAAGTGAGTGCGCCGGGAGTGCCCGCATCGCCGGCGTCACCGTCGTGATCGGCAGACGTATCCGCGTCGTGATCCACGCCCGCATCATGGTCAACGCCGGCATCATGGTCAAGGTCAGCGCCATGATCCAGATCAACATCATGATCCAGGCCAGCGTCCGCATCGGCGTCAGCCTCATGATCTGATTCACCGCCAAGTCCGACCATTTGTGCAACGGCCATCAAGGCACACAGAACGAGCAGGATGGTAAACGGCAGGTTATACCATGCTGAGATGAAAACCCACGCTGTATTTAACAAGTTACATCCCCTCTTCCCTGGAACTCAGGCTACGGGGAAGTATAGACCTGATTGAAATTCGCGTATGACAATTGTCTGACAACTGGCACAGCGTCTGCCGACAGCCCATATTGTCTCTGTGCGGCGGATTCCGAATCAGCGGTTGACGCAGGATTCGTCGCTGACCCAGAATCTGATTGCATCCCTTCATCCGTGGTATAGAATGGCGACAGTTTGACCATGCCTCAACCGTTGTATTGTTTATTGCTCGGAGATTTTCAGACTGATCAGATACTAGCTGAATTGCGGCTTTACTCGGAGGGCAGCGACTATGTAGCGATCCATATTAAAGACCGCACTGGGTTCATTCGTGCCCTGTCTGACGCAGAGTCAGTGGCTGACACAGAGTCAGTGGCTGATACCGCATTAGCAGCCAAGTTGAAGATCGACCTGATTATTGCCCACGCCGCGTTCGTGGATGCTTCAGCGTCGGACTTTGACACCATGCAGGCGCTCAAACTCACACTTGAGATGAAGGGCGTGTGTCCCTTTATCGTCCTCATTGACAAAGCAGGTGTTGGCGCTGACCCCGTATCGGACGCCGTGCGCTATATCAAGGCCGGCGCATCGGATGTTGTCAGCCTTGACCACATCGACCGGCTGCCCCAGGCGGTAGCGGATGCCTTCAAGCCGAATTCCATCCTGCTCGATGCCATAGCGCAGCATGAAGCTGAGATTCTTCGCAATAACAAGGAGTTGAATCTGCTGTTTGAAGCAGGCAAACAACTCAGCCAGAATCTTGACCTGAGCAGCATCTATCTCGCGTTTTATCACCTGATCGCCGGCAATATGTTGTGCGACACGATGTACATCGCCGGTTTCGACAGCAAGACCGAATTGATCCGCGCCCGGTTTGCCTTTATGGATGGCATGCCACAGGATGTCAGCGCCTTCCCGCCCATACCGCTTGAACCGGAAGGCAAAGGCGTCCAAAGCCCGGTCATCCGTTCCGGCAAGTCGGCCATGATCAACGATTACCCCGCCGCGCTCAAGAAAACCAACGTCAACTATTACATGGACGAAGACGGGCAGGTGAGTGATGAATCTGACCTTGAGGAAGGTGAATTCACCCATTCCTGCCTGATCGTACCCATCCTTCTGAACAACAAGGTCATCGGCGCGGTGCAGATTCAAAGCGTTAAGTTGAATGCCTATACGCCGCGCGACCTGCAGCTGGCAGAAGCAATGGTGTCGCAGATCGCCGTGGCTTCGAATAACGCCGAGCTTTACGAGCAGAGCCTGAACGAGATCAAGGCCCGTCAGCAGGCAGAAACGTCATTGATCGAAGCCTATGACGCCACATTTGCGGGCTGGGCGCAAGCATTGGAACTGCGTGATAAAGATACGGGCGGTCATACCACGCGCGTCACCGATCTCACCATGCTGATCGCCAAGGCATTGGGCATGAATGATGAGGAGTTGATTCACATCAAACGCGGCGCCATGTTGCACGATATTGGCAAAATGGGCATATCGGACGACATTCTGCGCAAACCGGGGCTGCTGTCCGACGAAGAAACCGCCCTCATGAGCCAGCATCCGGGTTTTGCTTATAGCATGCTGTCGCCGATAGAATACCTGCGCCCGGCATTGTCGATCCCTTACTGTCACCACGAAAAATGGGATGGGACGGGCTATCCGCGCGGGCTGAAAGGTGAGGCGATTCCGCTGGCTGCGCGCATCTTTGCGCTGGTCGATGTGTATGATGCGCTGACATCCGACCGCACCTATCGCTCAGCGTGGTCACACGAGAAGACACTGGCGTACATCCAGCAACATTCCGGCAGTCATTTTGACCCGCAACTCACGGCGTTGTTCATGAAAGAGATGAACCAATTGAAACCGGGTATGTGACGAATGAGGGCAGAGGTTGCAATTCCGGACCCGGAATATCACCACGGAATGCACTGAATACACGGAATAGGACAGAGCCTGTTTTGACTATTCTATTTCCGTGTGCTTCGTGTGTTCCGTGGTTGTTATTCTGGATTCAGTGCCACGAGAGGCAAATGCGCATATCCAACGATAGTAAACCCTAACCTGCGGGTTAGAATACTTCGGGTTATGGAGAGTCTTCGTGCGTAAACAGTTAAACCTTGCGGTGATCATGGCGTTGCTGTGCGTGGCTTTTCTCACAGAATCACAGCCGTTGTATTCGCAAACTGGCGCTCCTGCCGGTTTGCCGACAGATCAGATCATCGTCAAGTATCTGCCTTCTGCGCGTGTCAGTGCGCAGGATATGCAGGTGAACTCTGCCCGTTTACAGGCTGCTGTCGACGCTGCCGGCGTCACGCTCAACTACGCCCACGCCATGTCGGGTGACGCGCATGTGCTGCAACTCGGCAGCCCGCTGCCCGAAGCCGATGTGCAGCGCATCGCCCAACGCATTGCCATGCTGCCTGATGTGGCCTATGCCGAACCCGATCGCATCCTGCAGGCCGTGGACTTCCCGAACACAGTACCAGCGCGATTATCGTCAGCAACAACCCCGATCAAGACGAACGACACCTACTTCAGCAACCAGTGGGACATCACGGGCACCTATGGCATGAACATGACGGCGGCATGGGCGATCACCACGGGTATATCCAGCACCGTCGTCGCCGTGATCGATACCGGCTACCTTGATCATACCGACCTGAGCGGGCGTTTTGTGCAGGGGTATGACTTTGTCACCAACGCGACGCGAGCCAATGACACCGATGGGCGCGACACGAATGCGCATGACCCGGGCGACTGGGTGACATCAGGTGAAGCCGGCACCACATTGCCCGGTTGCTCAGTTCACAACAGCACATGGCATGGCACGCACGTGGCCGGAACAATTGGCGCCATCGCCAACAACGGGCAAGGAATTGCGGGCATCAACAAGCTGGCGCGCATTGTGCCGGCGCGCGTTCTGGGCAAGTGCGGCAGCAACTATGAATCCGACATTATCGACGGGATGCGCTGGGCAGCAGGACTAGCCGTAAGCGGTGTACCGAGCAACGCCAATCCGGCCAAGGTACTCAACCTCAGCCTGGGCGGTTCCGGGTCATGTTCGGCCAGCGAGCAAAGCGCGATCAACGACATCAACGCGGTAGGCGCCATCGTCGTCATTGCGGCCGGCAACAACAATGCCAACGCCGCCAACTATCAGCCTGCCAGTTGCAAGAGAGTCATCGTCGTCGGCGCTACACGCAAAAACGGCCTTCGCGCTTCCTATAGCAACTATGGCGCTATCGTCGACATCAGCGCGCCCGGCGGCGACATCACCAACGATGGCGGCCCCGGCGGCATCCTATCCACATGGAACACCGGCACTCAAAGCCCCAGCAGCGATACCTACGTGTATATGGACGGCACCAGCATGGCCACGCCCCATGTCGTCGGGCTTGTGTCGCTCATGGTCGGCATAGCGCCAACGCTGAACTTCACGCGCACCGAAGCCCTGCTCAAAAGCACGGCGCACGCCTTTGGCGCAGGCAATGATTGCGTTAACCTTGGTTGTGGCGCTGGTATCGCCGATGCAAAAGCAGTGCTGACCTTCCTCACGGCAAAGAAGAATGTTTACATACCGAAGGTGATGCAGCCAATCGATCTCTTGCTTGCCACGGTGATCAATGGCGACTTTGAACTGGGCAATCAGGGCTGGACGGCGTATTCCTCACACGCGTACACACTCACCATGAACGGGGGATTTCCCAGCCCCGTCACGCCTCACAGCGGCATTTGGGCTGTCTGGCTCGGCGGCGCCAACAGCGAAACCTCGTACATCGAGCAGCAGTTCTACATTCCGTTCGGCACTCATGCGCTGAGTTACTGGCAGTGGCAGACGTCCAATGACGCCGATTGCAGCGCGGACTTCGCCAGTGTGAGTGTCAATGGCACAGAGGTTGACGCCTACAACGTCTGCACGGCGGAAAGTACGTATGGCTGGGTACAACACCTCGTCGACATCAGCGCCTATGGCGGTACTGCAGCCACCGTTCGAATTCAACTCGTCACCAACAGCACATTCCTCAGCAATCTCTACGTAGATGACGTCGGGTTGCAGTGACATCCCATGTATAGTGGGGCTATGGAAAAAGAGTTGCCGGCACAGCCGCACGCTGACATAGTCACCCAGTCAAGCATCACGTCCAGCTTGCGTTCCTTGGGCGTTCACAGTGGTATGGGATTGATGGTGCATTCGTCCCTGCACAGCTTCGGCTCTGTTAAAGGCGGCGCCGCTACGGTTGTCGCAGCCTTGATGGACATCCTCACGCCCGCCGGCACCTTGCTCATGCCCACGTTTAACCACGGCGAACCGTTCGAGCCGGGCGGCGCCGGTGTGTTCGATCCGCGCATCACCCGCACACGCAACGGCGCGATCCCCGACTATTTCTGGCGCCTGCCCGGCGTCGTGCGCAGCCTTGATCCAACCCACGCCTTTGCCGCGTGGGGCGCGCACGCGGAACGCTACGTCGCGAACCATCACCGCACCTTGACGATGGGGCCGCACTCGCCGCTCGGCTTGTTGCTGGCTGATGGCGGTTCCACTTTGCTTCTGGGCGTGACCTATGGCTCCAACACATTCCACCACGTCGTCGAAATGTCGACCGGAGCGCCATGCCTGGGTCGGCGCACCGAGGCGTATCCTGTGCAGTTGTCCGATGGCAGGCGCGTCATGGGATTCACATGGGGCTGGCGCGAGCGCGCGTGCCCGATTACTGACCACACGCGCTATGCCGCACGCATGCGTGAGCGCGGCCTTGATCGAACAACCATAATCGGTTCGTGCGAGGCGACGCTATTCCTGCTGCGCGACTGTTACGATGTCATAGCTGAGGCCTTGCGCGAGGGCATCGATGGGCACCCACCCTGTCGCCTATGCCCGATTCGCCCGCGAGTCGTGGCGGCAACAGTGGCATCAGACTGGGATGATAGGCTCTATTGCCCCTTGACCAGCGGTAATCCCTGATTGCCCCATGCCACCAGGCCACCCGACATACTCGTCACGCGGGTGAATCCAGCCTGCTTCAGAATGTCGCGCCCGGTCTGGCTTCGGTTGCCCGAATGACACACCACGACCACATCCTTGTCTTTGGGCACTTCACTCACGCGGTCGGCCAGCGACCCCAGCGGAATCTGCGTCGATCCGGGTACGTGATATTCGATCCATTCCGATGGCTCGCGCACATCGAGGATGAACGCACCTGCATCGCGTTTCGCTGATGCTTCAGCCACGCCGATCGTGGCGGGGAGTGTCTGTGTCGCGCCGCCCTGTGGTTGCGACATGACGATGGCCGCGACCGCCGCAATGACGACGAGCGCGCCGACAACGATAGCCCACACGGGAAACTTACGCGTCGCCTGGCTGGGCTGACCTGCCCGCCCTTTGTTGGTTGCTTTCTTGCTCATGATTTGAAACCTCGACGAATCAATGATCTATCCGCGAATCAGCACGAATCCACGCGAACACTGTATCGCGTGGATTCGTGGAGAGAACTGTTATAGCCGGTTCACGACCGGCTGGGGCGACGGAGTCCTCAGGTTCCTCCGGTGGAACAGTCGCTGGCGCTTGCTGACGCCGATGCAGATGCGCCGCCACTGGACTTGGCCGCAAACATCGACAACTTCTTCATCACCCGCGTACCACCGCATGAAGGGCAGGCGATATTCTCAATCGGCATATTGCTGGAGCGCACCAGCTTCTCAAACGTCTTCCCGCACGCAATGCAATCAAATTCGAATATTGGCATCTGATTTACCTCTATTGATCTTTAATGTCTTATCCCATTGGATGCAGCCCCCCCGATAAAGTTACATCGCCGGCATTACAAGCGCCAGAAGAGCACCATGCCGAGCATGAGAACGACGAAGGAAATGAGCGTGAGCCACAGGCCGGCGCGTAGAAAATCGCTGAAGCGATAGTTACCCGGACCCATCATCAGAATATTGACCGGATGCGCAATGGGCGTAAGAAATGCGGCTGAGCACCCGATGGCGGCGGCAACGGCCATGGCCTGCGGGCTGGTATTCATGCTGATCGCGGCGCTGATCGCAATCGGGCCTGTCACCAACGCGGTCACCTGCCCGCCCATGAACTGCGTTAATACGGCAGTAAGCAGGTACGCGCCGGCAGCCAGCCCAAGCGGCCCAAACGGGCTGACGATCTTCAACACCTCATTACCGATCAGTGTAGCTAAACCGGTTTGCACCATGGCGATGCTGACGCTATACATACCTGCTATGAGGAAGATGGCGCGCCACTCCATCGCGCGGTAGGCGTCCTCCATCGACAACAGCCCACTCACAATCAGCACAATCGCAGCGATCAGCATCGCCAGGTAGACCGGGAAACCGATGACGGAGAAGACAATCGCCACAAGCAGAATGGCAATGGTGCTGAGCGCGCGCGGCATCGGGATGGGCTGGTCGCTTGTGTCAGGCTCGAGGACGATAAAGTCCCTAAAGCGGCGCAACCGCTGCATCTGGTCAGGCGCGCCCACCAGCAGCAGCGAGTCGCCCGGCGTCAGCGTCAACGCGCCGACATCGGTGCGGTAACTGCGCGTCCCGCGCAATAATGCCACGGCCGTAAACCCGGATTGACGATGGAAATCGAGTGCGCGCAAGGTCTTGCCCTCAATGCGGGAATGCGGTGCGAGTATCACCTCAACCAGCATGACACCGCGGCTGCTGATCGTGCTATCCGGCGGTTCGCGCCCGATGGTCGCACCCATGTCGGCAAGTTGACTGACGCGGTCTTCGCGCCCGATGATGAGCAGCATGTCTCCCGCATTAATCACCTGCGTCTCCGACGGCGCAAAGATAGCGTGATGCCCTCGCCAGATGGCTGCAACGCTCAACCCCAGCCGCCCGCCGATGTCGGTGTCGCCCAACTGCACGCCAGCCAGCACAGAGGCGGGCAGCACGCGCGCCTCCCACAGGCGCTCGCCCAGATGGTATAGCACCTCCAGATCGGTGCTGGTGCGGCGAAAGGCGAGTTGCTCCTGCGAGGGTTCGCGCTCAGGCAGCAGACGTTTACCCAGTAGCGCCAGAAACGCAATCCCGGCCAGCGCAACCAACCCGCCGGTAGGCGTGAAGTCGAAAATGCCCAGCGGCGACTGTGGAGGGTTGGCGGTCAGCAGCAGGTTGCTGACGATGATGTTGGCGGTGGTGAAATACGTCGCCGCGCCGCCGAGCAGGCTGCCATAGGCCACCGGAATCAACAGCTTGCTGGGCTTGATACCAGTGCGACGCGCAGCCTCAAGCGCGCTGGGGAGCATCAGGGCGCCTGCCGCAAGGTTATTCATCACCAGGGAGAGCAGCGCTGTTGCGCCGGTAAACAGCATAATCAAACGCGATTCAGACCTGCCGCCCAGCGCCAGTAAGCGACGCGCTATCAAGCGCGTAACGCCGCTGACATCGAGCGCGCGCGTGATGATGAACAAGCTGAACAGCGTCACGACCACCGGCTGCCCCAGGCCGGAGATGGACTTGACGGCATCACCGGGCGTGCCGGGCGCACCCAGCACGCCCAGTCCAGCGAATTGCGCCAGTCCGAGCGCAGCCGCAATGATCAGTGCGCCGATATCGATGCGCAGTCGGTTCATCGCTACAGCGATCAGCGGTAGCGCCACGATCAAGATGACCAGTATCTGTGTCAGTGTCATGTCTGGGCAAGACTCCTGCACTGATTCTATGTCAAGAGGGCGAGACGATAGTCACGTGAAACGTAAAACGTGATGGGGAAGGAATTTCCTTGCGAAGGCGCTTATGTGGGTTGAAGCTCGGGTAATCAACCTTCGCAAGGGGACGCGGCTCTTCTTATTACGTTTTACGTTTTATGTCGCTTGGGAAACCCTTGCGAAGGGGCTTATTGCAGGTTGAAACTCGCTTAACCAACCTTCGCAAGGGGACATAGCTCTTCTTTTTACGTTTCACGTTTCACGTTTTACGGGAGCCGGCTTCGCCAGTCAGTTCTACTTCAACACAATCGGCGTATAGCACCTCCCCGTGATTGCCCATGCTGCTGTTGCCATGCTGGTGTTGTTGGCGTAGTCAGGTTCAACGCTGGCCTGGTTGGTATCGTTAAACGATGCCGTCGTGACGAACGAATCGCCCAACTCTACTGACATCGGCACGCGCACATTCACTTCGACCATGTTGCGCCAGCCATTTCCCATCCTGCCACGCACCCAGAGGAGGTACTGACCGTAAATACCATCCGGTGCAGGGGTGGCAGAGACCAGGGTCAGCCCATCAGCCAGTTGATATACCAGCCACGATGCTTCGCCGTTCGCCTGCCACTGGTCGCTCAGGTTGCCATACACAACCTGATACGTGATGACTTGACCTGGACGCACCAGGCCATCGATGGAGATGTGTCTTGCGAACAAATCCGGGCCGGAACCACTCACCTGCGTGAATGTGTTGTCGGCGGTATAAGTGTCACCTTCTGGAATACTGGCGCTGACGATATTAGTGAAGCGCAACCCGGGTTGGTCAACTATCGCCGGATCCAATTTGACTGCAAGGTAGATTCCAAGCGTGTCCCCTGCGCGCAACCCGCTAATGTTAAATGTCGCGTAATCCGAGTGCGATGTATCCTCGGTAACATTGGCGTACCCCGGATTCCACTGTTGGAACCATGCCGACAACGTCGTCGAGACCGGATAGGTGTCGGTAATCGTCATACCCTCGATGTTGACGTCGCCGTGGTTCTCAACGTGGATCGTATATTGAATCTCGTCGGATCCGTTCCAGCGCGCCTCTTTCCACACACGCAGGTTCGGTCCACCCGGATACAGCACTTCCGACACGCTGGCGCTGTTATTCCACGGCGCATCATCGCCATCGCTGCTGCTAATACTCACATAGTTGGTGAGTACCGTCCCGGGCGTCAGATCAGAGTCAATCTGCACCTGCAACTGGAAGCTAAACCAGTTGCCGGCAATCTGCGTTCCCAAGTCCCAGGTATAGGTATTGCCGTTCTGCTCATCCCACGGAACATCGACCCAGCCGGTAGGTGTTCCATAGCCCGCCTGAATCAGGCTCGTGCCGGGCGGCAGTGTATCGACAACCTGAACAAGGCTAGCCGGCATATTGCCGTTGTTGTTGAAGTCCAGGTTGTACTGGATAGTCTTTCCGGGCACTGTCGCGCCATTGCCAAATGACTTCGACGCTTGCATATCATGGCGCGGTGTCCCGACGCGCACATCATTGCCAGCGCTGTTGTTCCCCGTATCGATGTCGTTCGACGTATCAATCCGCAGCTCGTTGTGCAGGTTGGTATCGGGCGCCAGAGCAGCGTCCAGTTCGATCACCAGGTACAACCGGTTGCCGGACTGCCCCATGATTGTGTCGCGCACCCAGGCAAGCTCGGTTCCTGTAAGCACCAGCGCCCAGCCAATCTCATCGGCCCACCACCGCACGAAGCTGGTGGAAATGGGCAACGTATCGGTCAGTCGCACGGCGCCGCTGCCGGTGCTGCCATTGTTGTTGTAGTCAATCTGCCAGATCATCTGCTGCCCGTTCACTGGATCACCCGTGCGCGGATTCAGGTACACTGACAGATCGGTGTTGTTACTGACGATGTTCACGTCAACGGAAGCGCTATTGTCTCCGGGGTTCGATTCGGTTTGCGGCGAACCAATCACCGCCTCATTGTGTGCGCTGCCGGCGCTCATTGCTGCATCGAACTCGACTATGAGCAGCACAGACTTCTCTTCATATGAGCGCATATGACCCACGGTGATGACGACCTGATTGCCCATCAACGCATAGGGATACCCCGAACTCAGGCTGACAAACGTGGCGCTCACCGGCAACGTATCGGTGATGATCACATCATTGGCAGGCACCTGCTGGACGCGCGGGCGCAATTCGTAGATATAGCGGCCACCCGGCGCTCCCTCACCGTTGCCGTACCCGTTCATACTCAGCGCCAGATCCACTGCGCCAAAGTTAATGTAGACGCGTTCGTGGTTAGCATCCAATGTACCGATCTGCCCGGTATCCTGTGGTTGCAAGTCATAGTTCAACTGACCACCGCCCAAGTTCGTATCGATCTGGTAAAAGCCGGTAATCGAGGTGGTAAAGAGATAACCCTTAATGCTTCCGACATCAAGTTGCATCGTCGTGCTGGGCGGACCATAGCCGGTGACAATATTCGTGTCGGGATTCGACGCGACGGTCAGCGTCAGCGGCGCGTGAATCGTCACGGATACCGCACCAGCACTCACCGTGATGGTGTCGCCGGTGGTGATATCCACACCTTGCACGGGCAGGCCATAATTGCCATTGCTGTCAGCCGTTGAGTGGAAGGTGGCGCCGTTGACCTGCGCGGTGATGGCGGCGTTGGGCACGGTAGAACCGTTGATGCCGTCAGAGTCAAGATCGACATCCACCCGCAGCGCGTTACGCACGATTCCCACAGTATTGCCATCGGATCGCAGGTACCACAAAACGACCATGTCGGCTTTCTCCACCTGGAACGGGCTGAAGTCAATGCGGTAATCGCACGCGCCGTTGGTCGTGGTGATCACGCTGCCAGGGGCGCCCATCACCCACACATCAGACTGAATATTGGCCGGGCAGGCCGGTGCGCTGACGTGGCCGCTAATGGTGTTGGTCACGACTGTGCCAGACATGGGGATGACATCGATCGATGCCGTTACTCCAATGGAGGAGGCAATATCAATGACATCGTTGACCTGTATATTGGCGTTATTCCCGTAAAAGCCGATGAAGAAATTGCCGTTGCCGTCAGCATCCTGCACCTGCGTATCTACAGGCAGGCCGGCATGCATCAGGGTCACTGTGATTGTTGTGCCGGGCAGCGTATTACCGTTAACCCACGAATGGCTCTGGTTCACCTGCACTTGCACAGATGAGCCATTGTCGGCACGAAGAGGCATTTGAAAATCCGGCGGAACGCGCGGAGGCATTCCGGCTGCGGCAGCGGTCAAAGCAACCGCGCATAAACTGACGACAAATCCGGTCCCAGTGATCGGGGCCAGTGCTAATACACGTTTCATGAGACGCATGGTGTTGCTCCGTGTATCGGCGTTCGGCCACTCAGTTAGCGCCCCGTGGCGTAGAAAGTTTGGATATGGCCGAGATGCGATTTCGCGACGCCGATATCAAACTCAATATGCTTGAAGATTGTTGAAGGAATCACCGTTGCTGACAATACAAATCGCGGTGGCAAGAGTTTTCGCTAATCGATACTACACCTCCTTTGATACCATCTGGATCATGCGCCAAGCCTTCAGAAAGCCCCTCGATTTCGGGTAGAAATATAGCCGTAGCGAGGGGTATTAATCTTCGCCTTGAATTTGAGTTTAGCACTACCGGCCGTTTCACACAACGCATCACCGTATGGTTTGTGGGTGGCGCCCGGGGGATACGGAAGATGTCTGAATTACGAATTACACATTGCGTCGATGGGGGCTTTGACCTGTCAGCATCAAATCGTGATCTCGTTTATCATGACGGGCGGTTAAACCATGTGCACAAGGTGATGAAAAGTGACAGAAAAAACCGACCCGCGTTCAACTCCCGTCCAGCCGGTCCTCGGTATTTCCGAGCAGGATAAGGTGTCATCGACGCGCGGTAGAGAGTTCGATGCCCAGTATGTTCTTGGCCCCGATTCGATGCCGCATGAGGGTATTCCACACGGACTGGTGACACAGTACCACCACACCAGCTCGCTCATTTACCCCGGCGTCGGGCGCGATTACTGGCTGTACGTGCCACAGCAATACAATGCCGCCGTTCCCGCCTGTCTCATGGTTTTTCAAGACGGCAACGGTTATCTTGGGCAGGATGTCAACGTGCCGGCCGTATTCGATAACCTGATCCATGCCGGCGCGATGCCCGTGACGATCGGTTTGTTTGTCAATCCGGGCGACAAAGGCCCCGGCAATCCGTTGTGGGGCGGCACGGACAACCGCAGCCTCGAGTATGACTCACTCGGCGATAGCTATGCGCGGTATTTGATCGAGGAACTCATCCCGGAAATCAGCGGCGTCGTGAACACGGCGTCACAGCCCGATCGGCGCGCCATCTGCGGTTGCAGTTCCGGCGGCATTTGCGCCTTCACCGTCGCGTGGGAACGTCCCGATGCCTTCCGCAAGGTCGTCAGTCATTGCGGCAGCTTCACGGACATTCGGGCAGGCCACAACTACCCGTCGGTGATCCGCAAGGCAAGCGCCAAACCACTGCGTGTATCCCTGCAATCGGGCGCGCATGATTTCGATGTCATTTTCGGCAGTTGGCCGGTGGCGAACCACGACATGGCCGCAGCGCTGGCTTATCGCGGCTACGACTACCAGTTTATTTTTGGCGAAGGCGGACATAGCCTGAAGCACGGCGCAGCGATCTTCCCCGATACGATGCGCTGGTTGTGGCGGGACTAATCGACCGCCAATTGTGTTGATGAGTTTTGGGAGATAAAAACAATGACTACACGGATTTATGAGTCGGCCTATAAAGACCAGGCCGCGATGACGGTTGAATCGGATGTGCTCGCGGCACAGTTCCTGCCGGGCATCGGCTCGAAGCTGGCGTCGTTGCGCATCAAGCCGCTTAACCTTGAACTGCTGGTGCAACGCCCCGAGCCTGCCTATCGCCTGCAACCGTATGACGGCGACTACGTGGCCGGCGAGTGCAGCGGCTTCGACGACATGTTCCCCACCATCGACGCGTGCTACTACCAATCATATCCTTGGAAGGGCACGCCCATCCCGGATCATGGCGAAGTGTGGAGCCTGCCGTGGACGCCAACGATCAGCGCAGATGGCGCTGAATTGCATCTGGTTACGCGCGGCGTACGCTTTCCATACCGGCTGGAGAAGTGGATCAGCTTCGGGGGCGAGCGCTCGCTGCAGTTCAAGTATCGGTTGACCAACGAATCGCCCTTCGCGATGGATTACATGTGGGCGGCGCACATGATGATCGAGATGGAAGAAGGCGCTGAGATCATCATGCCGGCGGGCGTCAAGCACATCGTGACGCGCATCGCGTTCAACGGCGGCCTCGGACAGTATGGCGACATCCTCGATTGGCCGGTGGCGCGGTTGCCCGACGGTTCGACACGCGACCTGAGCAAGGTGCGCCCGCCCGCTGTGCGCGATGCCGATAAATACTTCGTCAAAGGTCGCATGCCAGAGGGTTGGTGTGCACTCACCTACCCCAGCAGCGGTTTCACGCTCAAGGTGACGTTCTCGCAGGACACGGTGCCGTATCTGGGCATCCTGTTGAACGAATGTGGTTGGCGCGACATGTACAACATTTTCATCGAACCCTGCACCGCGTCGTTCGACGACTTGAACGTGGCGAAGGTGCGCGGCGAAGGATCAACCGTCGCCGCGGGCGGCGTAGTCGAGTGGTCGATGGGCATCGAGGTGTGATGGTGCAACGGTATCAACAATCCGGATTTGAATGGACGGCGAGGTGATTGATGGAAGCAGAAACGGGATCGGTAATTCACGGACTGAATGGAACGATACGCGATGTGCATGAGACGCACCCGCACCCTGATGGAGCGCATACCAACGACATCGACCTGCAACGCATGGCCGGCTGGGCGATGCATTACCTGATCCACACGCCGCGCGCCGACCTCGACTATGAGCCGGTGTTCCAGTGTCACCCGTTGAAATGCCCGCCTGTACCTACCGGCCTCGATGTCGTTGTCCCATGCGATACCGATGCGCGCATGAACTGGGAGTGGTACTACATGCGTGAAGTGTCCGGCTCCACGGCCGGGCAGATCGAAGAAGCCGGGTTTCATCGCCGCATGCTGAGCTATGTGCAGGACGACGGCGCAGTGCTGTGTCACCCCGGCTGTTACAACGAAGGCGACATTAACCACGTCTACACGCGCGACGAGTATGTCTATCACGTCTGGGGCGCGACCAAAATCCTGCACGCGCTGGCCGAGGACTATCGGCGCGGCGGCAACGTCGAGTCGAAAACGACGGCGCGCAAGATCATGCGGCGGTTGAAAGCGCTGGCCGTTTACCCGCGCCCGGATCAATGTTACCTGCCGGCCGGTATGGGCGCTGTGCGTCAGGATGGCGTCCCCATCCCCAACTACTGGAACAAGATGCCGGCTCCGCTGGTCGAACCCTTGATCAACTATTACCTCGCCAGCGGCGACGTCGAGGCGCTCGACTTCGCGCGCCAGTATGCCGAGGGCATCATGGCCGGCATCCAGCCCGATGGCATCAAGATCGGGCGGCTTGCGCCGGGGCATTTTGATAGCGGACACGGCCACGCCACGCTGCACGCGCTGTGGGGCATTGCGCATCTTGGCGCGATCACGGGAGAGCGCCGTTATACCGACTTCGCCAAGGCATCGCTCGATTGGATGCTGGCGCAGGGAACGGGAGCGGGCTGGTTCCCGGCTGCGCCTGAATGGGCGACCAACTGCAACGAGACTTGCTGCGTATCCGACGTCATGTCGATTGCAGCGCTGGTAGCGCGCGCTGGGCACCCCGACTACTTCGACCATGTTGAACGCTATATGCGCAACCATATCAGCAACCTGCAGTTCATTGTCACGCCCGAGTTCGAAGCGTATTACCGTGAACTGAACCACGCTGCCGGCGCGGATGCTGTGGCGCAGGGGCTGACCGAACTACGCAAGTTTCAAGGCGGCGTCATCGGTGGATCAGGATTGACCGACATCGAAAACACACTGCTGGGGCGCGTGTCGGGCTACGAGATGTTTGGTTGCTGCGCGCCCGAAGGCATGCGCGCTATCTACACCACATGGTCGAACGTGATCGACCGATTGCCGCAGTCGCCACTCGGCCCTGCCGGCGTCTACGTCAACCTGTGCCTTAGCCGCGAATCGCCGTGGGGGCGCGTGATCTCGCATTTCCCCGCTTCGGGCGGCCTGACGGTACAGGCAACGGTGAACGACACCTTCTTCGTGCGGCCGCCGCATTGGGCGCAGCGCGATCAGGTGACAGCAACGGTGGGAACTCAGCCTGTTCCAGTGCAATGGTCCGGCGCGTATGTGCGCTTCGATGGCGTCGCTCGCGGCGACACCCTGACCGTCCACTACCCGCTCATCGGTTTTTCCCACGATGTTGAGGGCTCATGGCGCACGCACGCGCCTGACCTGCATCTTACTTATCAATGGCGCGGGAACATGGTGACGGCGGCTGAACCCGCCGGCATTACCCCGATGTTCAACGCCTGGCCGCGCGAGTTACCGATGCTGAACGCGTAGGCGCATCAAATGAGAGAGAAGAGGAACGCCGAGCGCCACTCCTCTTCTCCTCTGCGCCTCGGCTCCATTTTGCTGCTGGCCTCGCGTAGTAAGGAGGGATGGCGCAGGCGCCGGTTGAGGCACACGCGCGTAAACCTCATCCGACACGGCCATGTGCAGGTGCGCCTGCATCAGCGCCGCGGCCATGTCGATCGTGCCGTACGCCAGTGCACAGGCCACTGGGCTGACGGTTGACATTATGGCGGCCACTCCGGTCAAACTAAAACCCTGCATCAGCGCCGGCATGAACATCGAGTCTGCATAGGAGACGGGCAGCCCGATAAACAAATATGCCAGGCAGCCGTCAACCACGTCCACGCCAATCGCAATGGCCATTACCATGCACGCCCCGGAGACGAGCGTCCTCGCAGACCACGATCGCCACACAAATTGGCGATTCAGAACAATCGCTGATCTAAAGGAAAGTGGAAGGTAGAGCAATACGGCCAGAATGACAAAGCCAATGATGAACGGCGTCATGTTCCGGTCGGGCATGGCGGCTGGTACTGTATTCGCCACGCTCAGGCTGAACACTTCCACATGATGCTGCACTTGCAAGCGCATGGCTTCGCCTGTGATGACGGCAAACCCCTCGTTGAGCGTTTGCATGAGCGATCCGAGCACAGGAACCGGAAACGGCGCGGCGCTGACCACAAACTGTTTCACGGTACCCGTCACGAACGCCGGTATCCATAGCCTTAAGCAAAACAGGAGCAGCGCAGTGGCAATACAAAAAACCGCCGCATGAATAAGGGACCACAAGGCCAGTGGACGCCAGTGTTTCAGCGCGGATTTCCACGCCTGCCTGACACAGGTGGTTGTCTGGCGCGCCGCCAGCGCTGTCATAGCGCCGCGATTAAGCAGGTACGCCAAAGCAACAATGATGGCGCAGATCAACCATACGCCATTGATCAGTCCCGGCGAGTTGTGTTCGGGAGACAGCCCTGTTACCGCCAAGGCGATAATGGCGTCGCAACACCAGCCAATCACGAGGCACCCCACCAGTGGGACGGTCTGCTCTTGTATTGTCGTCATGACACGGCCAAGCACACTAAGCACCGAAACAGTTGCACTAGCTCGAACCTGACTATGTACCGAATTGCTGTACCTGCTCTTCATGATCCAGACTCCTTACAGGTGGGAACTGGGTCCACCCTTATGCATCACTTGTAGATACTTGCGAGATCGTTTTCAGAGCATAAGCTGGCACTTCACCAAAAAGCTGACTTTTTTTGTCATGTTCATGACACGTTTCTTGTCAATTCTTGTCATGATTCATGTTTTTCTCAGCTATTCGCTACATACAGACAGTCGAGACTCTTGTTACATAAAACTTCAACGGGACGAACGCAGGGGAACCCATGTGGCAGCACCCGATTTGCAGGCATTGTCACTGTGCTGCAATTCGAATAGAATAGGCTTGTCACGGATACTCGAACTTGGCGCTTCAATGAGGCACCGACGGAGAACACATTGTGAAAGCACTGGTTGTTGATGATGATGGATTTTTTCGACGTGGGCTGGCGTTATACCTGACGAGCATGGGCTATGAGGTGGTCGAGGCCGCCTGTGAGTCACAAGGCTGGAACCTGGCAGTTGACCTGACTCAACATCCTCTGGTTGATGTTGCTGTTCTGGATATCGACATCCCGGCTTTCGAGGGCGACTCAACGCGCAAAAGCCATAGCATCGGGATACGGCTGGCGGGGCGCATCAAACGCGCCTGCCCCCGACTCGGCGTTGTGCTCTTTTCTGCCTTTGACGATCGACGCAGGGAAATCGTGGACTTGTTGCACGAGGGCATCGGCGGGCTGGCTTATATTCTCAAAGGCTGTGCGCCCGAGCAGGTAATGCACGCCATCGACCTGGCATCCGTCGGCCAGATTTATATCGACCCGCATGTCACCAATACCCGCGACCTTGCCAACGAACTCTTCGACCGCTTGACGCCGGAGGAAAAGGAGATTGTCACCATCGCGCTGCTGCATCTGAGGGATATCAGTGATCGCGAAGAAACCGTTTTATCACTGCTCGCGTCCTCGTCCAGCCTCGAAAACATCAGCACGGGCATGAATATCACGATGAAAACAGTGGAAAACCACATCACCAGTATTTACGACAAACTAAGGCTTAAATCCGAACCATCGCAGGTGCGCCGCCACATCCTGTTATCCAAGATATGCATGATCAGCAATCTGCATCTGTCGGCCTCATGACCAACACGATACGCGCAGCCGTCAAGGCGGGATGGTTGCCGGGCTTGATGGCCGCCAACCTGCTGCTTGCATTGCTGATCAACGTGCAATTGCTGAGCGCCATCGGCAAGCCCTACGGCGGTTTCCTGATCGAGTATACCGGCCAGACGAGCTGGTACAAGATCAGCAACAACACGCCCTACTGGATGCCGGCACTACTCTATGGCGGTTTGAAAGGCGGCGATCCATTGAAAGCGTTGAATGGGCAACCATTTGGTTATGATCATGAACAACGCTTCGCCGAAATCTATGCGCGCGGTGAAACGTCGGCGACAGTGACGGTAACCCGCAACAATCGCAACCTCGATTTCGTCATCCCGATACGTCTTTTCAGCCTGGCCGATGTGATCGACAGCCACCTGCCCGACTTTCTCAACGGCCTGGGTTACTGGCTGCTGGCCCTGGTCATCTACCGCACCCGACCATGCGCGCGGTTGAACCGGATGACGGCTGTGGCCGCCAATATGCTGGCCGTATCCCTGTGGCTGCGGCACTATGCTCCCTTTTCGCCTACTATCCCGATATTTACTGTTGCAGAATCGGCCTGGCATATTGGAGTGGCCTTTGTCGGCGTTACGGTCATCCATTTTGCGCTGCTGATCACCGATGATGCCCCCGCAACGAAAACGAATAAGCGCGCTCCATGGTGGCTGGTGCTTGGCTACGCGGTCACGGTGATAGCCGCCATCGCCTTCGGGTTGGACAAGCTGATCATCTGGCCTGATGTCAACGCATGGACGCCCCTGAAAGGCCAACTGGCCGGCATGATTCTGACGACACTGTTCTGGGCTTCCTATGGCGTGGGCATGGGTGTGCTGGTGTTGCGCATGCTGTTCGTGCTCGTGCGCACCCGCTCGCGCCGCATGCGCCGGCAGTTGATCGTCCTGCTCCTCGGCGTGCTCGTTTCCTTTCTGGCGTTCATGCGCGAAGGCATCCTGCCCGATAGTTTCTTCGGCGCAGCGCGCTACTTCACCTTCAACGGACTCGACATGCGCTTGCTGCAACTGGGCATCCCCATCGGCATGACATTCATCATCGTGAGATATCAGACCCTGCGCGGCGCCAGCAACCTGTTCCTGTTCGTCCTGTTGCTGACCGGCAGCGCGCTCGCAGCCAACATCGGCGCGTGGCTGATTCGCCTGTCGGTGCCCGATCCCGGTGTCTTCACGATCCCGCCCTTTATCGCGGTGTTCGTCGTCGCATTTCTGTTTGGCGCTTTGTGGGCAGGCCAGCCTTTCTGGCAAAATGTGCTCAGCCGGCTATTCCGCTGGGAGAGTCACAGCCTGCAAGCCATTCAGCGTTTCAGCGAAAGCATAGCGACAGACGCCCAGAGCGAAGCCATACCGGCGCATATCACGGCGGCCATGGTGTCTGAGTTCAGCGTCGAGCAGGCGGCCCTATGGTTATGGGATGCACCCACGCAACGCTATCAACTCGCTTCGGAGGCCGGCGGCGCGACGCGCAAGGCGTTGCCCGCACTGAGCAGCACGCCGGAGATCATCACCCCACCCGGTGCGCATGACGCCACAGCACCGTTGCTGGCTCACCCCTTGCTGGTTGGGCCTGATGCGCCCACCGCTCCTGCATGGCTGGCGGCGTTAACCGGCAATCGGTACGAAGCCGTTGCCGCTTTGGATTTTGACGCTGAAACGTCGCCCGGCAGCAGCGGGATGCTGGGGATCGACCGGCGCATTGGCCTGCTGGCGCTGGGCAAGCGCTGGGATGAAGAAACCTTCCACGAACGCGACCTGGAAGTATTAGCCCTGATCGCGCAGCAATCAGCCCTGTTCATTGTCACCGCGCGCCAGATCGACGAGTTGCGCCGCGTGCCACAGCGCGTGACCGAGGCGCAGGAGCGCGAACGCGCCTACCTGGCGCAGGAACTGCACGACACCGTGCAGCAATTCCTGGGCGGGTTGCCGCTCTATCTCGAGTCGGTGCGGCGGTTGAACAACGCCCATGCCGGCGGGCCGGCGGCGACACCGGCGCTCCCGACAGCGGCACCATCGCAAGCCGATGCCCTGCTGCGTGACTGCATCGCAGCCGCGACGCGCGCATCACAGGACGTGCGCCAGCTTCGCCAAAACCTGTCGCCGATCCAGATACAGAACAACCTCAGCCGCCCGCTGGGTGAGTTGGTGCGTTACGCCGCCACGCGCTACGAACTCGACATCCATCTCGATTGCGCGCCCGCCATCGATGACATTGTGCCCAATGGGTCGCGCCACGCCCTCTATCGCACGATTCAACAGGCACTCGACAACGTGGGGACACACGCCCACGCCAAGCACGTCGACGTGACCATCACCGTCCACGCAGATCAGCTCGCTTTCTCGATCAAAGACGATGGCCAGGGCTTCAGCGCCGCCGAACGCATAGCGGCGGCCAACGACGGCCACTTTGGCCTGATCTCCATGCACAGCCGCATCACGGCGCTGGGCGGCGAGTTGAGCATTGTGTCTGAAACAGGCCGTGGAACCATGGTCAGCGGCCAACTGCCCCTCAAAGTGCCGCAATAATTCGTACAAATCACTAATTTCTGCAATGATAGGTGAAACTACCCAGTCGATATAGGGGAATTCCCCCTATGCATTGCCATAAGAACCGTTATTATAGTAACATGTTTTAATCAAAATTAGTCTTGCCGTAGTGATAACTTTAGACTACTACATGCATAAGTAATCTTGATCACAACGTAATCCAGATTAATACATAATCATTGCAGGCGCTGGCGGATTATTGACTGTGCATTCATCGAGTAACCCCCGATATGCGGGGGGGGACAGTCAATCATCGGTAAAGTTGCCAATGGCGTATTTTAACCACTGGATTAGAATGGCGCTTAGAATCATGAGCAAACGACACACTGAGGTCATCAGGTGCCCAGGTTGCGGCCGCGAAGCCACACGCGTTCGCCGCAACTTTCTGGACCGCCTCATCTCGATCGTCGCTAACGTGCATCGATTCCGTTGCGCCTACTGTAGATGGACCGGCCTGCACCGTCCCCCAGCTCCCCACTCACACCGCCAGCACGGTACAAAAGACGAATACCTGGCTTCTGACCCCGACACCCATTGAAACGTGAAACGTAAAGGGGAGGCGATCCTCCTTGCGAGGGGGCTTATGTAGGTAGGGTTTCGCTTAACCAACCTTCGCAAGGAGACGCGGCTATTCTTTTTACGTTTTACGTTTCACGTTTTACGGAGGGCCTCATCTTCTCTGCCCCGATGCAACTTTATGCGCGATGCTGCATCTAACTCTCAGTACGAGGATAACAACAGGAAGGATAACCATTGCAATGAGTTCAAAAATCGATCCTACACTCAAGTATCAGAAAACCCACGAATGGGCGCGACTTGACGGGAATGTCATCGTTGTCGGCATTAGTGACCACGCGCAGGACGCACTCAGTGACCTTGTCTTTGTCGATCTGCCGCGCGTTGGGACTGCCCTCAAGGCCGGGGAACGCTTCGGCACGGTGGAGTCTGTCAAAGCGGCCTCGGATGTCTATATGCCGGTGGCCGGCGTCATTACGGCGATCAATGTCGCGCTAGAACGCACGCCCGAAACCATCAACACCGACCCTTATGTCAATGGCTGGTTGATCAAGATCACACCAACCAATGCAGCCGATCTCGGCATCCTGCTGGATGCCACCGCCTATGGTCAATACCTGGCAGAGGAGCACGTATAAATGGGCTGGCTCAAGAAACTGTTTAACGGGCCTGAAGAGGCTGAAACCACTGGGGTAGCTGAAGTCGCTAAACCGCGCCGCCCGCAGGAGATCGACCCCGCTGGGTTGGCG
>CAIQQO010000318.1 GCA_903873965.1 uncultured bacterium
CAACGAGGTCAACATGCAGCCGCGGTCGATTATTACCGACAGGTACTGGCCATTCAACCGCAATGGACACCGGCAATGATCAGGCTTGGCATTGCGCTTGGCAAAGCCGGTCAATGGAGTGAGGTTATCCCAGTCATTGAGCCTGTCGTTGCGCACGAAACTACGGATGTTGAGGCTCAGAACATGCTGGCCATCGCATACGCAAATACCGGGCGTTATGATGAAGCCGCCACATTACTAAGCCGGTTACATGAGGCTAATCGACATAACGGCATCGTTGCCGCCAACCTGGTCGCGGCACAGTTTGAACTCGGCAAGATTGCGCTTGCGTCAAATCAGGTGGATCGCGCTATTGAATGGTGGGAGTACGCCTATGAACTGCGCCCTGATCTGCCCACGTTGACGGCCGGACTGGTTGACGCTTACCTGAAACAGATCACTAACCAGTTGTCAATGCAACCTAACGCAACGGTGCCCGCACAAACATGGGATCGCGTCGTCGAGTTGGATGGGGATAACAGGCGCATCCGCTATTTTGGGGCATTACTGGCACTGCACAATGGTAAGCCAGACGCCACCATTGCGACAATAGCGTCGTTGCCGTCTGACGTCTCACTAGACGAGAATTACCAGTATCACATGGCATTATGCCAGTGGCAACAGGGCTACCACCGCGCGGCCTGGGTGATGATAGGCTCACTGCACAAGCCACGCATCGTGAATACATGGCAGTACCTTGTTGCCTTTGGCATGTTATGCGCGCATCAACTACGTTGGGATGATGCGTTCACCGCACTGCGAAAGGCATGTCTTGCGTATGAAGATGCGCTTGGCGCTGTCAGCCCTGCTAACCACCTGATCAAAGCTTTGCTAAGCTCTCTGGTCACATGCGCCCGACAATCGGACCGGCGTGATGAGATCATTACGGCACTGCAGGAGTGGTCATCTTCGCGCGTTTTTGGTGCCCTGACGGGGCTATACCTCGGTTTAGTGTATATAGAAATTGGCGAATACGCGCCTGCTGTGCCATTGCTGCAGAAAGCGATTGTGATGCAGTGTAATCCTGCTGATGCGGCTTCCCAGTCACTGGCTTATGCATTCTTGAGACTAGCCGGCCAGCGCCTGAGCGATCAGAATCCAACCGCCGCGCATGAATTGATTACCTCTGCTCAAACCGCCTTTCCAGCACATACCGGTATAGCCCAGATCGTAATAACAGCACAACGCATACGCATCATGACGCTGGCGCAAGCGGGTCAAGTCATGGAGGCAGGACGGACGGCGCGGGAAATGGTGCAAACCGCTTTGCCGAAACCGGCGCATATCCACACCGTCGCCATACTGACTTACCGCATAGCGACGCTTGAACTACCTGCACCAGAGCGGTGCGATCCCGCTGAGCACGATAGCACCTGGCGCTGGTGCATCGCTGCATGGATCGCCATATTGCACAGCCCATCCTTCTGGCAGGGTTGGGGCACCAGACGCAACCAGATTCCGGGACGGGATGAAATCGGGATGCTGAGGCAAATCGTAGTCGAGCGACTGCGTAATGACATCCACCATACGGCGCTTCCGGCTGGCAAGGCGCCGACAGTAGAACATCTTGAGGGTTTACTGGGCTATGAAACCCATTGCGCCGAGTTGATGGAAAAGGCTCTGAGCCAAAATCCGATCCCCGGGTGGGAATCCGGACTCCACTGTGGGCCGATGATGCTCATTTACCTGGCAGCGTCCAGCGCAGGCGCTCAACAACGCAGTGCACTAATGAACGGCCTGAGCCGCGCTGGGAGTTCCGAGGCTGTTACGTTGCATCAGTATATGTCGCCACTCGGCTATGAACGGTACCTGGTTGACCAAAAACGTTACGAGCAGGCGATCACCCGCATGAAACCGATGAACAACTCGGCCTTGCGAAATGAATTGCTGGCCACAGCTTATACGCGAAGCGCGCGCGAACTGATGCAGGAACAGAACTGGAGCGGCGCACTGAGTGCCTTTGAGAATG
>CAIQQO010000319.1 GCA_903873965.1 uncultured bacterium
GCCGATGGTGCTGATGTTGAAAATCTGCGGGCGCGCCAGAGCCAGCCCGCGCGCGCTCTTGGCGGTGTCTTTCAGGCTGATCGTGTACTGTGTTGCGCGCTCCCAGGTCGCCGCATTGCCGGGCGTACTGGGAAGCAAGGCAGCCGTGGCATCGTTCTTCCAAGTGAATTTCCCGCTAATTGTCGTTCCGTCGGCAGTGTTGATCACCTGCACGGCTTTCTCAACTGATGCGCGATCCATCGCCTGATCAAAGGTCAGCACGATGGGTTTATCCACCTGCAACTCTTGCCCTCTCGGCGGATCACGGTCGACTAACGCCGGATTGATGGGTGGGCGCGGGGTCGGGCTGGCAGCGGGCGTTGCGGTTGGCCCCGGAGTGTTGGTGACGGACGGTTTCGTAGCCGCCGCCGTGGGTGTGGCAGGCGCTGGCTGGTTGCAGCTATTCAATAGCATCGACAGTGCTGCAACCAGTCCAACGACTTTTGCTTGTGCGCTGAGTGTATGTTTTATCATAAACTTATTCCTCTACATCCCCTGAACAGGCCAATAGAAAAGTCGGCCTGTCGAGCCGACGCGAACGCCAGTGTTTCGCGTAATTGGTTAAGTATATGCCGATGGTAACATGACCATACTGGCAATACATGATTAGTATCAGACGACCTACCGACTGATCTCTGATGAGATCACAAATCACTCCGATCACGTTTCGATGACTAAATCAGATCAACTCATTGTCATTATTGGCCCGACTGCGGCGGGCAAGAGCGCATATGCCATGGCGCTGGCGCCACAGATAGGCGGCGAGATCATCTCAGCCGACTCTCGGCATGTGTACCGCCGCATGGACATTGGCACGAACAAACCGTCGCCTGTCGAACAGGCGCAGGTACCGCATCATCTATTGAACTTGCGCGATCCGCATGAGGGATTCTCCCTGGGCGAATACGTCGCATTGGCACGAGCCGCAATCACAGACGTCCGCGCCCGTGGAAAGGTTCCATTACTGGTGGGTGGAACCGGGCAATATGTGCGCGCCGTGGTACAAGGCTGGCAGGTACCCGAAGTGGCGCCCCAACCCGAACTGCGCGCGCACTGGCAGGCATACGCGGAGGTACACGGTGCAGCGGCGCTGGCGCAAGAACTAGCTATGCGCGATCCTGCGGCATTGCAGACGATTGATCCGCGCAACCTTCGGCGCGTGATCCGTGCGCTGGAAGTGATGTCCGTCACCGGCCAACTATGGAGTGACCTGCAACGACATCACCCGCTTGAGCGTGCCCATGTGCAGTTCTCCTATGTCAACCTTCCGCGCGAGTTACTGTACGCGCGCGCCGATGCCCGACTGCAGGCGATGCTGGCGCAGGGCTGGCTGGATGAGACGCGCGCCTTGTTGGATGAGCTATTGCATCGTGGCATCGATGCTAACGCTGCCCTGCATCTGCCTGCTATGTCGGCGCTGGGGTATCGCGAGATGATGGGCGTCGTGTGCGGGCAGATGACGCTTGATGCAGCCGTGACGCAGATCAAACATGAAACGCGCCGGTTTATCCGGGCGCAGGACACGTGGTTTCGGAAGATCACGGAAGAAACGTGATGCGTGAACAATGCGGGGGTTGACCTGAGTGTCAATCCAGATAGGGTCGACTCGGCGGACTGTTGAGAATACAAGTCCTTACTTTGTGAACTGCATAGGCGGGTAGCTCAGCAGGTACGCCCTGACTTTGCGCCCTGTGGGAAGGTTGGCCTCCGGGATGGCGCGCGGATCGTCCACTGCGCCTGGTACCCAGGTGTCGGGATCGATAATGTCACTGGCTGAGAAGTTAATGGCGCGCTCGCGCGCCAGGTTCAGAGTGCCATCAATCCACTGGCCTTCGATCTCCTGCCGTCGCAAAGGCGAGTTGCGGCCAAATCCAAACGCGCCAATCATCACGGCGCCATGTGGCGTGATTTGCGGATCCAGCAAGAATTGCCACTCTTTGCGATGATCGTAGGGTGAGCCGTTGACGTCCTGATCAGCTTTCAGGGTCAACGTCAGCTCCGCGCCCACCCACGCATTGTCAAATGGGCGAAAAATCACATTCTCATCTGTCAGCCGCGCCAGATCAATTGCCCTGAAGCTGAGCGACCAGAAGTTGCCAGGCAGGATGACCGGTGAATCAACACCGGCTTTGCGCAAGACGTCGATACCGTTGAGGAGTGCCGCATTGTAGGCCGCGACGCCGGCGGGTGTCTCGGGCGGGTGTGGCTCGTTGTACAAGTCCATCAGCACATGATGATAGCCTTTCAGGTTCTGTGCCAGGTACACTTCATCTGCCAGCAATTCGTCATCTGGCACTTCAATGTCGGAGTAGGCTCCCGTTTTGCTCGCGGCTGTAAAGGCAATGTACATCCCCAGTCGCTGTGTCTCCTTGGCCAATTGCAAAAAGTCGGCCAGGCGTGTGTGCACCATGCTGCTGACATATGGAACGCGCACGAAGTTGGCGCCCCAGGTCTTGGCGACGCGCGCTATCAACAGCGCCTTGTCGATGCTGGTATCGGTGTGCCATGCGCCGTCCACAATAGCGCCGCGATTGATTGTGCCACCCTGTAACAACAATACTTCACTCGTGTCTGTGCGGATGATGTCCTTGCCACTCACCATCAAACCGGGCAGCAGCGCAACGGGCTGCGTGTTTTCGATCAGGTCGCCTTGTTCCGAGATCAGAAAACGCTGTTCCGGCGGAAGTGTTGAGATGGCAACGCCCGCAGGATATTGAACGATTTCCACCGGCATGGTTCCCGATACGACCACAATGCTGACGTTGTTGTTATTTGCCTGGCGTGCCAGAGCTGCTCGTACCGCGCTCAGCCGGGTCATCAGTCCGTTGTCCTGGTTCAGCGTCAATGCCACTTGCGCGCGCGCCGCCTTTTGTGTCAGGGCGTCCAACTGGCTGAATTCCATATCGCCGATCACGGCAAGTCGCAGGCTGAAGTACATGACATCAAGCGTGCGGTGATGCCGATAGTTAATACCGCCAACGACAGGGAATAGCTCGCTTGGTTGCACGCGGCCCGTTTTATCACTGGCCCATGCGTTGGGCATGACTATGCCGTCAGAGGCTGGTGGGGTGGCAGCCGACGAGGTGCCCTCAGTTGTGTAATACGTAACGACAGGTGATGTCTGCGTGGCGACCGACTGCTGCGTACAGGCGCCAATCAAAACCACAATGACCCATATTACCCAACTAAAACGTCTCAAATCGTTATCTCCTCAACACATTACATCGAGCAGGGGCGCTTCACCGGACAATACTTCCCTGCTGAATCCTTATTGTCATCAAATAGACTGATAATCGCCTTTGGTGCGGATTATAGGGGATGTAAAGACGGGACCGACTCCTGGACGACACATGTGGCCGTTCCGTGCCTACACAGAGCTATCCCAGAGGATGCAGGCGCAAGTATGGCTCTCAGATATACTCAGCAATATGATCCAAACTGCAGAACTGATCAAAACACTCACCGGCGCTGTCGGATTGAGCGGTAATGAGTCGCAGATTCATGACTTGGTAAAAACACTCTTTGCCCCGCTGGTCGATGAAGTCAGCGTCAGCAAAGTCGGCAGTGTCATTGGTGTGAAGTGGGGCGGCGCGACGCTGGATAAGTCGCCGCGCGCCAAACGCCTGATGCTGGCAGCGCATCTCGATGAGATTGGGATGATGGTCAGCGGCGTTGACAAGGGCTTTCTGCGCGTGGCGCGGGTAGGCGGCACCGATGCGCGCATCCTGCTTGGCCAGCGCGTGCTGGTGCATCCCGTCGGTCGTGAGGGTAACGTAGTGGCTCCGATTCCGGGGCTGATTGCTTCGCGTCCCCCGCACGTGCTCCCGCCAGAAAAGCGCGAGAAGGTAGTCGGTTTCGATGACCTTTATATCGACATCGGATTGCCTGCAGCACAGGTGGCGCGCGACATTCAAGTTGGCGATCTGGTGTCATTTGATGTCGAGACGGTTAAGCTGCGCGGCGATTTACTCACCGGCAAGGCGATGGATGATCGTGCTTCGGTGGCCGCGATGATCGTGTGCCTTGATGCGTTGCAACGGTTAAAGCATACATGGGATGTGGTGGCGGTGGCGACGGCGGGTGAGGAAACCTCCTTTGCCGGCGCGACGACCAGCGCCTATGCGGTTCAGCCCGATGCTGCGATTGCCATTGACGTCACATTTGCCAGCCAGAGTGATTATGCCACCCATCTTGAACTGGGCAAAGGGCCGGCGATTGCTATCGGCCCTAACTATCACCCGCGCATGGGCAAACGCTTGATCGACCTGGCGAAGAAACTTGATATGAGCTATCAGGTGGAGCCGGATATTGGCGGTGGTACAGCCGCATGGCCGATTCAGGTCAGCCGATCGGGTATTCCGACGGCGCTGATCAGCCTGCCCTTGCGCTATATGCATTCTCCCGTTGAAACCGTGAATGTCAAGGACGTCGAACGTATAGGTCGCCTTATGGCGCATTTCGTGGCGGAACTTGAGGAAGAGATTTGAGCACTCTGAGCAAACATGATATTAGAGAAGCTTTCTACAGCAGTTGGTGTGTCTGGTAACGAAGATGCGGTGCGGGATATCATTTTAGAGGCTGTGAAACCGCATGTTGATAGCGTCACGGTTGATACGATGGGTAACGTGATCGCGATGAAGGCCAAGGCGAAAGGGTCGCGCCGGCACTCTGCGTTATTGGCCGAGTTTCACAAGGCAGCGCCTTCAACCGAAGCCGCAGAACCGCGCGTGATGCTGGCTGCGCATATGGACGAAGTTGGGTTAATGGTCGTTGGGCATACGGGGGAGGGCTTTCTCAAGTTCCGCTATGTAGGCGGCATCGACGATCGTGTGATGCCCGGATTGCGCGTGCAACTGGGCAGTGAGCGCGTGATAGGTGTTGTGGGTGTAAAAGCGATTCATCACGTCAAGCCGGCTGATCGTGAGAAACCAGTGCCGCGCGAGGCGCTTGTGATTGATATCGGCGCATCAACGAAGAGTGAGGCCGAAGGGATTGCACCGCTTGGCACGTATGGCACCTTCCTT
Organism: uncultured bacterium; assembly: GCA_903873965.1. Classification (GTDB taxonomy): domain Bacteria; phylum Chloroflexota; class Anaerolineae; order J036; family Brachytrichaceae; genus CAIXPS01. Next base: position 5,064 of record CAIQQO010000319.1, read on the forward strand.
GCAGACTATCGCAAGCTCGGGCGGTTGCTGACGGGTAAAGCCTTTGATGATCGCGTGGGTTGTTCGGTGCTTGCGGAATTGTTGCAAGGCAAGGCGTACCCCTTCGACTTATACGGTGTGTTTACCGTGCAGGAAGAGGTCGGGTTGCGCGGCGCCACCATCGCGTCACATCGGATTGACCCTAGTTGCGCCTTCATCTTCGAAGGCACTATCTGCGACGATCTGCCGAAGAAGAAAGATGCCAGCCCGACTACGCGGCTGGGCGACGGACCTGCCATCAGCATCATGGATCGCAATGCTATTGCCGACCGGCGCTTGATCGATCATCTGGTTAGCGTGGCTGAGCGCGATGGGATACCGTATCAATTCAAACAGCCGGGCGTCGGTGGCACCGATGCGGGCAGCATTCACCTCGCGCGTGAAGGGATTCCAAGTGTGGCCGTGTCAGTGCCATGCCGTTATATCCATGCGCCTATTGCGGCGCTTGATCCGCGCGATTATCGCAACGCAGTCAAGCTAATGGACGTTGCATTACGGGAGATATAACCTGATGTCGACACTCACCTTCGATATCACGTTGCCCGCCGGGATTGAATTTCGCTCGGCCTATCTTACTGATATGGGACGGCGCGCCTTGAAGACGCGCATCACGCGCGGACGCTGGCTGCAGATTGATACTGTGGCGCGTCCGCCATACATCGTGCGCGCCACGTTTGGTTCAGCCTATGGCGACCTCGATGTGGTGATCGACAATAACGACGAAGGCTACATGCCAGACGATAGCGCGCCCAATTTGTTGATCGAGGCGATTCATAGCCGTTTGAAGCGTTGCGAGCGCCGCTTGAAAAGCGCCGGATTAGCAGGTCATTTGCCATCATTGGATGCGGCGCGCGAATGCTTTGCGCGCGGTGATTTTGCGGATGCTTTTCTGATGGCCGTCCGCGCCGGTGACGACATTGAGTATGCAGCATCGCGCAAAGCCCTGCAGGCGGTGAATGGCGGGCGCAAGACGATGTTCTCCGGTTCGATCACGTTTGGCGAACGGTTGGGGCAATGGTCGATTGGCGTCGGCCCGGACTGGCCGATCGGCTCAACCCCTCCCGATTTCGCCCGTCCCGTGGTGGCGCGTGAAGTGTTGTTGCCGGTGTGTGAAGCGATGACCTTGCCGAACTTCTGGCGCTGGATTGAACCAGTGCAGTGGAAGTACCGCTGGGATGTACTCGATGAAATGCTGGCGTGGGCGGAAAAGAGCAAGCTGGCTGTCAAAAGTTTTGCTATCTTCTGGCTGGGCATCGGCAGCACGCCGCGCTGGTTGCGCACGTTGTCTTTTCGCGACCAGATTAATGCCATCGAACAGTGGACACGGGCGCTGGTCGGGCGCTACAAGGGACGCATCATGGCATGGGAAACGGTGAACGAAAACCACGACTGGTCGTTTGGCAATCCGTTCAACTGGACGCGTTATCAGCGGTTGCAGGTAACGCGAATGGTCAATGAGGTGGTTGGCGATATCGACCCCGGCACGCCGCGCATCATCAACAATTGCTGTATCTGGGGTGATTATGCCAGCTCCAACGACCGGCGCACGACCTGGCTACCAGCCGACCTGCCCCCTGCCAGTGATTCACCGTTGAGCTTCCTTGAGTACCTCAACGAGCGTAATGTACCGTATGAGGGCATTGGTCTGCAATATTATCTGCCCGGACGTGACCTGATGGAGTGCGCCGACCAGCTTGATCGTTATTTGGCGTTCGGCAAGGATATCTGGATCACCGAGATGGGCACGCCCGGACTGGTGAGTGCCTCGCAGAAAATCGAGACTGGTCAGGTCACAGCGGGTGGAGGCTGGCGCGGGCCATGGTCCGAAACCCTTCAGGCGGACTGGGTGCGCATGTGGTACACCATCGCCTCAGCGCGAAGCCGCGTTCGAGCGCTTAATTACTGGGATCTTGACGACAGTCGCGCCTTTATCGAAGGCGCCGGTGTTGTCAATCGCGCCGGCACGCCTAAACCCGCGTTCGATGCGATTGTGGCGTTAAGGAATGAATTTCCGTTCGTGAAACGAGATGCGTGATGCGCTGCCGATGGCGATATGACGCACTGCAGTTTTCCCGTTCGCCTATCATGTTTTACTGTTTACTCCAATGACAGACTCGCAATCCAAACGCAATATCGAACGCGTTGAGCAGTGGTATCGCACACTGTCTTCGGATGGGCGCTTGCCCGTTGACTGGACGGCCTATGTGACAGGTGATCTGGCGCTGGCGTTTGAGCAGGCAGGTGCGGGCATTTCGCTGCGCAGCGTGTACGATTTGCGCGTGGGTTGTGAGTTGTTAGCCAGGAACCCTGCACCACTATTTGTCATCACGCTTTTCAACGGTGAAGGCGATGTGCCGCTTGACGCTGCGACGGGCTGGGGACAGACCGAGTTGCGCAGAATAGCCGGTGGTTTTCTGTTGCGCTGGAGTGAACCGTTAGATGAACGGGCCGGACCGTTGCAGGTGCGCCTGCAGGCGCACCTGCAACCTAAGCATCATGCAGTGGACTGGACTATGGTCGTGACGAACACGGGTTCACCTTATAGTGTGCGGCGAGTGACGTTCCCGCAGGTGGAGTTGAACCGGTTCGATGATGATCCCGTTGTTTTCTTCCCCAGCGGTCCGGGTGAATTAAAGCATGGGGCATGGGACGAAGTATGGCGCTATGACCAGCCATACGGCCAAGCGTGGTGCAGCATGCAGTACATGGCTGCCTATGCCGCAGGGCATGGTGCAAGCGGACTTTACGTTGGCGTGCATGATCCGTTTGCGGGCACGAAAGACCTGCGCGCCTTCAGCGACCCGGCGCGGCATACGGTCACGTTGCACTACGATATCCCTGCGCCCGACCAGCTCCGCCCCGGCAACGGATTTCGTTTCAGCGGCGAGGCGCGCTGGCAATTGTTACACGGCGACTGGTTCGATGCGGCGCAGATTTATAAGCGCTGGTGCCATGAACACGCCCGTTGGTGGCTGGCAACACCACGCGAGGATATTCCGCAATGGATGCGCACGGTGGGAGTGTGGTTGCAGGAGAACTACGAAACCACAACCAGTGTTCAGGCCATCCTGCGTTTTCAAGAGTATATGGGCGTGTCCGTAGCGGTTCACTGGTATAACTGGCATCAGATACCGTTTGACAATGATTATCCCCATTACTTTCCCGCCAAGCACGGCTTTGCAGATGTCTTGCGCGAGTTGCGGCGTAAACATGTCACCGGTATGCCCTATATTAACGGGCGTCTGTGGGACACGCACGATCGCGGCGCCGAGGATTTTGAGTTTACGCGCGTGGCTTTGCCAGCTGCAACAAAAGATATGGATGGCAATCCTATCGTCGAAAGATACGGCAGCATCGAAACCGACGGCAGCCCGGTGACACTGGCGGTGATGTGCCCGACGACAGAATTGTGGCAGGAGCGCGTGCGCGAGATTACATTGAAGCTGATCAACGATATCGGCGCTGATGGCGTGTATATCGATCAGGTTGCGGCAGCAAAGCCCGTGTTGTGTGTGGACCCGACACACAGCCATCCGGCGGGCGGTGGACACTGGTGGAACGAGGGTTACTGGGATATGCTCGATCGTATCAGGCAGTCGCTGCCGCCCGGCCGCATGCTCACGACCGAGTGCAATGCCGAGGCGTTTATCCGCCAGTTCGATGGTTATCTTACATGGCATTGGCAGCACGATAATATGGTGCCGGCGTTTCAGGCTATCTATGGCGGGGCCATTCTGATCTTCGGGCGCGCCTACAACGGCGATGCTACGGCGCAGCGGATGAAGGCTGGACAACAATTTGTTTTTGGCGAACAGATCGGCTGGTTTGCTCCCAGGATTATCGACCAGCCCGACGTGGCGCTGTTTCTGCGCAGTATCATCCATCTGCGCCAGTCACTGGTGCGTTACTTCTATGCCGGTGAGATGCTGCGCCCACCCGTGTTGGATGTGCCCGTATCACGCGTTCGTGCTGACTGGCAGTGGTACGGTGAAAACTGGGTGACAACCGACGCCGTCATGTGTGGCGCATGGGCATTGCTCAATGAGCATCGCATGGTGCTGCTCTTTGCCAATGTGGGCGACATCGAAGTACGCACAGTGCTCCAGTTCAACTGTCGCGACTACGGCATTACTTTCAAGGCTGCGCAGCTGAGCATACATGATCCGGAAGTGGGCGCGACGCCGCCCGAGGCTGTTGGTGCGCGCTTCCAACGTGCTATGGCCTTCGCGCCTCGGTCTGCTATTGCCATCGAACTGGTGTGGTAGTCAGCGCCTGTCATCGGACGTGAGGGACGGCCAGTCGTGTTAAGGCGTAACGTTGTCATCATGCACTGGTGTGGCGGGTAAATCACCTGCGTTGCGATCGCGAAAGAAAGCGGTACTGTAGCTCTTCGCATACAGAGCGTAGTTGTGTTCGGCAAGAAAACTCACCATCGGATGTGAAGCAAGCTGATCGAGGTGCTCCAACTGCAGGTCCCAGCACTCTGCGATGAGAAAGCGTGGACGAAAGCGCGCCCAGTCGTTGGATTGCAGCACTTCCAGATCCAACCCCTCGACATCGATGTTCAAAAAGTCGATCGTCTGCCCTTTTGGCAGATGATGCGACAAAACATCGTCCAGCCGGCGCGCCTGCATAGACACTTCGCGTTCGATACGCCGAAAACGATGCACGCGGCTGCGCGCCAGTACCTCGTCGCAGGTGTTTAGGGAAGGGTTGTTGAAGATATAGAAAACGACGGTGCGTTTGTCTGCTGCAATCGCACACTCTACACTAATATCACGCGGGCGCAGTTGCCTGAATGCGCGCATACTGCCCGGCATGGCGTCGATATTCAATCCGCGCCAGCCCTGCCGGTAAAAGGCATACGTGTTTGACAGGTGTTTGGGGTGGTGTGCTCCGACATCGACGTAAAATCCAGCGGTCTGTCCCTCAAACACGCGTCGCAATATCATGTCCTCGCCTTCCTGAGAATACGAGCGCCGGAAGTAGGGAGTGAAATACAGCGCCTCCATTTTCTGCACGAACATGACTTGATTGGGCGCCATCAAGCGTTTCAGCAGGGGTCTGAGCCATGCATTGGTCATATTGTGCACGTAATCATACAGGCCGACAACGCGACGAGCAAGGCAGGCTGGGCGGCGGCTCCCGGCGCGCATGGCAAACCATAGAACACAGGCGAGGCCGTCACCTCGTAACCCCCACTTTCTAGTGCGGCTGCCGTGGGGATGTAACAGACTTCTCCGTTGGCATACCCAACCAGCCTTGTACCCGGTTGCTGCCAGATCTGGTATTCACTAAACACTTCTGCGCCGATGAACAGAAAGCGCGTGCTGCCGATGAGGATGGCGTTCAGTGCGATATCGATAGTTGCGGGTAGTTGACCTGCAGTAAGTTGGGCATGCATCTGGCTTTGCCATCCGGCTACCACTTGCGGCCATGCGGGGAATTCGGTTGTCTGTGCAAGCAACCACTTGGCCTGTGCGTCAATGTCAGCAGCGTGCTCGAAGTGACACGCCAACGGGAGCTGTGCCACGGCAGGTTCGCGGCACAATAGCCGCGCTGGTTCTGGATGCAGCTCCATGGTCAGCGCGGTATTGGCAACGGCATGCGCCAATTCACGCGTGGCATCGTACGATGAGCCGCGGCCAATCAGCGGTGTGATATTGCCGGCGGCGCCATTGAGAAACAACGCCGGCGCGCTGGTGTGTTCCTCGATGCGCTGCGCAGCCAGACCGACAATATCCCCTGAAGCGCGCACGTTCTCCGGACCGAGGCAGACGGGGTGACACGCGATCTGGAACAGTGTGGCGATGACCTCGTCCCGCGCGGCATGCGTGAAACGCAAGACGGTCAATGTCTGGTCAATGTTCGTGCCTTGCGCCCGTTCAGTGTCCGTGATGGCGGCGTGGCCGGGGCGCAGGCGTCGATTGCGCCCGATGACGCAGGTTGTTGAACCAACGCTGAGCGTAGCCGTCGAGGCGCACTCGCAGGCCTGTGCAACGGCTGCCTGTACAGCATCGCAGACGAGTGCGAAGTACGTGTCGATGCGCGTGCGCAGAGCAGAGTTGCCCATGCGCAGCCCCGCTAGATCGATACCGCTGTGTGTGTGCGAGCATGCAATCTGAATGTGGCTTTGCGGCGTTGGTCTTCTGGCAATTGAGGCGATTGTCGCCGCGATCTCGCGCAATTGCTGCGCCCGCTCCGCGCTGATAGCCAACGCATCAAGCGTAATAATGAAAGTCGATGCATCCTGCGTCGACAGATAAAGCGCCCGCGCAAAGAGTGGGTCAAGCATCCCTTGGCAGGGCGATGCACGGTTGGCGAAACCACCCATGGGCGTCCCCACAGGCGGCGTGATATCGGCGCGACCGGCGCCGCAATGCAATGTTTCCATCATCAGTCCATTATGCGCAGAAATAACAACCGGTTGCTGAGGATGACACATCCGGTGTCATTATCAATGTCGCACCGGCTATATTTCAATACGGAAATGGCTACGACGTATGTCAACACTTCTGTTGATCTCGTGTATTTACTAAATCATTTGCTAGAATGAGCTAAAATAATCATCACATTTCAGCGCTGCGCCGTATGCAGTGTTATTTAGGAAACACAATGAGGCACCATGTCCACGTGCTAAACAAGGAGGTGAACGATCACCACTAAGGCAAAAGACCATCACATTCCTGAATATTATTTTCTTTTTTTAGTCGGATTTATCTTAGCTGAGTACTCTTAGCCAATTGAGGAGATAACATGTTAGATAAGAAACGCATTTCTCGCAGAACCTTCATCAAGTCCAGCATGCTGATTGGCGGTGCCGCTGCACTGGCAGCATGTGGTGCCCCTGCTGTTGCGCCGACCGTAGCCCCTGCAGCAACCGCTGTGCCTGCAGCAACAACCGCATCTGCCGCCAAGCTTGACTTACCCTTCCCGGTTGATGCTGCTGCGGCCGACCCATTCAAGCTGGATGTGACTGTGCCTGTTGACGGCCAGTTCTTCTCCGGTGGATTTGGCGATGAATACATTCGCTATGCAGCCAAGATCCAGGAGATGGTGCACCCCGGGCTGAAGGTTAACGTGACCCCTTTGCAGAAAGTGCAAGAGACGCTGCAGCCTCGCTTCGTCGGCGGTAACCCACCCGATGTAATCGATAACTCAGGCGCAGGCATGTTCAAGACCGTCGACTTGGTGAACGACGGTCAGCTGCTTGAACTGACTGAGCTGTTTGAGGCGCCTTCGCTTGATACCCCTGGCAAGAAATTTAAGGAGACCCTCTTCCCTGGATCACAGGTCAGCGGCTGCGTATTCAACGGCAAGCAGTATGGCGTTAACATTGCCTATACCGTATCCGGTATCTGGTGGTCAAAGACACTCGCCGACAAGAACGGCTGGAAGTACCCGGAGACGTGGGATGACATGCTTGCTTTCTGTGAGACGCTCAAGAAAGACGGCAAGCTCGCTCCGTGGACTTATCAAGGCAAGTACCCTTACTACATGTGGGGCATTGTTTGGCAGCAGTTGCTCTACAAGGCCGGCGGCAATGACGTCGTCCTGAAGATCGACAACCTCGAACCAAACGCATGGTCAGACCCTGCCGTGTTGCGCGCCACCGAGGCCATTTACGCGCTGTGGGACAAGAAGTACATCATGGACGGCACAGCCGGTCTGACCCACACCGAGTCGCAGGCTGAGTGGTTGAAGAACAAGGCTGCGTTCATCCCATGCGGCACCTGGCTAGAGAACGAAATGAAGACCGTAACCCCCAAGGACTTCAATATGGTCATGGGCGGCATCCCGGGCTTCAAGGATGGTAAGGGCGATCAGAAGGGTGTGATGGCTGACGGCGGCGAAACATTTGTTGTTCCAGCCAAGGCCAAGAACACCAAAGGCGGCATGGAATACCTGCGCGCCATTCTGTCGAAGTCATCAGCCAAGTGGTTCGCTGAGAACGTCAGCTCGATGATGCCCGTCGCCGGTGCGACTGAAGGCGCCAAGGTCAGCGATGGCATGAAGTCCGCGCTGGCAGTGGTGGCCACAGCCGGTAACGCGATCATCAACGTTCAGATCGCCAACTACTACTCGAAGATTTCGAAGGAACTCGAAGTCCGCACAGGCGAACTGCTGACCGGTAAGTCCAAGCCCGCCGATTTCCTCAAGGCGATGCAGAAGATCGCCGACGATGTCGCGAAGGACCCGGACACCCCGAAGCAGAAGCACGTGATCTAGGTCGACGGCTTTGTATCCGACGGGGACGTCCTGCATCTCCGTCGGATTTCCGCTTCACCAAAATCCCTTCGCAGTGCTGGGTGTCATGGGCGTCACCCTTGCGAAGGGTTTACGCTTTGTGTCATTGTCACATTTACCTGAGAGGTAGCTCGTGAAACACGGTCAGAAGAGATTCATCTTCACGTTCTTGTTCATTCCGGTGCTCATCTATCTCGTCTTTGTCGCAGTCCCCTATGTCACCTCCATGGCCGTTGCATTCACAAAATGGCGCGGTCTGTCGCTGAACATCACGTTCAATGGTCTTAATAACTTTATTAAGTTGTTTAATGATGAAAACTTCTGGGGCGCGCTCAGTCACAATGGCATTGCGCTGATCGTGTTGCCGCTTGTCATCATCACCATTTCGCTGTTTTTTGCCTTCCTGTTTACGCAGGGCATCAAGGGCAATGGATTCTTCCGAATCGCCTTCTTTTTCCCGCAGGTGATGTCGGCGATTATCGTCGGTGTGTTGTGGAGCTTTGTCTATCATCCCACTATTGGCATGTTGAACGGTTTGCTGGGCATGCTGGGCGTGAGTTCGATGAAGTCGTTTCCGTGGCTGGGCGATCCGTCTACCGTCTATGGCGCCATTCTTGCCGTAACGGTGTGGCAGGCGGTCGGGTTCTACATGGTGCTGTTCATCACCGGCATGGAAAGCATCCCACCGCATTTCTACGAAGCCGCAAAACTCGATGGCGCAAGCTCTATCGTCATGTTCATCCAGATCACCATACCGATGCTGTGGGAAGCCATTCGCACAGCCATCGTCTTTCTGGCATTGGCTGCGATGGATATGTATGCCATTGTGATGATCATGACCAACGGCTCTGGCGGCGCCAGTCGTGCAGCCGATGTCGTCCCGCGCTACATGTGGGAAGCCGCGTTCTCTAACGGTGAATGGGGCTATGCCACTGCCATGGCGCTGGTGCTGATGCTGATCATCCTAGTACTGTCAATTATCAGTCTGCGTTTTACACGACGCGAAACACTCGAGTTTTGATTGGAGACATGCCATGGCAATCTCAAACTGGATTCAACAAAACAGGAAAGAACGCTCGACGTTTACCGTATGGAAGGCTTTGATCTATGTCGTCCTCGGCTTCTGGGCGTTCATGGTCATTTTCCCAATGCTTTGGGCGACTATCAGTTCTTTTAAGACCGACCAGGAAATTTTCTTTAGTCCATGGGGACTGCCTGCTGCGCTGCAATGGGACAACTTCGCGCGTGCGTGGACCAAAGCAAAACTCGGTATCTTTTTCTTTAATACCATACTGGTTATCATCCCGGCCATTACGTTGACACTGTTGCTGTCATCCATGGTCGCCTATGTGCTGGCGCGCTTCGAATTCCGCGGCAAACAGATTGTGTTCTACCTGTTTCTTACAGGCATGATGTTTCCCATTTTTCTTGCGCTGGTGCCATTGTATTTTGTCATGCAGTTCAGCGGACTGCTGAACACGGTTCATGGGTTGGTGCTGGTGTACGTTGCTTTCTCGCTGCCGTTCACCGTATTTTTTCTCACTGGTTTTTTCAAGACACTTCCGACCGAGCTGGCAGAAGCAGCCATGATGGACGGCGCGAGCCATTACCGCATTTTCTTCAGCGTTATGCTGCCGTTGGCTGCGCCGGCGCTGGTATCGGTGGGCATCTTCAATTTTCTTGGGCAGTGGAATCAATTCATCCTGCCTAATGTATTGATCAGCAATGCGGGGCTGGATGAGTCGCAGTCGCGTTACGTGCTGTCGCAAGGTTTGTACTACCTGTACGGACAACAGTTCTACCAGAGCGACTGGAGCGGCCTTTTCGCTGCCGTCACCCTCGTCACAATTCCAACACTGATCGTGTATGTTTTCTTCCACGATCGCATCGAAGCTGGGCTTACGGTGGGAGCGTTGAAAGGGTAGGGCTGGTGAAAGAATGAAGAGGTCAGAAATCACAAGGCCGACTTCTGGCCTCTTAATTCGGATTTCGTTTCGCATGCACCAACGCCGGCAGTACGGCCCCAGCTTTGTCGTGAATCGAGAATTGTGCGGAGTCTGACAGATCGGTTTCGCTCGGATTGATCTCGATGACCAGCGCGCCCTTTTCCATAGCGAGAAGGGGTAGGCCTGCTGCGGGGAATACGACGCTCGATGTGCCGATGGCCAGGAACAAATCGCAATGGCGCGTGGCGAATTGCGCTGCTGCCAACGGGCGCGAGGGGAGCATTTCGCCGAACCACACAATATCGGGGCGCACGGCGCCGCCGCAATGGATGCAGGCCGGAACGTCGCTGCGGTGACGCCATTCGTCCACGGTGGCAGGTTGATCGCAGAGCAGACACTTGTAGCGGAACAGGTTGCCATGTAGCTCGAGCACGTCATGGCTGCCGGCGCGTTGATGCAACCCATCGACGTTTTGGGTGATCAGGGTGAAATTCGTGTATATATCTTGCATAGCGGTCAAAGCAAGGTGCGCGGCGTTAGGTTGAGCCTGCGTCACCAGTTCGCGCCGCCATGCGTACCAATCCCATACTAGTTTCGGCGTCGCTCGATATGCCGCAACCGATGCAAGATCCTCCGGCTTATAGGTCGCCCACAATCCGGTTTGCGCATCGCGGAAAGTCGGCACACCGCTTTCAGCTGAAACGCCTGCGCCGGTGAGAACGACAACGTGTTCGGCCCATCGCACGGCATTGATGATTTCTGCAGGCAGTGAAATGGCTCCGTCTCCCGTTGGATTTGATCCTGTCATACTGCTTAAAACCTCCATGTAGCGAAGTTCATACAGTGTAACTTATAGATTGGTGGCACTAATTGGCACAGAAATGAAAACAGCACTTGACTAACTCCCCATATTGAGGGTAGAATCAACCCTCGCCAGTCACTGACAGGGTGAGGCACTTATGCGCACCCAACTGGCAGCACTGACGTTTGCCGATGTAGCTCAATTGGCAGAGCAGTCGATTTGTAATCGACAGGTTACGGATTCAAGTCCCGTCGTCGGCTTCGGAGATGGCTTTTTATCCTTATGGGATAGTGGCCAGATTCGGTTTTTCGGTTAGAATGAGCGGTGTCTTTTATGGGTCGATGTCCCGAGTGGCAAAGGGGACGGACTGTAAATCCGTTGGGCATAGCCCTTCACAGGTTCGAGTCCTGTTCGGCCCATTCCGCCCACATAGCTCAGTTGGTAGAGCACACCCTTGGTAAGGGTGAGGTCTCCGGTTCAAACCCGGATGTGGGCTTCATGCTGAGAGTTCTCAGCAGGCTCGCGTGTTGCGTGTTTCGGATACATGGTCACGGCTTTGCGTCCCTTTGGGATGGTTCGACTCCCTTTGGGAAGGTCGACTATAGTCAAAGTCGACCTTGGCTGGATCGGCGCAATACGCACATGAACTACATTAAGAATATACGCAATACGGGAGATATCTAGAGATGGCAAAGGAAAAATACGTAAGGAGCAAGCCGCACGTCAACGTCGGCACTATTGGTCACGTTGACCACGGTAAGACGACACTGACTGCCGCCATCACCAAGGTGCTGGCAATGCACGGTGGCGCCAGCTTCATGGCCTACGATATGATCGATAAGGCGCCCGAAGAGAAGGCGCGCGGCATTACGATCTCGATCGCGCACGTGGAGTACGAGACTGAGAAGCGCCACTATGCGCACGTCGACATGCCCGGTCACCGCGACTATATCAAAAACATGATCACCGGCGCCGCGCAGGTTGACGGCGCTATCCTTGTTGTAAGCGCACCCGACGGCCCCATGCCCCAGACGCGTGAGCACGTGTTGCTGGCCCGCCAGGTCGAAGTGCCGTCAATGGTTGTCTTCCTGAACAAGGTCGACATGATGGATGATGCGGAACTGCTCGAACTGGTCGAGATGGAACTGCGCGAACTTCTGGACAAATACGGGTTCCCCGGAGATGCAACTCCCATCGTAC
>CAIQQO010000320.1 GCA_903873965.1 uncultured bacterium
CTGTTATTCAATATTAACATAGATACCCTGGGAGCCCTGGTCTACTGGTTATGTGCGGAGACTCATGTTCTGAATGTTGTAGGTTCGAATCCCAGCACCATATACTGGATGGACTTTTTCAAATTAATTTGCTTTAAAATTGTATTGATGTTTGTTTGAAAAAGACCAAAAATAAATGAAAAAGAGGGATGGCAAATTTAAAAAACAAAGGTACCTATGGTGGCTGGCTCGTTAACAGTACTAAGTGTCACTAGTCATTTTGTTTTTCCATCCAAGTTGTATAGCTCGAGCATGACAGCTTGTAGTCTAAATCCCTAGACTATTAAATGATTTTTATATCGGTGCCTGTTGCCTTGACATAGTAGCTCTATAGGGCGGTGTTGTGCCAGTGTTTTCGTTTGGTTGATGGCGCAACCATGAACTCGTCAACTATAGAAACGACCACAGGTGAATAGATTGGGTTTGCACAATACGGAACAAGGGATGACTATGACACACTATGATTTGTCTTATTGGAAGGACTCTCGGGAAGTTTTGTACCCATCCGCACATTCACGCCACGTCTGGCAGCATGTCCTTAATGTGGGACGTTCGTTAGCCTTCATCGCCACTGTCGCATTCATGGCAGTGGTGGCTGGTTTGCCTCATGCAAACGTCGCATCGGCAGCGCCCGCGTCCACGGGCGTCGCTGCAGAGGCGCGCGCGGCGGTGATGGATGTCGATGGCTCTGCGCCATCCATTCAACCCTCAGCGCCGGCAGCGATTCTCACGTGCGTTGTGACGAACACACTGGATAGCGGCGTAGGCAGTCTGCGTCAGGCGCTGAAGAGTGTGTGCGGCAGCGGCATGGTTACCTTCGATGGCACAGTCTTTGCTACGCCACAAACGATCCAGTTGGCCAGCGGCCTGAACATCACGCAAAACTTGATGGTGGATGGCGCGGCCAATGGCGTGGCAGCGCCCACGGTTAAAGGCCCCGGCCCTGGCGCCACTTACTTTCGCGTCATGACCATTACGGCGAACATGAAAGTGACCTTGAACCAGTTGATCATTGCGAGCGGCAACCTGACCGGAGCGACTTCGAGTCAGGCTGCGGGCGCAGGCATCTACAATCTTGGCAGCCTGACCGTCACCAACAGCGTCATCACAGGCAACGTCACCTCCTCTGCCGGCGGTGTGGGCGGCGGGATTTACAGCACAGGGGCGATCCAGATCATCAGCACGACGCTGTCGAACAATACCGCTGCTTCTACCGGCGGTGGTATCAATTCCACAGGCTACCTGACCATCACATCCAGCATTGTTAAGGACAACACGAGTGCCAATAATGGCGGCGGGATCTACCTTAACGGCGCTAACACTTCAATCATCTCCAACACGTTGATTCACGGCAACACGGCCGGTCTGGGCGGCGGCGGCATTTTTGATAACGCCGCGCTCCTCTTGTCATCCAGCAGTGTCTATAGCAATACGGCGACGGGAAACTATGGCGGCGGCATGGTCGTGGCTGCGAACAAATATGCGATGGCAACAGACAGCCTCTTCTACGATAACATCTCCGTTGCTGCTGCCGGCGGCGGTATCAGCGCCAATGGCATGTTCGAGGCGCGCCATATCCATGTCTATCGCAACACCTCCACCTATAGTGGCGGCGGTATCAGCTCCGGCAACCGGCTGACCATGACGAACAGCAGCGTTTATCAGAACACAACGCTTAATGCGGGTGGCCCCGGCGGCGGCATTGGGTCGACAGCCATTGCAACGCTGGTCAACGTTGATGTCTATTCGAACACCAGCGCTTCAGGTCTGGGCGGCGGCATCAGCACCGTCTCGCCGCTGTATATGACGGGCGGATCGCTGTTCGGCAACACGAACGGCGGCACCGAACATGAAGCGAGTGGTATCTATGCCAATTCAGGGTTAACCATCACGGTCAGCGCGCCCTATACCTACAGCGATAACATCCGGGCGGGCATTGTGTTCTCGGCTGACGGCGATATCACACTCACGACCGGCACAGCGACGTTGTTCCACAACGCGCAAACGACCACAACGCTGACTAACCCCGGCACGACCATCATGAAGAATCTCTATGTGGCGTGGAGCAAGGTACTCGACGTTGGCAGCGCGGTGGTATCCGTGACGGGTTTGATCACAAACACCGGCATCATCATGCGCCTGGCCCCGACGCAGACGGTCAGCCTAGGCGCAGACACGGTGTATAACGATGGCGCGGGTTATCCGACCGCCATCCTCAGGCAGACCAGCGGGACACCTATGGGCGACACGTCGCTGCTGGTCAAAGCGGGCATAAAGCCATCTACTTTCGGGTGTGGCAACGCCCAATTCAGCGTTCTTGGCGGCGTGATCTGGCGATTGTTCACCTTCAATTCGGCCGCCGCCGCGGATACAGCCGTCGATATGACGCTGTATTACCATGATCGCTTGCCCGCGACGGTCAGCGAAGCCAATGGCGTCGAGTTGACCAATACGGTTTTGCTGGCATGCGACGGCAACACATGGACTGAGCTATCGGGCAACTACACCCGCGGCGAGGCCGGCAATTACAAGTGGGTCAAGCTGGACGACGTGACGCCGATGACCTATACCAGCTTCGCCGTTGGCAGCCGGTCGCCCATCAGCCTGACGCTGGATGGCGCGGGCGGCGGGACTGTCACAAGCTCGCCGGACGTGCTGAACTGCCAGAGCAACGGTGTGACGCCAGTGGCGTGCGCGGGCAGCATCCTGTATGGTCAAGTCGTGACGCTAACCGCCACGCCGTTGATCAGTTCCACTTTCAGCGGTTGGAGTGGTGTGTGTACCGGCACGGCGCTTTGTGTGCTCCCCATGACCACGACGGAATACGTGACGGCGACGTTTACCGTCAACACCTACACCTTGCAGGTGGCTTACAGCGGCACCGGCGGCGGCAGTGTGTCGGTTGATCCGGAGCTGCCCGCGTATGACTATGGCGCCGTCATCACCTTGACGGCCACACCGTCTATCACCTCGGTCTTTATGGGATGGCTGGGCGCTTCCGACGCGACCGCCAATCCGGTCGCAGTGACGATCACGGCAGACAGCGTCATCACCGCCACTTTCGATGTGAACTGGCTATATGGGCGCGTGGCGCTGGAAAGGCGCGGCGTTGCGGGCGATGCGCGCTGGGTGACGCCGTTGTATCGCGTCAATGCGCTGAGTGTGATCACGGGCGGCTTGCGGTTCTACGCCGCTGGCACGTCGAACCTGGTCGATGTGTATACGGCGACAACGGATGCCAACGGCTTCTTTACGGCGACGATGCTGGGCAGCCTGGTGGGCCAGTACGACATCGTGGCGAAAGGCGCGAACACGCTGGGCAGCAAGCGCCTGGCGATCAGCCTGCCGACCACCGATGTGATTGACTTTGGCACGTTGCTGGTTGGCGACAGTAGCGGAGATGAGCGCATCAACGGCGCAGACGTGTCGTACATGGTGCCGTCATTCTTACAATGCACGGCCGATGGCACATTCCGGCCGTATGGCGATACGAACGCGGACGGGTGCATCAACGGCGCGGACGTGTCGGCGCTGATCCCGAACTTCTTGAAGCAAGGGCCGATTACCACCAGCCTCACTCTGCGGCCAGTCGCGGACACGAGCGCGATGGTGGGAACGAGCAACATCGCGCTGAGCCGCCTGCCCGGCGTGTTGCAGGCCGGCGACGTGTTCACGGTGGCGATTCAGGTGAGCACCGGCGCCGCGAGCGCGGACACGGTGGATGCTTATTTGAACTATGACGCGGCGTTGCTGGAAGCCACGGGGACGGCAGCGTTGAACACAGCCGTGTTTGGCAGCGCCACGCTGAACACGTTTGACAATGGCGCCGGGACATTCAACCTGTCGATGTCACGTTACACGGGGCCGTGGTTGCATGGGGCGTACACGGTCGCGACGGTGACGTTGCGCGCGAAGACTGACATGGCGGCACCGAGCGTGCAACTGGCGCGCAGCGGCAGCCGGTACAGCGAGCTGTACATGGCGGGCGAAAGCCTGCAGGCGAACGTCAGCGCGCTGGGCGCACACATGACGTTCCTGCCGCTGGCTATGCGATAAGGGCCTGTGGGGCGTGTGATTCGTGCAACCCACCCCCGGCCATGGCCAACGCGCGTTGCATGAATCACACGTTGCGCGGATCGAGTGCGGGTTGTGGCCATTGTGGTCTCGTGTCATTGTTGCAAGGGCTATAACTAAAACGCAGGGCGATCGGGCTGAACGTGGCGGTGTCGTCGAAGTCGTGGTGGCCGGTGCCAACAAGGTAGAAGTCGTTCTCTGGCGTGGCGAGGTGCGCCGCAAGGGTAGGGCCACCGCTGGGAATTGAGAATAATGCCCA
>CAIQQO010000321.1 GCA_903873965.1 uncultured bacterium
ACCCACCAAGGCCCCTACTGCCACACCCACCAAGGCGCCCACCGCTACACCCACCAAGGCCCCTACTGCCACACCCACCAAGGCGCCCACCGCTACACCCACCAAGGCCCCTACTGCCACACCCATCCGTACCTGCACGGTGCACTACGTTGTGACCAGCAGCACGGCAACGACCTTTGCAGCCAGTGTCACCTTTGTGAACCTGACAGGGTCAACACTGAACAACTGGAACCTGACGTGGAGTTTCCCGGGTAACCAGACGATCAGCAGCATCTCGGGGGTAGCATTCACACAAAGCAAGACGGTCGTCACAGTTAAAGACACCAAGAACGGTTCAAAACTCGCCAATGGCGTCAGCACGACGTTTACATTCAATGCCAAATACAGTGGTGTGAATGCCGCGCCGGCAGGTTACACCTTGAGTGGATTCAACTGCGTCCTTAACTAAAACGCTCGCGCCCCCGGAATTCCAAGGAATTCCGGGGGCGCGTTGTCATCTATCGCTATCTGCAACTGTACTCGGCTACGAAGCCCAGTATCTTCTCCGCTCGCGTGGTATCGATAAACGATTGGTACTCTCCAAATCCCGGGCGCAGCTTCACATCAGGATAGTACCGTCGCGCAAATTCCAGCGAAGGCATGTCGAGCGCATGGTCGCGCGCCGCGATGAGAAACACAGTATGCGAACGTTCCGGCAGCGGTGCAACCGCAGCGAGGTAGCATGCGCGTCCGGCATCACGAGGATCAACATAGCTGTAGAACACACTGGTAACATCCGGCTCCTGCCCGTCCGTCAGCGTATATAGTGACTCCGGCCAATACACGCCCGTGAAACGCAAGCTCGCAATCGTCAATCCGTAGTGATGGGCAAACGTGTCAGCTGCCAGCTCGCCACTGTACTTTGACAGGCTGTAATCGTCCTGCGGACTCACCGGATGCGCTTCGTCGAATGGAAAATAATCGTAGCGGATGGGAGTACGCGGAGAGATCGTGTGGTTCACCTGAATGCTCGAAGCCGCCACGACACGCTTGATGCCCAACTGATAGCACGCCTGAAACACGTTATATGTCGACGCCAGGTTCGTGATATACGTACGCGCCGCCGGGAAGACCCGCTGCGAGTTAATCGCCGCCAAGTGAATGACAGCATCCGCACCGTACAGCACATCAAAAGTCTGTCCAAGGTCCGTCAGGTCGGCGCTGATATAGTCGGTGAAATTGCCGCGCCCGACGATATCGACGCCCAGAACGTCAGCGCCTTGCGCTTTAGCGTAGTCAAACGCATGACAGCCGATCAATCCTTTAGATCCGGTCACCACAATTTTCAACGGTCGCTCATTCATCGTTCAACTCCTATCGGACTGGTACGAAATGCCATCCCTCCGCACCAAGTGAATGAGTCTATCATCATTATTCTTAATGCCTTCATACCAATTTAGGCGCTATCTCCAGCCATATTGCGGCTTGAAGCCCAGTATGCGTTCGGCACGCGCACCGCTGCAAATCGATTGGCAGCCTTCCAGTCCGGCGCGAATCTCTGCCTGTGGAAAGAAACGCTGCGCCACCTCGATAGATGGCATCTCTGTGGTGGAATCAGTCGCCGTGATGATCAACGGAATGTGCGTCGCCACAGGCAGATCGACGGTGGCGGCCAGATAGCATGCACGAGCACAATCGCGCGCGTCGATATAGAACGGCACCGGCAACCAGCGCCCACCGCGCGGATCAGGATAAGGCAGTTGTTCCGGTATATGAATCGGAAACATACTCATCAGATCAGGGGGCACCGACCACGTGATGCGCAGGCTGACGACAGTCATACCCCAATGATGCGCGAACAGATCGGCGCACGCCTCGCCAAGGACCTTCGAAAGCCCATATTCATC
The DNA here is from genome assembly GCA_903873965.1 of uncultured bacterium. GTDB lineage: Bacteria > Chloroflexota > Anaerolineae > J036 > Brachytrichaceae > CAIXPS01. The sequence continues at coordinate 1,887 of CAIQQO010000321.1, forward strand.
GTGCGCGTCCGGGGGATGGTCTTCATCAAAGGGCAGATACTGGTAGTGGATTGGGGAATGTGGAAAGGCTGGATGATGTATCTGGATGCTCGATGCCGCAACCACGCGCCGAATGCCGAGTTTCGCTGCCGCGTTGAACACATTAAACGTGATGGCGCTGTTCGTGACGAACGTGCGTCCCGCAGGATAGGCATGTGGGTCGGATATGGCGCCGAGATGAATCACGGCATCCGCGCCCTGCAGCACGTCAAAAACTTGACCCGCATCGGTGAGGTCGGCGCTGATGTAGTCTTCGAAATTGCCGCGCCCGACGATATCGACACCCAGCACCTGCACAGCGTTACCCTGTGCCTTGATGTGCTCAACGACGAAACGCCCGACATCCCCTTTCGATCCCGTCACAACAATACGACGAGTTGGTGTGTGCATGGGTCAGTGTCACAAGGACACCGCACGGGCGCCAGTGCCCTGTGCGGTGTCTTACGAATCTTCAATCGGATTAACGATCAAGCCTTGCCGTAAACAGACTCGCGCAAGCCCTTGATATAGCCAATAGCAAACAGGCGACCCACCGACGAATACGCCGGGTTGTCGTTACTGTCGCCTTCCATTGTCGGCACATGGTCTGGGCGCAGAACACCTTCAAAGCCGATGTCCTTATAGGCGCGCATGCATTCGAGCATGTTCGTCTTGCCCTCGTCATGGAAAGTTTCCTCAAACTTCTCAGGCGTACCGCGCACATCGCGGAAGTGGGCGAAGAATATCTTGCCTTGATTGCCGAACTTACGGATCACGCCGGGCAGGTCATTCGTCATGAGTGTGAAATTGCCTTGACACAGTGCTATGCCGTTGACCGGACTCGGCACCAGATCGAGCAAACGCTGATAGTTGTCGATGCTGCGCATGATGCGCGCCACGCCGCGGATAGGTGACAATGGCGGATCATCAGGGTGCATCGCCAGCTTCACGCCGGCTTTCTCGGCAACCGGAATCACACGCTTGAGGAAATACTCCAGACTGTCCCACAACTGCTCATCGCTGACCGGATTGGGCATATCGGGGGCGTTGCGCACCTGTTCGTAGTCGAACGAGGTGACTAGTGCACCGCCACGACCAAGAGTGGTCGTTGAAGTGCGCATCCAGTTGGCCTGCGACATCCACTCGTAGCACCACACCGGGATGCCCAGCTTGCCCATGTTCTCGATCAGCGTACACGCGGTATCGATTTCCTCATCGCGTCCTTCAAGGCCAAGCTTGGCTTTTTCAAGCGACGGGCGGCTTTCGATGACGGAAACCTCAAAGCCGGCGCTGTTAAACGCATTCCTCATGCGCAGCAGCGGCATATAGTCCCAAGGCTTGTCGCTACCCGACGCGATGCCCATTGGCGCCACCACATAGTCGACACCGACCTGTTTCACCATTTTCCATAGCGGCGTTGGGTTCGCCGGCAGCACTTCTGCAATCTTGATCATATTTTCCCTTTGGCCTAAAGTACGCCGAACACTTTGTAAACTTCGTCAATCGACATGCCAGATGCCAGTTGCTCGCGTTCCTTGTTCTCAAACTCGAAGGTCTTCTCTACGCGCAACAGCACTTCGTCGACCACGTCTTTGGGAATCAACTGCACGCCGTCGTTATCGCCGAAAATGAAGTCGCCTGACTCGACCTTGACGTAGTGCGTGATATGCCCGGGCAGATAAATCGGGCGGTTAACTTCGATGATGCCCCAGCCGCCGAACGCATTCGGGCGAGTGCCGAAGGTATACATGGGGAAGTCATCCATTTTCAATACATACTGCGTGTCGCGGCAATTGCCAGCCAACAGCATACCGCGGCAGCCATGCGAATAGGCAAGCTGGCAGCTCATTTCGCCGAACTGTGCGGGTTGCATATCGCCGCCGCAGTCGAAGCACAAAATGCTTCCCGGCGGTTGCGTGGCCACTTCGCGCATCATGCGCTTCTGGGGATGGCCGCCTTCGGCTTCATAACGCGCATCAAGTTCTTTCTGGTATTCGGGGGATCGCTCTTCGACCAGCGAGTGCAGCTTGATGGTCAAAGCGCGCCCAACCAGTTGCATACCCTGGCGCAATGGCTTGAAGCGATCGGAGAATACTGACTGGCGCACGCCGACGCCGTACAAGGCATCGGAAACGCAGCCGCCGTAGCCGGCGCGACGGAACCGGGCAATGCGTTCGAGATCAGTAATGTCAAGATGACGAATTTCTGGTGTTGACACGAATAACTCCTGATATTGGAATAGGGTGATTCTAGCGCGAATCACGTTTCTCGTTTAACGACCCATCCGAGGACGCCAGCGATGATGGCTATGCCAAGCGCCACGATCGAGGCAATCCGCAAGACATATATCGGCATGAATGCTGGTGCTGTCGTGTTGGTTTGTGTATCATCCTGTTCTAACGCAGGAACCGACAAACCGCCGTGTGTTATCTCGTCCGGCTCGCTTGTCGTCGCGTTTGGTGTCATCTCAGCTTCCAGCGTCAACTCCGCCTCTGGCGTTATCTCTGCCGCCCTGGACAACGGCGCTGCCAGAAAGGCTTGTGCTGCGGTTGGCAGTGGCGCTGGAGGTGCGCTCTCAATGCTCGCGGTCATGACGTCTGTTACAGTAGTTGCTTCCACTGCAAGCTTGGCAGCCAGTTGTCCGCCAGCGCTCTCGTTCGGCAGCTCTGCTCCAGTATTTTCCGCGCTGTTGCTAGTGGCAGCAAGCGGGGCGTCGGCAACGACGGAGAGTGGCGCTGCCGACAGTTGACTAAAACCAATCGCCTGCAACCCCAACGTCATCACAAATACGGCTGCAGCCAGCGCCGACCCGATCCGCCACACCAAGCGCGTTGATCGTTCAAATTCCGGCTTGGCGATGGTGTGCGGCACAATGAAGTTGTGCGCCGCATCGACGCGCGGCAATTGGCGTGCGACGCTCATCATCGTGCGCGTAACATTGACTTTGCGACGCAACGTTGCATCGCTCGCGATACGTTCCTCAAACACGCGATGACCGGCATCATCCAACTGCCCATCGAGATAGGCCGATATCAACTCATCATCTGATCGTCTCATCCAAGGCATCATTCCGCTCATGTTAATGACGCCTCCCATCGCTTATGAGTTCCGTCTGAGTCAACAGGTAATCACGCAACCGAGCGCGCGCACGGCTCAATCGCGACTTGACGGTCCCGAGCGAGGTCTGCATCGCATCGGCTACTTCGTCATAACTCATCCCCTGTACGTCCGACAGGACAAACGTGATGCGTTGATCAGGTGGCAGCATCTGCACCCCAGTCGTGATAGCGCGCCGCAACTCGCGTCGTTCCGCAGCTTCAGATGGGGTTTCGGCATCAGACGCAATCAACTCGGTGTAACTGCCGCCAGTGTCGTCACTGATGCTATCGGGGTCTTCACCTATTGCGTCCAGTGAAGTTGCCGGGCGACGTTTGCTATAACGCAACGCGTCGTAGCAAGCGTTCGTGACCATACGCAACAGCCAGCTCCTAAATGATCCCCCGCGATAGCCCTTGAGGCTCTTGTAGGCAGAAATGAACGTTTCCTGGGCTGCATCCGCCGCCGGCGCAGCTTCACCCATGATGCGATACGCCACGTTGTACACCTGTGACTGGTAGGCCAGCACTAGCGTATTAAACGCATCCACATCGCCGCGTTGCGCAGCCTTGATCAGGGCGGATTCATCCATTAACAAGTAAGGTTCTTAGCTGAACTGCGGTAAATACTTCGCCTGTACCGTCAGTAACTCATCCAACATGTACTTCGCCTGCGCGTACGAATGTACGGTAGGGTCAAGCAACAGGGCTTGCAACGCAGCCTGGCGGTTGCCATTCACCCCTGCTTCCACAACGAGTTTCTGGATTTCGATTTGATTGCGCAGGAGTGCGGCCAATCCATCCGGCAATGCGCCTACGTGAATGCCCTGTACGCCAATACCACTCACTATCGCAGGAATTTCGACTACTGCGTCGGCAGGCAGGTTGCTGATACAACCATTATTCGGGATGTTCACTGCAAGCTCGTGTTGTAGCTTGTCGTGCATGATCGCATCGATGATTTGTATAGCGCGCTCGCCAGATAGAGCCAGCTTCACAGGCTCGCGACCATCAGCAATCGCCTTTACAAGTGCGCGCTTCTTGATAACGCTCTTGTCGTATTTGTCGAAGTCATAGCCAGTCAGCGACATTGTCTCGGAGGCAAAGCCGACATACTCTCCCGCATGCCCGTCGCCAGTGGCACAAAATGGACCGAACGTGTCCATCAGGCGGCGTGACATGAGTTCGAAGTCAGGCGGCATACGCTTCACCTTGTCGCGAAAATCCGGGTACAGATCGGCGCCCGTGACACGGTCGCGCATATCGAGGATGAAGGTGAAATGATTCAATCCCGCTGCGGTGAGATGAATCCGTTTCTCGATGCGCTGGCGCAGCATGGCTTCGTTCTCTCCTGACTGCGGCTCCACAATCCGGAGTACCTGATTGACCAGATGGTATCCCTTTCCAATCTGGTGACACAATCCCACCACGCGTACTTTTGAGTATTTAGTCAACGCCAGGCACAAGCGGCTGACCGGGTTGGTGAAATTGAGCACCACCGCGTTGGACGCCAGTTTCTCAACATCACGTGCAATAGATAGCAATAGCGGGATATTGCGAATGGCATGCGACAAACCACCGGGGCCGCCATTTTCACCCAACACATGACGCACCCCATGCTTCAGCGGAATCTGCCAGTCGCGCTTCCAAGTCTCGGAGCGATCCACCGCAATCGATACGATGACAAAGTCCGCACCGGGTAGAGCCTCGCGTCGGTCAGTCGTGCCATGCAGGTCAAACGCCTCGTGCACCGCAGCGTTCAAGCGCTGGGCATAACGGCTCATGACGTCGAGAGACGCAGCGTTGGTGTCAACCAGCCACACGCTACTGCCGCGACATGACTCAGCATAACTGAACAAGTCGCCAAGGATGGATGGGCCGAACGATGCGCTGCCCGCGCCGATGATGACAATTTTCGCCATACTTGCCGTTATACACCCATCAGCAGCATTTCTCCAGATCGCCCATTGGTCGAAAGCGCATACTGGTAGCGGCCATAGTGCGCGACGCGCACCGACCGTTTATAACGTCCTAGCAATGCGGTCAATTCTGCCTCATTCGGAACACCATCGCTACGGTACGACACAACCAGGGTACTATCGCGAAAACGCTGAAAAAGCCGATCGAACTCAGCCGCCACACAGCGCCGGTCGATCCACGGGCTAGGCTGCGGGCGCAGGCGGCGATGTTTCGAGGTGAGATCGACCGTATCCGCCCACGCGTCATAGTGCGCCAGACCTTCAAGAAAGTGATAGAAGCCGCGATAGTCGACCGCCTGTCCACGCTCAGGCACGTACGGCGGGTCGATGTATACCAGATCATAGTTGCCGGGTGCATCCAGCGCATCGCCACACAAGGCGTGATGCGATTGACCGTTGCTAAATACAGCACGGTTAGCCTCTGCCGCATAACGGCGAAAGGCATCATCAAATGGGCGATCCCACGAGGTTTTGTTGCCAAATGATCGCGCCACAGGCGCGAAGCGCAGGTACAAGTTGCGTCGATGGAACAGGTTGTACGGACGCTTGCTGATGCAGGCCTGGCACAGCGCGAAAAACGCGAGCGACTGGCGATACGACCAGCCGGCAACGCTCGGTGTGAGCGCACGGATATTGGTAATGGTCTGGTCGATCCACGCATTTTCATCGGTGGTGAAGTAGATGCCATCGAAGGTGTCTCGCACGAAGTGAGGATAGATTATCGATTCGTGTTGTGAAAGCAACCATTCGATATCGGCCTCGCTCAAATGCTCTGCCTCGTTCTCGATCAGCCCGTGCGCAATCAGCGTGTTGAATGTCAATGCGTCGTTGTAGGTGACGCATTTGCCCATGCGCTTAAGGTGATGGGCGACGACGCCAGTGCCACCGAACGCATCGAGGCAAGTGTGAAATTCGATGTCGGCAAGCTGTGACCAGATCCAGTCGACGAGTTTCGACTTACTACCTTGATAGCGGGTCGTGGGAAACTCAGTAGGTATTTGAGCCTGTGAAATGGTAATTCCCTGATGTAAACTTGCGCCCATGGATCAACTCTCCGTACTATACCTGTGCCCTCTGGGCAAGCAACATCAGGACTGGCGAATAGCAGCTGCGCCTGCCGGTTTAAACATCACCATGCGTCGCTTTCCGACGCGCGACGAGATTATAAGTCTGATGCCCCAGACCGACGTGATCATCACCGAACGCGCCGGCGTGATCGACCGCGGCATCATCGAGGCAGGACAACGTCTCAAGCTGATCCAGCGGATTGGATCACTGCACTATGACATTGACATTGTCGCAGCAAAGGAATGCGGTGTTGCGGTAGCCTCGTTGCCAATCTATGGCGTCATTGCGGTGGCCGAGCAGATGATGATGGAGATCATGGCCGTCCTGCGGCGCGTGTTTCCGCTGCAACAGACCGTGCACCGCGATCCAGAGTCTTTCACCATGAGCACCCCGCTCAATGTCGGCGACGTGCCCACTGAGATACCTTTCAAGTCGCGCCGTACAACGGAAGATGTCTTCGCCTTCAACTGGAGCCGCGAAAACCGCGTGCGGATGTTGTATGGCAAGACAGTCGGCATTCTGGGCTTCGGCGAGATCGGCGCAGAGTTGGCGCGCCGTCTGGCTAACTGGAACTGCAAGGTTTTATACTCCAAGCGCATACGTTTGCCGCAGCTGACTGAACAGGAACTCGGCATTACGTACAGCGGACAGGAAGAATTACTGCGCGAGAGCGACATCGTCGTGTGCCTGTTGCCCTATTTTGCGGAAACCGACCAGTGGCTTAACGCCGCGCGCATCGCCACGATGAAACGCGGTGCGATCCTGTGTGAAGCAGGCAGCGGCAGCGTAGTGGATGAGTACGCCGTAGCCGATGCCCTGCGCAGTGGTCAGCTTGGCGGCGCAGCATTCGACACGTATGAGTGGGAGCCGATCAAACAGGACAATCCGCTGCTGGCGCTGGCCAACTCCGATCCTAGCATCAACCTGGTGCTGACACCACACATAGGGTCGTGTGGTGATGTCAGCAATGCTGGCTTTGCAGAATTTTACGAGAACACCATGCGGCTGCTGCACGGGCAGACGATCACGATGCGGGTAAATTAGAGAGGCGCGGAAGCCTCCTATCTTCCATACGCTACTGTCATCTCGCGCAACTGGGTCTTGATGTCACTCGTCAGCATATCGGGCGTGTAGCGCCAACCCCAGTTGCCATTGGGCCGACCGGGCATGTTCATGCGGGCAGGTTCGTCCAGCCCCATCAAATCCTGCATAGTAGCCACGGTCATGTTACTCACCGACATCATGAGCAATCGGATCATGTCCCAATGAATCTGACTGCCTGTGGTGCCCGTATAGCGCAAGACCTGCGCGCGCGGCTCAGGATCAAGGCTTTTGAACCAACCCAGCGTGGTGTTGTTGTCATGCGTACCGCTATAAGCTACGCAATTCTGAATATAGTTGTGCGGTAGAAAACCCGACTTGGTATCGGCCACAAACGCGAACTGCAGCACGCGCATACCGGGATACCCAAAGGCATCGCGCAATGCTTCAACCTCAGGCGTAATGACGCCCAAGTCCTCGGCGATGATGGCCACATTGCCCAGCGCGTTCTGGATAGCGTGAAACAACGCATGCCCTGGTGCTTTTACCCAGCGCCCATACATGGCGGTCGGCTCGCTGGCAGGCACTTCCCAGTACGCCTCGAATCCGCGGAAGTGATCGATGCGCACAAAATCGTACAGATCGAACGATGCGCGGCAACGATCGATCCACCACGCAAATCCCTGCTGCTCCATCACATCCCAGCGATACAACGGATTACCCCAGCGCTGGCCGGTCGGGCTGAAATAGTCCGGCGGCACACCGGCGATGACGGTTGAGTTCAAATTTTCATCAAAGTAGAATAACTCGCGATGCGCCCATGAGTCCGAGCTGTCAAACGCCACGAAAATAGGAATATCACCGATGACCTTCACGCCCTTGCCGTTGGCATACTGCTTGAGCGCATTCCACTGCTTAAAGAACAAGAACTGAAAATACTGATAAGCCTGCACCTCGCTCTCGAGTTTCGAGCGCCACAGCCCGATTGCCCACGGCTCGTGCCTAGCAATATCACGCTCCCAACTGTTCCACACATGCCCGTCATGGGCATCTTTCAGCGCCATGAACAGCGCATAGTCATCCAGCCATGCGGCATTACGTTCACAGAACACCCAGAAATCCGACTTTTGCTGCGCAGAACTGTGCTGTTGAAAATACGCAAATGACTGACGCAACATGGCGTATTTGAACTGGATGACCGGGCCGTAATCGACCGTATCTGCGGGAAAAGCGGCGATCAGACTGGCTACGGCCTCTTGGTTGAGGACGCTTGCCGGCAGTACGTTGTCATGAACCAGTTGATCAAGGCTGATCAATAGCGGATTGCCGGCGAAGGCCGAGAAACACTGATAGGGTGAATCGCCGTAGCCGGTAGGACCAAGTGGCAAGACCTGCCACAGTTTCTGACCCGTTTCGGCAAGAAAATCCACGAACTGGTAGGCGTGCTCATTAAATTCGCCGATGCCATACTTACCGGGAAATGAAGTCGGGTGCACCAAAACGCCATTTGCTCTTTCCATAGTGTTTCTCAAATAAATACCAGAAATCCTTTTCACAGGGATTGTACAGGCCACATTCAGCGCGTCAACCGTTTTAGTAAAACCGACCGCCCTGCGGCTATAATCAAACGGCAAGCAATGGAAAGCACTGAACAAGCTGTGGAACCAGCCAACGGTGAGGTTGTCGATGGCGAAGTAGTCTCATCGGGAGCGCATTCTGTCTCACGCCGAATTGGCGAGGTCGTTGTCGCTACAATCATCATCGTACTGCTCATCAATGTTCTAGCCGTAAACTCCGAACAGATTGGTTCGAGTATGGCGAGTACGTTCAAACCAGGCGATATGGTGCTGGCCAGCCGCGTCACCTATATGCTATTTCCGCCTGATCGCGGCGATGTGGTTGTCATGCGTGACCCACTCAACGCCGACGGCACTGTGGTACGGCGCGTGATCGGCCTGCCTGGCGAGCATATCGAACTGCGTGGACGTCAAGTGTTGATTAACAATCTGCCACTGGTTGAAGACTACATAGGCAATCCACTTGCCGGCAGCGATAATCTCAGCGCCACGATCCAGTTGCAGTTGCAGAAAGCGGAATACTACGTCCTCGGCGACAACCGCCTGTCGATCAACGACAGCCGTTCGTGGGGAGTCATTAAGGAAAGCGACATTTTGGGACGCGCATGGTTGGTTTACTGGCCGCCCGACAGCATCAGCACCGTCCAGCGACCACTGCCTGCGTCCACGAGCGAGAAATAAACCATGGAATTAAACCGATACATTGACCATACCCTGCTCAAGCCGGACGCCTCCAAGGCGCAGATCGAAAAGCTGTGCACCGAGGCTTTGCAATACCAGTTTGCCAGCGTATGCGTCAACCTGTGCTGGACGCGCGTGTGTGCCGAAGTGCTCGAAAAGTCCGACGTGAAAGTATGCACCGTTGTCGGCTTCCCACTCGGCGCCACCACCACGCTGGCAAAGATGTTTGAGGCCGATCAAGCCATTGAAGCAGGCGCGCGAGAGATCGATATGGTTATCAATGTCGGCGCGGTGAAGAGCAACCTGCTGGACTTCGTGCGCAGTGATATCAAAGGTGTACTCGAATCATGCCGGCGTAACCGCCGCAAACAGGCACTGCTCAAAGTGATCATCGAAGCCTGTCTGCTGACTGATGACGAGAAGCGAACCGTGTGCCAGATCGCAAAAGAAGTCGGCGTCGATTTCGTCAAAACATCGACCGGCTTCTCCAGCGGCGGCGCCACCATTGCAGACGTGCGATTGATGCGGGCGACTGTGGGACCCGATATAGGCGTCAAGGCAGCCGGCGGCATTCGCTCGCGTTCCGATGCCATGGCGATGATCGAAGCCGGCGCAACCCGACTCGGTACCAGCGGCGGCGTCGCCATCATGGGCGCTGATATCAATAAACCGGCGTCTGGAACGTATTAGGCAGGATTGCCCACTTTCCAGTTCACATTTCACCTGTGTCCAGCCATAGACTTAGCAACGCCACCGGCAATCACGGGTACAAACCGGTCTTTTTCCAGCGCAGCAATATGGTCAGCGTGCAAGTTGCCGTCGATCTCCAGCACGTTGACCTTGCGCCCACCATCGCGCTCAAGTGATAACCCACACCAGCCTCCGACTGATATGTGTCCCAGTATCTTCAGCCTGTCACGTAAGGACGCGGTATGAAATTACGCTCAACAGTACATGCTTTGTCTTAACTTCGCGACACGCATCCTGCACTTTCGTGCTGGCCAGTCGGGGTTATACTCTTTTGTACACACTTTATTTTCATTCTGGCTCATATCTGAACGTAGGGCAAACCCGTGTGTTAGCCCAAATGCAAAAGGAGATTCACTGATGAAATCCGTTATCGTCATCGGCGCTGGAATCGGCGGACTAGCCATTGCCGGCCGATTGGCAAAGCAAGGCCATCGTGTCACCGTCCTCGAAAAGAACGGGGAACCCGGCGGTCGAACCTATAAACTGGCGCGCGATGGCTATACCTTCGACACCGGCCCAACGCTGTTCCTCATGCCGGAAGTCTTTGAGGAAACTTACAAGGCGCTTGGAACACGCATGGAAGATCATCTTGACCTGGTGCGCATCGATCCGACCTATCGCGTGCACTTCCACGATGGCACAGCAATCGACCTGAGCGGCGACCTGCAGCACATGCGGGTGCAGCTTGATGCGATCGAACCCGGATCATTTGAAGCGTATCTGCGCTTCATGAGCGAGGGATACCGCTGTTACAACGTGTCGATTAAGAGTTTCGTCGGGCGCAACTTCACGAATGTCCTACAATATTTCAGCCCGGCCAACCTGCCGCTGATGTTTGAACTGAAGGCGCTGGTTAAGCACTACGACAATGTATCGCACTACTTTAAGAGTGATCGATTGCGCGCGGCGTTTTCATTCCAGAACATGTATCTGGGCGTCAGTCCGTTCGACGCACTCGCCACCTATTCGCTGCTGCAATACACTGAGATGGGCGTTGGCGTGTGGTACCCGCGCGGCGGGATGTATACGGCCATCCAGAGCTTGACGAAGATTGCGGAAGGGCTGGGCGTGAAATTCCAGTATAAGTCACCGGTCAGCCGCATCGATATCGACGGCGGTAAAGCCAAAGGCGTCACATTGGCCTCGGGCGAAAAGCTGCAGGCCGATATCATCATTGCGAATGCCGACCTACCCTACGTGTACGACAAGTTACTCCCGGATGGCGTGCCCGGACGCGTGGCAGGGATGAAATACACCTCGTCCGCGCTAATGTTCTATTGGGGCGTAAAGGGTGAACGCTCAAAACAACTCTTGCACCACAACGTGTTCCTGTCTGAGCACGAGTACAAGCAGTCATTCGACAGCATCTTCAAAGACCTGACACTACCGAGTGAACCATCGGTGTATATCGCTGCAGCCTCGCGCACAGATCCCACCGTGGCGCCTGCTGATGGCGACAGCCTGATGGCGCTGGTTCCGGTCGGACACATCAATGACCGCCAACCGCAGGATTGGCCTGCGCTGCAACAACAGGCGCGCGAAGCCGTGTACCGGCGACTGGCAACGCTGGGCGTGACGGATGTGCGCGAGCGCACGCTCTTTGAGGAAACCATCGCCCCGGAAGATTACCGCGACGATCTTAATCTGGTGAAAGGCGCAGCCTTTGGCCTGAGCCACAACTTCATGCAGGTGGGCTATCTGCGTCCAGCCAACCGACATGCGCGCTATGGCAATCTGTATTTCGTCGGCGCAAGCACGCACCCAGGCACGGGTCTGCCGATGGTGCTACTGGGAGCAAGGTTGGTGGAAGAACGCATCAAGGCGGAGCAGATGTAGGTGTTTCTGCGCGCGCGAAGCGGTAATAGTGGTCTCAGGGCGTATAGAGTAAGGATGAAAATGAGATCTATGACTACCGCTTCAAATGATGTGATCAGCGTTGTCAATCAAATCACGAGCCGGTTGATGACATTGCCTGTAAATGATCTGTACGAAGTGGCTCGTTTCATAGATGCGCTAGAGTTTTCGTCAAGCAGCACCGTCTCGGAAGCTATGACGTGCGCATTGGCATCAGAACCAACGCTGGCTAAATACTGGGATAATCCCGAAGAGGATGCTGCATGGGCCGATTTACTAGAGGCAACTCCCCAATTTACTCACATGCGAAGATGGCGTGATCATGGGCAAGGCGGGACAATCAAACCCCGACAAGATGGCAGAAATCCTAAGACGTATCATCGCCATACTGAATAACCACAACATGGGTGTCTAGCAATGGCAGTTTATTCATCATTCAGCAAGTTCTTGACGGCAACCTGTAAACTGCCATTGCTTGCGCTGTAGAACATCGGCGTCCTGTCAACACACATGTTTTACAACCTGCTAAGTGATGCCCATCTCATCATGAACTTCGGCTCCATCACAAGGATGGCGTATAGCATTAACACAATACACTCCCGGAGTCGTGCCACGAGTATTCAGCAGAGGATTCCGAAGCATGCGCCAAGTTTTTTGCGATTCTCAGTATCATTCGAAGTGGCCTGATGCCACTTATGGCGTCAACGCTGCGTCACATGAGGAACCTATGATTACTGCTGAAATGATTCTCGCCGCGCGCAATCTGCGCCTGCACCTGCTCAATGACCCGTATCGTCCGGCCTTTCACTTTGTGGTGCCTGAAGACTACGCCATGCCCGCCGATCCCAACGGCGCGGTGTTTTGGAATGGCCGCTATCACCTCGGCTATATCTACCAGAATCAAGGCGTGCATTACTGGGGGCATGTCTCCAGCCTCGACCTGCTGCACTGGCGCCATCACCCACCCTGCCTTTTCCCCACGCCCGACAGCCCCGAAGAAGGCATCTTCAGCGGCAACTGTTTCATCAACAAACTGGGACAGGCCACCATGCTGTATCACGGCGTCAAGGTGGGCAACTGTATCGCCACCAGCAGCGACGCCCAGTTGGACAACTGGCAGAAGTTGCCGACCAATCCCATCATTCCCGTCGAGAGCAAAGACAAGTGGCGTGAATCCGCCAACCTGCCGTATGCGTCATGGGACCCGCACGGCTGGCTCGAAGGCGACACGTATTACGCCATCTTTGGCGGTGTACGACCTGCCATCTTCAAAGCGAAAGAACTGGGCCAGTGGAGCTACGTAGGTGATGTGTTTGCACATGGCGTCACGGGCGTGAGTATGCGCGAAGACGTCTCATGCCCCGACTTCTTCAAACTGGGCGACAAATGGGTGTTGATGGGCATCAGTCACGAGATGGGCTGCCGTTATTACGTCGGTGAGTGGCGCAATGAGCAGTTCTACCCTGAGTTGCACGAGCAAATGAGCTGGGCCGACAACACTTACTTCGCGCCGGAAAGCATGCTCGATCCCAAGGGCCGGCGCATCATGTGGGCGTGGGTGTTTGATCAGTGGGATGAGGCTACAGGCAAAGCGAGTGGCTGGTCCGGCGTCTTCGGCCTGCCACGCGAATTGTGGATGGGAGAGGATCATCGGCTGCGCATGCGCCCCGTCGAGGAACTCAAACAGTTGCGCTACAACGAACAGCGCCATAGTCAAATCATGATTCAACCGGACAGTGAACAGACCATCGCGAACCTGTGCGGCAATGTGCACGATCTGGAAGTCACCATGGAACCCTTTGGCGCGACCCGTTGCGGCGTTAAAGTGTGCTGCGCGCCAGATGGCAGCGAAGAAACCATCGTGGGCTACGACCGGGCGACGCAGAAGCTGTATATCGACACACGCCGTTCGTCGAGCAAAGGAATGGGTAAGCAGACCGTCGAAGCCGGACCGTTCCACCTTGCCGACAATGAAATGCTACGCTTGCGCATCCTGATCGACAAGTCTGTCATCGAAGTCTTTGCCAATGACCGTCAGGCCGCCCTGCGCCGCATCTATCCATCACGTGCGGATAGCGTTGGAGTCAAGCTCTTCAGCGATGGTGGCGCCACGCGCGTCCATAGTGTGACGGGTTGGGAGATGATGCCGTCAAATCCGTACTAATCGGGAATGGTAGATGGTCGTTATCGTATAACCGTGGCTGCGTCGGATAGACGGGCTGCGGTTATATGATAGATGGTCATGGCACCAGTTGGGACGCCGGGGTCAGCAAGTCAAGTGCTAACACCAAGGCTGATGACGTGCAGGATATAGATTGGTTTTCACTGAACCGGAATCCTCTGTAACATGAACTTACTATCATTTGAAGACAACGGCGTTGTGGTACCTTAGGAAATCTGGATCAGGTGCAAACCGTTCAGGCAGCGTTATTTCTCTTCCTTCGCAGTTAAGCAAGAAACCAATCTCACCATCACCGCTTTTTGCCAGGTTGCGAACGGATTCACTTATTCGCACTTTGTTATCCGGCATTATTGTGATAAGTCCGCGGTCAAATGCACGATCATGAAGAGCATTCAGGCACAAACCATTTCTTGGATTTGTTCGGTTCTTTGTATCAATTGACCATGGAACAATATGACTGGCATTAAGAAGGCCTGGAATTGATATGCCTGTGATACAGCATCGATTACCGTATGAAGTGAGCACAGCTTGCCTAAAAAAGGCTTGATTTACCCTAATACGCACCAGTGACTCTCGTTCTCGCCCAATGGGTAATTCTTGTTCTACTGGTATCGGCTGGTTCTCATACTCAATTGGATGGTCAAGGAATTTGGCAAGTAACCTTTCACTAACATAGGCAAGATTGTCCCAATCGTCCTTGAATTCGTCCCATATGCCTTCTTCACTTTTACTACCATGGCTTGCTCCAGCAATATTTCTCTTTTTTAGGCTTGGATCTAACCTCGCGAAGTTTGCCAGCTTCCATGATACCGATGATGGAGAACGGCCAATTGCTCTTGCGAGCTCTATTATTTGGGGATTTCTGATGTGTATCCTGCCAAATGGTATTTTGCAGTAAAGATTAAAGGCAACTATTAATTCATCGCGAGACCAGTTCGACGCACGCATTGTCATTTTGTAGTGATTCAAACTCAACCAGAGGCTTCATAACTATCCATCTGGATAATATCTCTGCATATAGCACGTAACCACTGCCACATCTTGTATGTTGACATGTATGGTGAAATGTTAATACCTCCTATCATTTGCCGATTGGCCCTGACTTCTGCAATAATGTTATCGTCCCAACCGCTGCGTTGCAATCTCAACCGCCATCGGATTCGCATCGATCCCGATCCACTTCCTATTGAGGCGCTGCGCCGCTACTAAAGCCGTCCCGCTGCCGCAGAAGGGATCGAGCACCAGATCGCCTTCGTTACTGGCAAGCTGGATGATCCTGGTCAACAACGCGAGTGGTTTCTGCGTCGGATAACCGGCGCGCTCGGACGCGGTGGGGGCGATGGCCGGCAAGTCCCACACGTCGTCGAGGGGTTTGCCGCCCTTGAGCAAATAACGCTTGCCATACGAGTTCATGTAGCGCCTGCCCTGCTCATCGGTGTGGCTATACTTCCTCAGCATAGCGGCAGTGGGCACCTGGCGAATTAGGTTGAAGGTGTACTCCGGTGAGTTGGCATACCAGAAGATAACGTCATGTTTGCTCAGCAGTGAACGTCCGGCGCGCGAGGCGCCCAAACCATAATGCCAGATGATTTCGTTGACAAACACACCGGGGGTTGTCGCTTCATCGTTGGACAGATCAAAAATGTCGTCGAGTAACAACCGTACGTGATGGCTCATACGCCAGTCGCTGTGAAAGAACAGCGAACCTTTGGCAGACAAAACGCGCCGCATCGCGAGCAGACGCGGCCGCATGTACGCAACGTAATCGGGCGCACTGCCAAATGAATCTGCATAAGTTGCAGGCGTCGTAGCTTCTCTGTTATGCCGAACCGAACGTGACGTCGATGCCGTGCGTCGCAAACGAGTATTAAATGGCGGGTCGAGATAGATAAGCCCGGCCTCGGCGGCTGGCAGTGTTGCCAGGGAATCTAGACAGTCGCCGCATATTACAGTGTTTGTTGATGGCATAATGTCGCATGATCTTACAACAAAAACGACTTGATGCCCTATTCCATCTTTATCGGCGCTATTTTTCCGGTATCATTCAAGCTTGAGTGCAGCGCATGAAAGATCAATCATTTGGTGTCATCCCAATCCGTCGCCATGCCAGTGAGTACCAATATCTGCTGGTGCAGCACCACGCCGGCCACTGGGCGTTTCCAAAGGGCCATGCCGAGGGCAGCGAGACGGATATACAGGCGGCGCGACGCGAGCTCCATGAGGAAACCGGGGTCGCCACCGCCGTGCTGGTGCCGGATGTCGTGCTGAATGAAGTTTATTACTTTAAGCGCAATCAACAGACCGTCACGAAGACTGTACGGTACTTTATCGGTTTGATCAGAGACTGCGTTGTCCACATCCAGGCTGCCGAAATCCGGGCATACACCTGGGCCAACTACGATAAGGCGCTGGGGATGATCACGTACAGCGAGAGCCGGCGAATCCTGACCGAGGCGAACAGCTACATTGTCGCGCATGCACTGCAGATAGCGGAGATGGCACGTGAAACG
>CAIQQO010000322.1 GCA_903873965.1 uncultured bacterium
ATCTAAATACTGCTTAATATTTGGCTGTCCAGTAGAAGCATATACGATTTTTCCTGTGGCTAATCCTTCATCTATCTTCTCTTGTGTCCATGCCCAATGGCGACCCTTAGGTGGTGATATTAACTTGTCGCCAAAACGTCGTGCCGGGCCGGGACCTGCCCCTGACAAAGTCACCAACCTATACTGACGACCATCCTCATCAGTTTGTGAATAATGTGATGCTTTATAGCTTTCAGAATGAGGTTTGTATATCCTGTTGAAAACATAAGCGGGAGATTTCACGTAGAACAGAATTGTGTCATCAATCATGCCGTAGCGATTTGCATTGGTGTGGGAATATATTCGCTTCCACGTAATCTGGTTAATGGCATTTTGATAGCCAAATATCTCATCCAGAACAACCTTGACGTAGTGTACTGCATGCCAATCCAAATGCACATATAGGCTACCGTTTTCGGTTAGCATTTCGTGCAATAAGACACTTGTCTCATAAAACCATTGTAAATACGAGTCCATCCCGCGTCCCCACGTGTCGCGGTAGGCCTTCTGCTCGATGATCGACGGCTCTTTGGTGAACGACTCGTCGCTGTCGGGGATGGTGGTGGTGAACGAGAAGTCCGCGCCAACATTAAACGGCGGATCGATGTAAATCAGGTTGACCTTGCCGGCGAACTCAGGCAACAGCGACGGCAACACATACTTCTTGTCGCCCCAGATCAGGCGGTTGCGCCACTCGGTTTCGCGCCCCTGGGCGAACATATTCAGCGTGCGTTGGCGGTCAGCCGCCGATTCATTGACGGTTTCGACGGTTTGAAACGGCAATGCCACGCGCAACGGCGCTGTCTTGCGCCCGTCTTTGTCATATTTGCCGTCCCAGATGAGTTCTGTCATGCGTTTAATCCCCTGTGAGAGGAATGATACTTCAGAAAACCGTGCGTATGATGTGAGATGTGTTTCCTGAATAGACAGGAATGGACTTGAACCACTCATCCACGGGATTCATTCAATCCGTATATCCTGCCGTTAGGCTACATGCTCGTTGAATTCCATCGGGACCAGGCCGTTCAGAAGCAACTGATTCCGGAATATGTCCAGTTTTGCTCCCATCCGTTTTTGAGATTCCTCGGTTTTCTGCACTTGCTCAAAGTAAGCTGAAGTCATCTTGGATACTTCCATTTGGCTCAAGCCTATGTGCTTCTCAGCACGTCAACACCTTTGGCTTGCTGTTCCTGACCTCAGGGTGTTTGTGGTCGCAGGTCTGGACTCGCGTCCTTACCTGCCGCCTCTTTCGAAGCGAGGCTTCATTGTCCCCGCAGCTCCACACTCCACCGTTACCAGTGGCGCGTGTGCGGGTAGGATATTGGTGGCAGAACACCAAGTAACATCACCTCCTCACAGAAGTTGTGTCACAGCCATTTACGCGACTTCGTGTCGCAATGAGATCAGGAACCAGGGGCAGAAACCGCCACACGAAAACCGCAGTTATCGTAGCGAAACGCAGGTCCAACCCCATCGCGGTAGGCCGCGCGCACGTAGCTGGAATAGCTGCTCCACCCACCGCCGCGCACCACGCGGTACTGGCCCGTAGTTGGACCTTGCGGATTGCTTGCAGGTGAACTGGCGTAGTAAGTTTCACGGTACCAGTCTGCTGTCCACTCCCATACATTCCCTGCTGTGTCGACCAAACCATAAGGGCTATCGCCTGCCGAACTGTACTTGCCTACCGCTGTCGTGCCCTTCTCGTTACTGTTGAAGTTTGCCAGGTTGGCGTTCGGTGCTTCATTACCCCACGGATAGATTCGCCCGTCCGTGCCACGCGCCGCTTTCTCCCACTGAGCTTCCGTCGGTAATGTGACATTCCTGCCAGTCGTCTGTGTCGCCCACGCACAAAACGCCACGGCGTCACCCCAACTCACATTCACCACTGGATGATTCTCTTCGCCGGATGGCATCGACCAGTTCAACCCCCTGGCCTGGGCGTAAGCCGCATATTGTGCGTTGGTCACCTCCGTTTTGCCGATCAGGTACTCATCCAGCGTCACCTTGTGCTGCGGCTTTTCATAACTTCCTGCCTGTGAATCTGCATCCGTGCTACCCATCAGAAACTCTCCCGCCGGGATACGCGCCAGATCAAGCGTCACATTGGGCGCGAGCGTCAACAATTGGTCATTGGTCAACGCCACTGGTACGGCTGGTGTCGGCAACGCTGTTGGCGCAAGTGGCGGCGGTGTCAACGCCGGCGCAATCACTACGGCCAGCAACACAACGATCACCAGCGCCATCCCGCCAATAGCCGCCTGTTGCCAGACCGGCATGGGGACTTTTTGTGGCGGCGCTGGTTTTGGCTTGGGGGGCGGCAATTGGCCGTCCTGGTAGTGCGTGGGATTATCGACTACAGGCGGCTCTGGCGCCAAAGGTGATGTCAACATTGAGTCGCCTACGGCGGGTCCGACCTTTGGCTCGTCAACGACCGCCGTGCCGGGGTCTTTCAACGCCGCGCGCATTTCGGCTGCATTCTGACAACGTTTGGCGCGATCCAGTTGCAGCGTTTTCTCAATCACGCGCACGGTGTTCTGCGAAATGTCCGGCCGCAATCGTCCCAATGGTTGCAAGGCATCACCGGAAAATTGATCTGATGCCGATGTTGGCAGCACGCCGCTTAAGGCTTGATACAACGTAGCCGCGAGCGAATACAGGTCGCTATGCGCATCGGTGCCGCCCTTGTATTGCTCTGGCGGCGCATAGTGCGGCGTAAGGCCACGCATGCTGAAGCTCGACATCTGACTACCGACAATCTTGACCAGTCCGAAATCCACAAGGATGACATTGTCGTCCGGCTGCACAATGATGTTGGCCGGTTTGATGTCGCGGTGCAGCACGCCCTTGCCATGCACGTAGTCGAGTACAACCAGTAACTGGTCGGCGTATTTAAGCACCTTCGCTTCAGACAGCCCCTTTACGCTAATCAGCTTGTCCAGACTCGTGCCTTCGATCAAGTCCATCACGAGGTAGTACTTGTCGCCCTCTGTGAAGTAGTCCGTGACGCGGGGCAGGTTGGGATGCTTCAGGCTGGCCAGGATCATGGCTTCGCGCTTGAACTGTTTTGCCAGTAGTTCCACCAGATCGTCGTCATCAGGTGGCAGCATCTCCTTGACGACGCAAACACTGTTGAGTTCGATGTGGCGCGCCTCATACACAGCGCCCATGCCACCCTTGCCGATCACTCTGGTGATGCTGTAGGTTCCCTTGAGTATCTGACCTGCTTTTAGCATAGCCCCTCAGCCTTGTGCATATTAGTCGTCCACGGATGACGTTGGTTTAGTTTTATCCTGTGGCGCTAGTATATATCCGTCACAGGATTACGATGAAAGTGTGAAACGGGGTGTGGCGTTGGGATTATGGTGCAGGGGCAGAAACCACAACGCGAAAACCGTAGTCATCGTTGCGAAAGTCCGGGTAGTAGTAGTTACGGTTGGCCGCGCGCACGTTGTTGGAATTCACCGCCGCGCAACATCGGCACCATCCTGATCATCCCCGATAACGATGCCAGCGGCATGGGCGAGTTAATCGCCCTGTCCAAGCTCAACAACATCCCGCGCAGCCGCATTCACCGCTTGCCTGACAACTTCAAGGACGTGGGAAAGCTCATCGAAAGCTGGCTCCCCACCTGCGACGAGAAAGAGCTACGCAAGCGGCTGGTCAACTGGCTCGATCCACATGGATTAGGTATGTTCTCCGTTAAGCGCATCGACCCAGACGCCTGAAAGCCTGG
>CAIQQO010000323.1 GCA_903873965.1 uncultured bacterium
GCCGGAGGGCGATATGACCGTGGCCGAAGCGCGCCGGCAGTGGCCCGACAAATTCTTGTGGCTGCATCCGAATCTGGGGTGGTATGCGCAACCCGAGGCCGAATTGATCAGCCAGATTGGGCACATGGTGCGTGACGCCGGACCGCGCCGCTACTGCCTGATGATCAGCGAGGAAGTGCCGCCGGATTGGGAGCGGACGGTGTCGGCGGTGTTGCGTGAAACGTGAAACGTAAAACGTAAACGGAGAAGAGGGTGGAGGATGGAGGCGATGTTGGGGTTTGTGGTCAATGTCGACTTGGTGGCTGGCAAGACGTTGTCCGTTCAAAGTCCGTTCTCTGGCCGTGTATTGCTGTAACGAACGCTACCATTGAGCATGAGTGATTCATCGGGCGGACTCCGCGTGTCCGCCTCTACATCGAGGTAGGTCGCATGTCAGCACAAGCATTTACATCTCAAGATTTGTATGTTTCAACACTGGGCAATGACCGCTGGTCCGGGCGTCTTGCCGAACCCAATGCGGCTGGTACGGATGGGCCATTGGCCACTCTCGCTAAGGCGCGCGACGCCGTGCGTGACCGCAAGCAAGCCGGCGGTCTGCCTGGCGCACTGACGGTGTGGTTGCGCGGAGGGCAGTATCCGATTACTGCAACGATCGAGTTCACCCCCAAAGATTCTGCTCCCGTCACCTATGCCGCCTATCCTGGTGAGACACCGATTATCGACGGCGGTGTTCGGATTACCGGCTGGCGCGAAAGCCCCGGCGTTAATGGCCCCATGTGGGTGACCGATATTCCCGCCCAGATGCGGCCTTTCCGCTCGCTCTTTGTCAGTGGCCAGCGCCGCGCGCGCCCGCGCCTGCCCAAGATTCCCGCCGGTACCGACGGGCGTGATGCGTTCTATCGCATGGAAAAGGTCGAGAACATCGACTTTGACCGAAAAGGCGTCGTCAGCAACCTATTCGATGGCTACGACCGGTTCATCGCTGCCCCGGGTCATATCAGCCCGTGGCACAGTCTGCAGGATATCGAGGTGGTGGTGGCGCACTATTGGATTGAGGAGCGCATGCCGATGGCGTCTTTTAATCCTGACACGCGCGAAGTGGTGTCGACCCGCCACAGCATGTTTGCCCTGAAGGATGACTTTGTCTCGCGTTATGCCAAGTATTATGTGGATAACGTTTTCGAGGCGTTGAGCGAGCCGGGCGAGTGGTACCTGGATCGCGCCGCGTCGAAGTTGTACTATATTCCTTTGCCGGGCGAGACGCCTGAAACGACGGTTGTGATCGCCCCGTGCATCGAGCACTTCATCAAACTGACAGGTCAGCCGGATGCGAACAGCTACGTCGAGTTTATCCGCTTCGATAGCCTGGTTTTTGAGAATAGCGACTGGCATGAGCTTGATGTGCAGGTCGAGCCGGATACCGGCATGCCGGCTAATCACAAGTACGCGGCGACGCCCCAGGCTGCGGCTCACGTGCCGGGTGCGATTGCCCTCACGGGTGCGCGCTATTGCGCCATCGAGAATTGCGTTGTCCGACACACCGGTTTCTATGCCATTGACATGGCGGACGGCTGCATTGGAAATCGCATCGTTGGTAATGAGCTGTTTGACATGGGCGGCGGCGGCGTTAAGGTGAACGGCGCGGACGTGAATGGACCTGCCGTGCGGCAGACGGGCAACAACAGGATTACCGATAACCACATTCATACTGGTGGACGCATCTATCACAGCGCCATCGGCGTCGTCATGCGTCACGCCTTTGGAAATGTGGTGTCGCACAATGATATCCACGACTTCTATTACTCCGCCATCTCATCAGGCTGGGTATGGGGTTATCGCGACAGCATCTCGCATAACAACCACATTGAGAAGAACCACCTGCACGACCTGGGCCATGCCTGGCTCAGCGACATGGGCGGCGTGTACATGCTGGGGGTGCAGCCCGGTACTGTCATTCGCGGTAACGTGATCCATGATGTGGAGCGCGCCAATTATGGCGGCTGGGGCATCTATACTGACGAAGGTAGTTCGCACATTCTCGTGGAGAACAACATTTGCTGGAACACGAACAGCCAGACTTTCCACCAGCATTATGGGCATGAGAATATGCTGCGCAACAACATCTTTGCGCTTGGCGCCGAGGGCAATGTGGCGATCAGCCGCGTGGATGATGTTAGCGCCGTCACGCTTGAGCGCAACATCATCGTCGTCGATGGGCAGCCCGCGTTAGTCGGCGGGTATGGCAATACCTACCAGCCGCATTGCATGATCAGCGATTTGAACCTCTTCTGGGATGTATCAGGAGCGCCGGTCACCTTCCTGAAGGGTGGCGTGGGCAACCCGAATGCGCGCAAGGTGAGTTTGAGCGAGTGGCAGGAAGATGGCAATGACCTGCACTCACTGGTTGCAGACCCGTGCTTCAAAGACCTGAAGCAATTCGATTTCACCCTGGGTGCGGGATCGCCCGCGTTCGCTCTTGGCTTCCGACCCATCGATGTTTCTGATGTGGGACCGCGCCCGGCTGCCCTGCGAGATTGAGCAGGCGCCGAACTGATTTCGTGAATTGCATAAGTCGTGCTTAAATTAACCAGATGACGCATCATACGACTCAATCCTGGTTACGGGTGTTTTTGTCACACCGCAGCTGACTTATGCTATTCCTGTCGATCTTTCTCGTCGCAGCACGGCGACTTTGGTCTACCCGCTGGCTGGCCCTGGCCAGCACGGTCGGGCTGCTTGTTGCCGTGGCGCTGGCGCTGAGCGTGCCACTGTACGCCGACGCAGTTTATAACCGTGTTTTACATAAAGAGGTGACGGCATGGGGCGACAACCGCCGTCCCGCCTTCGCCTATATGTACAGGTACGTGGGCAGTGATTCTGATGCTGTCGATTGGCGGACGATAGCGGCCACCGACCAGATGATGCAGGTAGAAGTGCCCTCGATGCTGGGGATGCCGCGCGAACTCATCGTGCGTTATTTTGCGACAGCATCGTACCCGGTATTTGCCGCCAAGGACGCCCAATACACGGATCAGCGCCAGCCGATCATACGCGCGTCTTTTGGAATGCTGGGCGGGTTTACCGAGCATGTAACGCTGGTGGACGGTCAGTTCCCATCTGATCTGCAAACAGACGCGCCTGATGAGGTGATGGCGGTTCTGGTAAGCAAGACGCTGGCTGACAAACTGGGGCTTCAGGTTGGCGAGAGGTATACCGTCTTTGATGAAGAATCTGCTACACGGGATGCCACTAAAGACGCCAGTCGCATACAAATCATCATATCCGGTATCTGGACTCCCAAAGACCTGAGCGATTTGTATTGGTATGTCAATCCAGCGGAGTTTCAAAATCTGTTGATGACATCAGAGAGTAGTTTTGTTCGCCGGATGACGCCACAACTCAAAGGTCAACAGTACATCGCGGCATGGTACATGGTTTTTGAGGGCGACGGCGTGCGCTCGGCTGACGTTCCTGGTCTGCTGGAGCGGATGAAGTCTGCGCTGGTGCGTCTGGGCGCCAGGCTACCCAACGTGCGCATGGAGTTGTCGCCTGAGGTGGCACTGAAACGCTACCTGAGCGCGAGTGATGTATTGACACTGCAATTGTTTGCCTTCAGTGTGCCCATGCTGGGCTTGTCACTGGTGTTTATCACGCTGGTTGCCAGCCTGACGGTGAATAACCAGCGGCACGAGATTGCCGTCCTGCGCAGCCGCGGCGCCACGGTCGGGCAAATTGTCGGGATCGCACTGCTGGAGGCGCTGGTGCTGGGTGGATTGGCCCTGGCCGCCGGCGCCCCATTAGGCGCACGCCTGGCGCAGTTGGTGGGTCAAACGCGCAGCTTTCTTGATTTTGTCGCGCCCGATGTTTCGACAGGATTACTATCAACAGCGGTGACGTTCGACAGCCTGCGCGTCGGCGCGGCGACGGTTGGACTGGCTATCCTGGTCATCGTTGTGCCAACATGGCGCGCGGCAGACCATACCGTTCTGACATACAAGCAGGAGCTGGCTCGCTCGCTGCGCCCGCCGCTATGGCAGCGGATGTGGCTGGATGTGCTGATTTTCATACCAGTCGCCTATGGCACTTATCTATTGCAGAAGCAGGGCGTTGTTGCGGTGGTACGCGATGCACAATTGCCTGGCGCGACTGGAACAAGCAGCGATCCTTTCAGCAACCCGCTGTTGTTCATCGCGCCGATGCTGGCCATGGTGGCTGCGGCGCTGTTTGTGATCCGTTTGTTGCCGCTCGTGCTGCGTGTCATGACGTGGCTGTTGGGGCTGTTACCCGGAGTATCCATGTTGCTGGCGATCCGCCAGTTGGCGCGTTCGCCCAGCTTTTATGCTGCGCCAATTCTGTTGCTGACGCTGACGCTGGCACTGGCAACCTTCACCGCTTCATTGGCTGCCACGCTGGATCAGAACATGATCGACCAGGTGCGCTATCGCATTGGCGGCGACATGTCTTTGACGGAGTCACAAGACGGGGGTGGTAATACAGGCGCTTCGGCGCTGGCGGCGGATGCTACATTAACTGATCAGGAGCGGCGGGCAATCGAAGCCGCACTAGCGCGCAATACGCTGGTGAAATCGATGTTGCCAGTGAACGATCATATGCAGGTGGAAAATGTTATTGCCGCAGCGCGTGTAGGTCGGTATCCGGCCAGCATCAAACTGGGGAGCGATACTCTGCGCGCCGAATATATCGGGATTGATCGGACGGATTACGCGCGCGTGTCGTTCTGGCGCAGGGATTTTTCGCCCGTGTTACTCGGCACTTTGATGAACGGGTTGGGCATGGCGCAAGATGGCGTGCTGATCCCGGAAGCGCTGATGACAAAGTATGGTTTGCGCATCGGCGATCCAGTGAGTGCGCGGGTGAGTCTGAAAGAAGGCTCTGCTGCGCTGACTCTACGTATCGTCGGGGTATTTCAACTCTGGCCGGGATGGTATCCGAAGAAGAGTGATGCGATAGCGTTGTTTGTGGGTAACCTGGATTATCTATTTGAGCAGGCGGGTTATCAGGCGCCGTATCAGGTTTGGATTAAGGTGAAAGAGGGCGCTAATATCCCCCGAATTGCTGAAGGGATAGTGGGGGTAGGTTTCAACCTGATTCGTTATGAATCAGTCGCATCACAAATCAAAATCGAGCAGGCGCGACCAGAACGGCAGGGCGTGTTTGGAATCCTGTCGGTTGGGTTCATCGCGGCGGCGTTACTGACGGTGCTTGGTTTCCTGCTGTACTCCGTGTTCTCGTTTCGCCGCAGGCTGATTGAACTGGGTGTGCTGCGCGCGATCGGTTTCAGCGCAACTCAAACGGCCTCATTCCTGGGTTGGGAACTGGCACTTCTGTTGGGGGTCGGCATTGGCGCCGGGACTGGCCTGGGTGTGCTCGGCAGCCGGTTGTACATTCCGTTCATGAAGATCGGCTCGGTTGCCGAGGCGGCTACAGTGCCTTTTCAGGTGATCATCGCATGGGATGATATCATGATGGTGTACGCGCTGTTCGGCGGTTTGTTTGTGGTAGCAGTGGTGGTACTCGTGGTACTGCTGCTGCGCATGAAGGTGTTCCAGGCGGTCAAACTGGGCGAAAGCTTGTAGGATATGAACAGGCAAGAGATAGTTGAAGAACTAAAAAATGCGTTGGCGCATTTGAACGATGTGGCGATGCTTTCAGACAGCCCTTTGGCGGAAGTGATCGTTGCTGCGCCTACGCCAGGCGTTGGGGTGGTGTCGCGCGGGGTGCATTTGCGCGGACTGTTGATGGAATTGATCGAGTCGCTGCATCCGTCCGCCGAGGTGCCTGATAACACGCCTGAATGGCGCCAGTATTTGATTCTGCGCGAGCGTTACGTGCTGCGTCGACCTTTATGGGAGATCGAACAGAAGCTGGTCGTGGGCGAGCGACAGATGCGGCGTGAACATAGCCATGGGTTGGCAATTCTGGCCGAAATGCTGCATGCGCGCTTTATCGCGGCTGGCGTGCGCGAATCCGGGGTTGCCGCGGCCAGCACTGCCGAAGACACGCGGGCGATTGGCCTGGCAGCGCCCGCTGCTACGCCAGCCCAGGCGATCCAACGTCTTACACCCGTGTCGCGCGTTGTCGGCCTCGCACAATTGATAGAGGAAGTGATCTCTTTCCTCGTTATGGTGGGCAAACTGACCAGTGAGCAAGCTCAAGCGCGTCTCCACATCACGCCCGCCGGCCTTACCGTGAGTACCGACCCCGGCGTGCTGCGCCAGCTACTCACGCAACTGCTACTGACGCTGGCGCCTCGATTTGCACCCGGCAGCACAGTGTCGCTGCAAGCCGCTGGTGCCGATGATGGCATCGCTGTGTCGTTGAGTGTAGAGGCGGCGCCGATCAATCCGGCGGATGAGAGCATGCAATTGTGTCAGTTGCTTGCGCGTGTGCTGGGTACGGCGCTGCAGTTCTCGATACAGGGGGTGGATGGGTTGATAGCGACACAAACCATCTGTTTTACGTTGCCGTCCGGAATACGACTGCGTAAACTACTGGTGATCGATGATGAACTCGCAGCCGTCGACCTTTACCAGACCTATGCCATTGGCATGAATTACGAGGTCTTTGGCGAGACTAATCCCGAAGAGGCCATCGACCGCGCGCTCGAAATAAAACCCGACGTCATCATGCTTGACGTGATGATGCCCGCCATGGATGGCTGGGAGCTATTGCAGCGTTTTCGTCACACGCGCGAGCTGCGCGATGTACCGGTGATTGTGTGCTCGGTTCTGGCAGAATCGGATATGGCCACGGCGCTGCGCGCGGCCGCTTTTCTCAAGAAACCCATCCTGCGCTCCCAGTTCGTCAAGACACTCAATCAGGTTAGCCCGTAATCCCATCGAGCAAGGCGTTTAGGACACGCTCCAACTCGCGCTGGCTGAAGCGTCCCGCGCGTGAATATGATATTTCGTCGCGTTCTTCTTTGCCCTGTTCAATCGGATAGTCGCGCGCGGTCACAGCGACGATGGCTGCCTGTTCATGGTTGACCTGGCGCAATTCGTCTGCTAATCCAAGGCCGTCCATATCGGGCAGCGTTAGATCGAGCAGGATCAGTTCGGGCGCAAGCTCGCGCGCATGCTGAATCGCAGATTGACCGTCTTCAGCAGCTCGGATAGTGCAGAGTGGGTATGCGCTGCTGATACACAGAGTCAGAAATTCACGCATAGCAGGTTCATCTTCAACGATCAGCACCCGCGAGAAGTCACGGCCCAGTCGTCGCAGGGCATCCAGCAGCTTGCGCCGCGATACCGGCTTGACCAGATAGTCGGCCAGGCTGCTGATCCATGGTTTACGCACCAGCCCTGGCAGCTGGCAGTTGATCAAGGGTATGCCGTGCAACCGCTGGGCATAAGTCTGAGCGCTGGTCGGGACAGCCAATTCTGTGCCGGGCTGCTCAATCCTTACCACGGCAAAGGGCGGTTGCGAGTTGATCGCCGCCTCAAGTTCATCGTCGCTGCACGTCCAGGTAATATCGTAGGAAGTCAGTTGAGCCGCAATCAGGCGACGGGCGGTTGACTCGGGTGCGCAGACCAGGATCGGTTTGCGCTCGCTCGCTTTCTGTTCCATGCGGCTCCAGAAGGAATCATCCTGCGTGGCATCGCGCACTATTTCGGCCACGTAAGATGGATCGACTGGCAGGCTGAAAGAAAACGTGCTGCTTTTACCCGGTGTGCTTTCAACAAACGAGCGTCCGCCGTGTAACTCAATCAGTTGCTTACTGATGGCCAGTCCCAGTCCGAACCCCTGTCCCTGGCGATAGATCGATCCACCCACCTGGCTGAATTCGTGGAAAAGCTTGGGCAAATCTTCGTTGGCAATACCGCTGCCCGTGTCGATTACACTGACCACGACTTCTTTTTCAATAGCGTGTGCGTGAATGGTGACACCGCCATGGCGTGTGAAGCGCAGCGCATTGCTGAGGAAGTTCAAGAGCACCTGGCGTATGCGGGTGCGGTCATACAGCAGCGTCGGCAAACCCGGCGCAATGATCACCTTCAGGTACAAATTGCGAGCCTCATAAAGGGTGCGGGTGATATCCACGGCGTCGGTGATCACGTCATCGATCGGCGCATATTGCTTATTGAGCGCGAGACGATAGGCGTCGATGCGCGCCAGGTCCAGAACATCGTCTACCAGTTGCGAGAGGTGCTGGCTGCTTTGGTAGATTTGAAAAATGTGATTGATCAGGCGCGCCGGCAAAGGTTGTGTGCCATAGACTTCAGGCGAGTTAACCATCATATCGCTGAAGCCAATGATCATGTTGAGCGGGCTGCGCAACTCGTGGCTGACGGCATTGGCGAATTGGACTTTGAGCATGCGGGCTTCTTCTGCCTCTTTTCTAGCCAGGATGAGCATCCGGTTCAAACCTTCAAGGCGGGTGTAGGCGCCATCCAGCTCCTTATTCAAATGCATCATCTCGGCGCGATGGTTCTGCGCCTTGCGCGTTTCTTCGATAGCCTGGCGCGTGCTGTGCCACTCCCAGCGCAGGACGGTATAGAACTGCCGCGTGCCCAGCCATGAGACGAAGCCGGTCAGCACAATCAACAGTGCGGCTTGAAGAAGCGTGCCTGGATTCCCGAACTCATTAAAACTCGCAGCAGAGAATGCCAGCGCTCCCAGCACCATCACGTCCGCCACAATGGCGCCTGCCTCAGAAAGCAGCAGCGAAGCCGTAACAGCAATCACGGCGAAAAAGTAGGGCGCCGGGCCATTCGGGAAATAATGCATTTCGAGCGTGTTGGCCACAATCAAAGTCAATATGTAGGCCCAGCTTGCTGCGCGAGGGCGTTGGTAGCGCCAGCTTCGTGCCATCGCCATACCAGCACCAAGCGAGACCGCCACAGGCACGGAATAGAAAAGTCCGGGTTCGCCACGCCATGCTGAGGCACGCAGAATGGTTATGACAAGAATAGGGACTGTGGCTGCAAGTAACAGGTTGAGATACTCAAGGCTTAGATCCTTGCGCTCCTCATTAAATTCTGTATTGTCGGCGCTGGGCGTAAACGAGGTTGCCGTCATTTCATCATTCTCCAATCCCAACACAGCCGTTGTCCGTTCAAAGTCCGATCTCTGACCGCAAAGGGATGAACTTATGCGTAGTATTGTATATCGGCAAAATGTGTATTAGTTTACACAGCAAAGTTTGTGTCACGGAGGTGTTTCCAAGCACATCGAATTAACATAACAACGGATTTCTTTCGCATACAGTGACTTATTATTCAGTTTAGTGAACCATTTGCACATTTGGAGGAGAGATCTGACATGTCAGGTTATTTAATATCCAACACGTTCCGACGCGTCGGCATGTTCGCTGCTGTGACCGCAGTATTGGTCGCGTGCGGCGGCGCACCCACCCCGACAGCGGCGCCAGTAGCTACGAAGGCCCCCGAAGCGACTAAAGCCCCTGAAGCCACCAAGGCCCCCGAAGCGACTAAAGCCCCCGAAGCCACCAAGGCCCCCGAAGCGACTAAAGCCCCTGAAGCCACCAAGGCGCCAGCTGTCGACCTTCCTGGGTTGAAGCCCGTGGCAGATCGGAAGATGTATAAGGGCCAGATCGTCCTTTCGACGAACGGCGCCAACCCGGATCGCGGCGTATTCCAGGGTTTGGTTGCAGCTTACAAGAAAGTCCAGCCCGATGTTGAAGTGATCGTTGAAGGTCCGCCCGCCGGTGTAGGTTATCCTGAATGGCTTGGTACTCAGCTCGCCGCAGGAAACATCCGCCCCGATGTTGTCTCCGGCAACTACCAGGCGACGTATGCCAAGTACGTAAACCTGGACAAGTATCGTTTCCAGGTGAACCCGTATACAAGCAGACCATGGAACGAAGACCTCGACTGGAACTTCTTCCAGGAAAAGAACTCGCGCGGCGAAAAGGTCATGATCCCGACCGAAGCCGTGCACATCATGTGGTTCTATAACAAAGACATCTTCGACAAAGCCGGCGTGTCGGTTCCCACAAACTGGGACGAACTGGCAGCGGCCTGTGTGAAGATTGAAGCCACGACCAAGACCAAGTGCATTGGCGCGAACTACATCTGGAAGTTGAACCAGTGGATCCTCGAGATTTACTGGGACCAGTACGCGCGCGATAACATCGACATCGCCAAGGCGCAGCCGGGCGACTACAACTACGATGCGGAACTCGACGGCAAGTTCAAGTTTGACCCGAATGATGTATTCATGGAGGGCAAGTACAACAAGAACTTCTCGCGCTTTAATGCCGCTATCCGCGATGGCAAGATCAAGTTTGACACCCCCGAGATGGCCGATCTAGTGGCCCAGCTCGCCAAGGTGTTCCCCAAGCATGCTTCCGACAGCCTGTTCGTGGATGCAACCGAGTACTCGCAATTCCTGCAGCAGCAGGTGGCGATCATCATCGACGGTACCTGGAGCCTGGGTGGCATGACACGTGACATGGCCAGCCTGACTAACCTGACCGCCGAGCGCGCCAAGGCGCTGGGCATCAGCGAAACCGTCAAGCTGCAACCCTTCAAGTGGAGCACATTTGAGAACCCACCGATGGTTGGCCCGCTAGTGAAGTACCCAACCGTGCGCAGCATTGAGTCGGCCACGGGCATTTACTTGAGCATCGTCAACAAGACAGCCGAGCAGGTCGAAATGGTGCTTGACTTCATCATGTTTACGACCTCACAGCCCGGTTACCAGTCCTACGTCGACGGCGCCCTGAAGGACAAATTGACCCCGGATGGCTACAGCCCCAGCGGCCCCATCATGGTTTTTGGCGTCAAGGCACCCGAGAAGTATCAAGCCCTGATGGACAACATCAAGATGATGGGCAACGTCGAGAACGGTTTGTTCCTGCCCCAGCGCTTGTCGGCGATCGAGAGTGTGGACAAGCAGGCCACGAACAACCTGAAGGATGCACTCGAAGGCAAGATTACGCCAGCCGAGTACTCTAAGCGGTTGCAGAAACTGTGGACCGATAACTTCGATGAGATACTCAAGAAGGCCGGTCTGACTAAGGAAGACCTCGACAATCCTGGTCGCGACCCCTCAGCAAAATAGTCTCGTGGTAAGTTGGGATGAGTAGGGATGTACATAGAACCCTACTCATTCTGTCACTCGGGCTGGACAGCACCATGCCATCCAGCCCGATGAGCCTCTGAATGCTTCGACCGAGGTGAACGAATGACGCAGGCATCACTGCCCCACCCAGTAGCGACTCCTAAAAAGCATATCGGCAGAATCGTGCTGGTCGTGTTAGTCCTTTTGCTGGTCTTATTGAACCTTGTTTATTTCTTATTTTTACGGCAGTCCGGAAGCACGATCCAGGTAAGCCAGGCAGTTCCTGGTGGGCAGGTTATCCAGGCTATCGCCATCAGCACCAACCGCGTGGTGGCACTCACGGTCGATAACCGCTTCGTCCTCATTGAAGATGGGAAAGCGGTAACTGAAAGGAAACTCGACAAGACGATCACAGTCCTCGATATCTCGGCAGACCACAGCAAAATCTACGGCGGAACCTCGGATCAGGATGTCATCGTCTGGGACAGTCAACTGAACGAACTGAGCCGTTTCAAAGTGAACGGGCGCGTTGTGGGCATGCAGGTGGACTCCGAGGGCAAACTCGTCATCGCCTACGGCATCGGCAAGTTTACCGGCAAATTCTGGATCGGGCGCTATGGTGATGATGGCAAACAGGTCTTCCAGAAGCAGATTGGCATTGACCTGACTACAGTCACGGCTATTGATCAGAATGAATATTTTGCTACTGTCGATGGCAAGCTTGGCGCTGTGACACTAGCCGGAAAAGAGTTGTGGCGTGTCACTGCAAAGCAACCCATTCTCCTCATGGACTCGACGAAAGACGGCAGGCTGGTCGTGGCTGATGAACGCGGCGGTGTGGGTATGTTCAATACAGAGAAGGGCCAGTTGTTGTGGTACCAGGCGCTCTCAGAATATCCCATGCGGATGCTGGCTTATGACCCTCAGTCTGACAAGATTGTGGCCGGCGACAACGACGGCAAATTGTTCATGCTTGACCTGGATGGCAAGCCTTTCTACACGACTGCTGCCTCAGTAAGTCCGCTGCGCAATTTCATTCATGCCAAACAGTCGGATTTAGTGGTGGTGACTGGCAGCGGTGAGTGGGTGACGATCAACCTGGATAGGGCACTCGGCTCACAACGCCAGGACACCATTGACTTATTGGCATTGATTGGCAATATTGTTCTTGTACTGGGTTGTCTTGCGACTGTCGTTGCGATTACGCCGCGGCTACGCAAACCGGCGCTTCGCGTGGCGCATCAGATCAAGGAATCGCGAGTAGCCTATCTGCTGATTTTTCCCTCGATGTTGTTGATTGTGGTCTTTGCCTATGTGCCGACGGCGATGGGCCTGTACTACTCCTTCACCAACTTTAACCTGGCAGAGCCGATTAAGTTCATTGGTTTGCGTAACTTTATCAAGATCGCCAACGATCAATTCTTCTGGACCGGCATTGGCAATATGTTGCTCATCCTGGTCACCTCCTTGATCAAGGAATTCACTATCCCGTTGCTGGTAGCGGAGTTGATTTTCTGGTTGCGCTGGTCGCGCATCAAATATTGGATGCGCGTGGCCTTTATTATTCCCAGCATCGTGCCTGGGGTGGTCGGCATCCTGCTCTGGAAGCAGATCTATGATCCCCAGATTGGTTTATTGAATGAAATCCTGAAGGTGGTTGGACTGGGTTACCTGACGCGTGGCTGGCTCTCCGACGCCGCGACCGCCATCTGGGCAATCATCTTCACCGGGTTCCCCTGGGTCAGTATTTTCGCCTTTCTGATCTATTTTGGCGGATTGTTGAACATCAATCGCGAAATATTCGACTCGGCAGCCATAGACGGGGCCAGCGCATGGGAGCGCTTTATCAATATTGACCTCAAGATGATCGCACCGCAACTCCGGTTAATCCTGTTCTTTACCTTCCTCGGTTCCGTACAGGGATATGGAGGTATCTGGATTATGACGCGCGGCGGCCCGGGGTCTTCCACCTATGTCCCCGGCTTGCAGATGTTCCTGCAGATATCGGCTGCCGAATTTGGTTATGCCTCTGCGATCGGCTTTGTGCTCGCATTAGTCGTGCTAGTCGTCACATTATGGCGTTTCCGTTTTAACCAGACCCCGGACGCTGCATAAGCGAGGAGATTATCAAAATGTTGAAACGCGCTAACCTGAATGGTGGTTTCAGTCTGTTCGTTCTGGGGATGATTCTCTTGTTCTCCTTCGTGCCGGTCATCATGATGGTGACCATGTCGCTGAAGGATAGCATCGTGATCATCGGTGATTTCTGGGCGCCGCCTTTCCCGCCGATGTGGAGCAACTACAACAAAGCATTGCTCGATCTACTGGGTCCTGCCGTGCGTACCATCATCGTTGCTGCAGTTTCCATCATTGGCATCACCTTGTTCTCCTGCGTAGCGGCCTATGCATTCGCCCGGCTGAAGTTTTTTGGCAAAGAATTCCTGTTCTACCTGGTCATCTTCATCTTCCTCGTCCCGGGCGTACTCACACTGACGCCCAGTTTCGTGTTGGCAGATCAGTTGAACCTGCGTAATTCCCTTGCGGGTCTCACCATTTTTTATATCGGTGGTGGACAGGTGTTCTCCATCTTTATCCTGCGCGCCTTCTTTCAGTCGCAGCCCGAGGAGATTTTTGAGTCAGCTCGCATCGATGGCTCCAACGAGATCCATTCCTGTTTCTCCATCGCTGTGCCGTTGGCGCGGCCTATCCTGGTGACGATGGCGATCATGAACTTTTTGTCGATCTACAATGATCTTATCTGGCCGCTTCTGATGCTGCCTTCGCGCGATAACTGGACCATGACTATCGCGCTTCAGGCATATCAACCGCCCAACGAACGCCTTCCTGGTCGTCCCGATCTGGGTGTGATCACAGCAGGTTATGTGTTTGCCTCGCTTCCCATCCTGGTGGTATTCGCCTTCGGCATGAAATACTACATCGAGGGCCTCACCTCAGGTGCGATCAAGGGTTAGCATGTCAAGTTATGACTGCATAATTGTCATTCTGATGACACCGGTCATTTGTCATAAGAATGACTTCCTGATGACACCGTATCCAGCACTCAATTCCTGGCTACAGCATGGATAACGAGATTGCCGGCGCTATGGCGCCGGCAGTTTTTTTATCTGCAACTCCAGCCATGTTACTTGGCCTCGTCTCCCTCACAGCCACGGTACTGTCAGCGTGGTTGATTGCGCGGTTGCTACGTGCCTGTGGACCGGTCGA
>CAIQQO010000324.1 GCA_903873965.1 uncultured bacterium
AGGGCATGGTGACGCAATTGCATCTGGCGTTGGTGATGGCGATTGACGCGCGCTTGCTGGTACTGGACGAGCCCACGCTGGGGCTGGACATTTTGTACCGCAAGCAGTTCTACCAAAACTTGCTGGAGGACTATTTTGATGCCAACAAAACCATCATCATCAGCACGCACCAGGTGGAAGAGATCGAGCACATCCTGACAGATGTGATGTTTATTCGCGGCGGCCAACTCACGCTCGTCAGCAGCATGGAAACACTGGGTGAACGTTTTGTCGAACTTCAGGTTTCACCAGAACATGTCGCTGCCGCTCAAGCGCTCAAACCCATCGACGAACGCCAGAGCTTTGGCAAAAGCGTGATGCTGTTCGATGGAATGCCGCAGGCCCAACTGAGCACGCTGGGCGAAACCCGTCACCCGTCCCTGGCCGACATATTTGTCGCCCACATGAAAGGAATCTACACATGAACACGATGAAGTGGTTGATCAAAAGGGAGTTTTGGGAGCATCGCGGATTGTTCTTATGGTTTCCCGTCATCGCTGTCGGCTTGCTGATAGGACTTGTGTTGGTCAGCAAAACAGTTGAAACGGCCATATGTGAACCACCCCAGTGCACGATCAACATCGGCCCGTTCATGGCGGGAAAGGATGGGCCGGTTGCCACAGCACCTAGCTCATTACAGCGCTTGGTGCGAAACTTTGGACGAAGCGACGAAGTCGCAAAAAATTACCTGACCTATGCGACCCCTTTGATACTCACACTGTATTTGACCATGGTGTCATACTTGGCAAGCGCTTTGTATGCCGAGCGCAAAGACGGATCCGTTCTTTTTTGGCGATCACTTCCCGTTGGGGACAGCGCTACCGTCATTGCCAAGACGCTCACGGCGTTGGTCGTGGTTCCCCTGGTCACCTACACCGTGGCCATCGTCGGCGGTGCCATATTGCTCGTTATTCACACTGCGTTGGGACTCATGGCCGGTTTACCCCTTGAATCCAGCGTGCTCGCCTATCCCGACACCTACTTGAGTGCACTGGCGCTGTTGGCAAGCATTCCGATATTCGCCCTGTGGGCGCTGCCGATGGCTGGTGTGCTCCTGGTGGCGGGAGCCAAGGCCAGAAACTATCCTCTGCTGTGGGTGTTTGGTGGCGTGCTCACCACCGGTGGAACTCTTGCATACATCAATACAGTCCGTGACATATGGACCGACACTCAATGGTATTGGAATGACTTCGCTGCAAGGCTGGCATTGGGTGGCTTCCCTTACGCATGGTTCTTTAGCTTTCAGCCGCTAAATCCATCGGGCCTCGAATTGTCTAACCGCTCGATTCTTGAAGTTTTGCTCATCGATTCGTGTAAGTACCTCGCGAGTCCCTCACTTTGGATTGGCGCGGTCGGTGGCGTCTGTCTGATCTGGATCGCGATTCAGTTTCGGCGACGAAACAACTGAGCTAAGCACCTCCGACCCAGCATCCTGAGCAACCCCAAGCTGCCGAGCACATCGGGAGTTGGGAAGCTGCACCCCGAAATTTAACAACCCACAAAGATAGCCATGAGAAAGTATCTCCAAACCGCGCTCGTCACCGGCGCCA
>CAIQQO010000325.1 GCA_903873965.1 uncultured bacterium
AGTGGCCGGATCTGCCGTTCGATAAGTGGCAGATGTTACTGGGGGCGTATATGCGGGATGGTCTGAGCCTGATGGCGCCTGGCATTGGGCTGGATGAGTGGAAGAAGCTGCTCAACTACCTGAGCAAACTGAGTGATAGCGCCGTCGATCTGGTTGCGGACCTGACATTCCCCGCCAACCATCCCGCCATTCAGGAAGTTTGTGAGTGGCTGGAAAACTACAAGGGTGAAGCACCGCAACTGCGGCACATGTTCCAAGTGCCACGCAGGGAGAAACGCTTCTCGTTGTTCAAGTAGGTGAGGTCATGACGTACTCGGATCGTATTACCGTTGATTTTTCATTGGCGCGAGCCGTGGATGCCGTTCAAGCGCATGAACACGCACAGGCACTGCGTATTCTGGATACGCCGCAGGCGCTGCCAGTCTTGGCCCAACTCGATCGGCGCACACCTGATTGGTTTGTGATTGCTGCGCGCGCTGTGATCGGTTTTGCTTTGAGCCTGGTTGCCCTGGGGCTGTTGCAGGCCGTTGCGTCAGTGTTTTCTACGACAGCGCTGACAGCAGCGCTGTGGGTTACAAGGTCGATCGATGCCCCACTGCACATTGTGCTGATTTTGGTCTGTCTCGCCTGGGCCTGCCTGCTTGTTTATGTAGACAAATCATTTCTCGAATTAATGCGCTACAAAGACTCATGGGCGCCAGACCGCGCGCTGAAATCAGCGTCAAAAACCTTGTTATGGCTTCCGCGCATTGTGGCATGGGCATTGGTAGTGGCTTTCCAGGTGTGCGGCATTACGGTGACCGTG
Source organism: uncultured bacterium (assembly GCA_903873965.1). Lineage (GTDB taxonomy): Bacteria > Chloroflexota > Anaerolineae > J036 > Brachytrichaceae > CAIXPS01. Next base: position 806 of record CAIQQO010000325.1, read on the forward strand.
TCGGTTGCCGGGTTTGGCCTTGTCGGCGGCTTCGACATTCTGGCGCGTGAGTGGCTGCGCACAGGCGTCTCTGCAGACTGGTGCTACTTGATTGCGGTTGTGGTCATCATACTGGTCACTGTGTTGATCTACAAAGGGTATGGATTTGTCCCGCTGGCCATTCTATGGGGTATTGGTGTGATGACATTGCTCCAGATTGGCGACCGTGAACCGATTACCTTTGCGTGGATTCAGAGTGTGGTGATCGGCTTCATCCATGCTGTGAATGATGGCATAAACGAGTTCAACACCTTCGTGCTTGAGATGCAACTCACGCGTGGCATGCTGTTATACATCATCAGAATCGATCCGGCGTGGTCTTTGACGCTACCCGCAGTGCCCGTGGTGATCGGATTGTCGGCTTTTTATCCGTTGTTCTTCGCACGCGTGTTGATGTTACTGGCGCAAAGATGGTATGTGGGACAACGCAACCTGCATGTGGACTTTCTCGATCGCATCCGCGCGCGCCTGTCGGTCTACAAAGCCTATCGAACGTTAATCAAGCGCAATCGCAGAAAAGTGGGTGGCGATGGCAGCCACACGATCTGTAAGCGCGATCTGGTGTACTTCAGGCGCAGCAGCGCGGGATTAGTGCCCTTTTGGTGGTGTCCTGCATGTCATGATGATGACAATGCCTGGGTAGGTGTTCACTGGATACGCGGCGTAATGGACACAGCGATGATTGAGCAATACAACCAGGTCGGATCTATCTTGCAGGTCAACCTGCGCAACTGGATAGTTAAAGATCACACACCGGCGCGCGCACTATTACCCAGAGATGTCTACATCATTAAAGTTGCCGATACGCACGAGCCGGAAGTGCTGATTGTGCACTACAACAATATCCTGCAGCGCATGATGAAATGGCCTAGGCTGGCACAACTGAACTGTGTCGTCGCGGCGGATTCTCAAGTCGAAGAACTGACCTTGCGCCAGATAAGCCATGCTTTTCTGAGTGTCACAACAATGAAACAGGCTGTTATAAAGACGGCGCCTGTTCTAGAAAAGGCGTAGCTAAATACGCCTGGAGGTAATATGATGCAAACCGTTCTACTGGTCGCGTTTCTACTCG
>CAIQQO010000326.1 GCA_903873965.1 uncultured bacterium
CTTAGAGAGTGACATGTGTCGCGGACCTGTGGCGTGGATGTTTAACCACACGATACCGGGCGCGACATGGCTGCCAGAGTCAAACTTTGGCAATGGCATGTACGAGAGTGGCCGACCGGATGCTTTCGTTTCACCGTGGGGCTTGCCAGTGGAATGTAAAGCTGACCGAGGCTCACTCTACACCGGCAACCCTGAGTCAGACGCAACGATCGGCTTCCACGCCGCTCAACGCAACTGGCTTGACAAGGTGTGCCGTAAGCCCGGTGCTTACATCCCCTTTTACATGGCAGTATGGCTGAATCCACTACGTGATGGACGGTTGAATCACAAGCTGGATCGCCTGTTCCTGGTCAACGTGGACGTGTGGCTGGATATGGAGTATGCCGCAGTCACCCACTTCAACACCCGTAGCATCCCGCTGAACGCGGATGTGACTAACTACAAGTATCGCAAGGAGTTAAATGTCGAGCGATGGTTCTACCCATATGCGCTGCACATGAGCCAGCGTCTCAAAGATAAAGGCGAGAAAGCAGTCGCCTGGAGTATCCCCAAACAACACCCGGTATGGGATGACCTGCGCAGCCACCAGGTCAACCTACTGGCAAACCTAGAGTATTTGAGGACAAATGTGACGTATGAATGACAGTAATATCTTGACGCTGGCGCTGACAAAGATCGAGCAAGACACAATAAAGGACATTGCAACAGCCGCGTCAGCGCGTGAGGCATTGCGATGGACGCAGGAACTGGATAGCTCCAGCTTCCAGAAATTCATCCTGCAACTGTCTCGCACAGCAGGCCAGGTGTACGACTGGCAAACACCAGCTCGCAAGGCGGGTGAAGACGACAGGAGCTACAACATACGATTAGAGGCTAATTTCATGGAACTGTCTGGCAGCACCCTGTCCAACCTGATTGGCAACTGCAAATCATGGGTTGGAGTATGGGCAGGAATCGTGCTGGATAAGGGGCTGACCCTGATCCCGGAGTTTAATGCCGACGACAAAACAAGCGACCTTGCCAGGCCACTCGACAACTGGTTTGACCGTTGCGGTCTTAAGCGCTACTTGTCACCAGATGCCTACTCCCGAATGCGAAGTTACCTTCTGGAAGTGCATCCCCACCTGCGACTGTATTCCGATAAGCTGGACGCTATCGTAAAACCGTTGCTCGTTGATGAGGATGCTGGGTTTGGCATCGCGTACAAGATTCGCATTGCGGTGGACGCAGTACGCAGAGACCACGAGAACCACGGCGGGAAGAAGGTTGGTATTTCGCATGATCTGGGCGTCGCTCTTGCTGAATCGTTTGAGCAGGGCGGCAAGTATCCCGGCAAGCTGGCTGAGAAGGTATTCGAACTGGGTTGTGCGCCAGAGTGGGCTAAGAAACACCACACACCCGTACAGGTGGGCAGCTGGCTGCTTGGCAGTGATGAAACCGGCGACAAGCGTATCGAATACCTTATCGTCGCTAATAGCCCAGATGCGATTACGTTTCTGGAGTCGACATTTGGCCGTGCGCCATTCGTGCTGCGGTCTGATATGGGAGGCGACAGTGATAGTAGACGACGGAAGTACAAGGGTGAACTTGATCAAGATCAAGGTGATCCGGTCGGAGTACGTTGAAGGGCTTGAAATGCACTTCAATGACCCTGCGATGGGAAAACATGAGTTTGCCCGGTCTAAAGAAGAAGGGCCACGAATTGCGTTACTGCCCGACTTGGCCGGACTGGACTCAACATTGCTGGCTGTAACCGGCGATGAAAGGGTTACCCAGTCCGGTTTCAAGATCAGGATTCCAAGTGGTGAACCGGGAATGCCTGACATTGTAGTGGAGTTTACGCTCAAAGGGTTTGGACACCGGGATTGGATTCCCGGTGATCCCACCCCGCTGGAAAAACGTGTGGACATGCGTCAGCAGTACGCCATTGCCGCCAGTGACCGGCGCAAGATGGAACAAAACCGCAGGCAGGAATTGGCTACGCCAATCAATGAAACGCC
>CAIQQO010000327.1 GCA_903873965.1 uncultured bacterium
AGCAAGGAGAAGCCTTGTCTAAAACATAAAATTAAACGCAAAACTTGCACCCATATCTATTTGCGTTGTGTTTTTCACCTTGCGGAGCTGCTCGTGTGAACCGCCCTCCGTTCGGTTCCGATTACGTTTCACGCTGAGAAGAAGGCGGCTTTCGCAAGGGGACGCAGTTCTTCTTTTTACGTTTTACGTTTCACGTTTCACGTTTTACGCTTTACGTTTCACGCATTACAATCGCCGCATGGATATTAAATTAACGATTTTCTCCGATTACATCTGACCATGGTGCTATGTCGGCCAGGGCGTGGTCGACCAGGTTCAGAAGGAATACGGAGCGCAGGTAGAGTGGCTGCCCTTTTTGCTGAGGCCCGACATGCCTGATGAAGGTCAGGAACTGCCTGCCTACATTAAGGCAAAGGCGGCTCAAGTTGGTGATCGATTGCAGCGCATGGCTGAGACGCAGGGCCTAAAGATGGTAACTGCAGATTGGATCCCAAATCCAAGACTGGCACACGAGGCAACGGAGTTCGCGCGCGCGCATGGTAAAGGCAATGAGTTCCACCGGATCGTGTTTGGTCAGTATTATGGAGAAGGGCTGGACATAGGTGGGTGGGACGCCTTGCGAGCAGCTGCCACCGCATCAGGCCTGGATGCTGATGAAATGCAAACGACCGTTGATAGTGGGCAATACCGGCAAAGGGTTGAGGACATGATACAGGAGGCTCACAGTATCGGAGTGAGTTCAGTTCCCACTTATGTCATTAATGATCGGTATGCCATCGTTGGCGCACAACCCATAGCAGTATTTAAGCAGGTGATCGAACGTATACAGGCCGGCTCCGAAAGCTGACCTTGCACGGTAGATCCACTATGAAGATTCTTGATAAGCCACATCACATTGGAGGCATATTGGCCAGCATGAGTATGCAACACGACTGGGAAAACCCGGGATTACTGTCACGCAACAGGGAACCCGCACATGCCACGTTGACTCCCTATCCGTCGGTGCAGATGGCGCTTGGTGCAGATCGGTATGAGTCGCCCTACTTCCGTTCTTTGAACGGGCAGTGGCGCTTTTTCTATGCGACCTCGCCAAACGAAGTCCCTGCGGGATTTGAACTGCCTGGGTACTCGGTTGACCAATGGAACCTAATACCTGTACCCAGTAACTGGCAGATGCATGGCCATGGAAAACCGAACTACACCAATGTGGCTTATCCGTTTCCCGTCGATCCACCCTACGTACCGCAGGAAAATCCCGTTGGTGTCTATCGGCGCACTTTTCACTTGCCTGCTGATTGGGACACTCGGCAGACTTTTCTCACATTTCATGGTGTGGACTCTGCATTCTATGTGTGGCTGAATGGTCAGCGTGTCGGCTTCAGCAAAGGCCCGCACATGCCGGCAGAGTTTAACATCACCCGGCTCGTTCACAGCGGTATTAACACACTGGCAGTTCAGGTTTTCCAGTGGTCAGATGGCAGCTACCTTGAAGACCAGGACATGTGGCGGTTGAGTGGTATTTTTCGCGATGTGACCTTGACATCGACAACGGGTGCGCATGTGCGCGATGTTTTTGTTCGCACGCCACTGGATGCCAACTGTGTCAATGCGACACTTGATGTCGAAGTCACTCTTCAGAACTGCACCGATATCCCCATTGATGGTTTGTACCTCGCCGGAGAACTGTATGAAGGCGAAGCTGTTGTCGCTCAAGTTGCTTTTGAACCCATCACAAGGCTTAGTTCAGGACACGATATCTGCGTAAAGGCGTGCGTTGCGGTAGAAAATCCGCGCAAGTGGACTGCGGAAACTCCAGAGCTATATACGCTTGTGGTGACACTGGCAGAGCATAGTCCAACAGGCCTCGAAGCGAGGCAGGGCCACGACGATGTTTTCGAAGTGGAGAGCGTGAAGGTTGGATTCAGGCAAGTTGACGTCAAAGACCAGCAATTGCTGATAAATGGCGTCTCTGTCAAGTTGAAAGGTGTCAACAGGCATGACACCCATCCCGACCTGGGCCACGCAGTATCCTATGAATCGATGGTGCAGGATATTGTGCTGATGAAGCAGCACAACATCAACACTGTGCGCACATCTCACTACCCCAACGATGCGCGCTGGTACGACTTATGTGATGAATACGGCATGTATATCGTGGATGAAACCGACTTGGAGTGCCACGGTTTTGCGATCAGTGGCAACCTCAACCAGCTTTCAGAAGACCCAGCGTGGGAGGCTGCCTATCTCGACCGTGTTGTTCGGTTGGTCGAACGAGACAAGAATCACCCTTGCGTCATTTTCTGGTCTCTTGGCAATGAATCTGGTTATGGGCGCAATCACGACGCGATGGCAGCGTGGATTCGGACACGGGACACCAGTCGCTTGATCCATTATGAGGGTGCCTACGATGCAGGGCTTGTTGATGTGGTCAGTGTCATGTATCCCACCGTTGCACGGTTGATTGAAGAAGGGCGCAAGCCTGATCCACGGCCGTTTTATATGTGTGAATACGCCCATGCCATGGGAAACGGGCCAGGCAACCTGCGTGAATATTGGGAGGCTATCGATTCACATCCACGTCTGATAGGTGGGTGCGTCTGGGAGTGGGTCGATCATAGCATTCGCCGTACAACAGAAAAGGGTGAACCTTGGTTCGCCTACGGGGGTGATTTTGATGATCATCCCAATGATGGCAACTTCTGCATTGATGGTTTGAATTTCCCTGATCGTGTTCCCCATACTGGCTTGATCGAGTACAAGAAAATTATCGAGCCAGTCAAGATCACCGCAGTCGATCTTGCCAACGGCGTGCTGAAGGTTGTTAACCGCTATGCATTCACATCACTCGGACACTTACAGATAGACTGGGTTGTCACATGTGACGGCATTCCGGTGCAACAAGGCAGTCTACAGCCGATGCATACGTCAGCCGGTGAAGAGCAGATGCTGACGATTCCCTGCACGATGCCCTTGCCGCAACCAGGCGCGAGTTACTACCTTACCGTTCGATTCTGTCTGGCCGCGGCCACGTCGTGGGCACTCGCCGGGCATGAAGTTGCATGGGCCCAGTTCCTACTCCCTTGCAATGCCGCGCCCAACACCATACGCTTCAACCAGCTTCCTTCCATGCACGTGGTCGAATCGGATCAGGCATTTATCATCACAGGAGAGAACCTCTCCATCAACTTCAGCAAATCCAAGGGAACCCTCACGAGCTTTACCTTTGCGGGCGCTCAGATGCTAACAGTGGGACCACAGCTCAATGTATGGCGCGCACCTACGGATAACGATGTCCATATTGCCAAAGCGTGGCTCAAGGCCGGTTACGATAGGCTGCAACTGCGAGTCTCCGATGTCAGGCTTCTGGAAGTACAACCTCAAGCTGTAGCGATTACAGTCTCAGCTGTATATGCTGCTTATTCGCTAGCACCAGCTATTTATTGCCGGTTTACATATACGATTTACGGCAGCGGTGATGTGATGTTGCTGGCACATGTGAAACCTGCTGAACAGTTGCCCGTGTTCCCCCGACTCGGGATTCAGTTGAGTATTCCTGGTGACTTTGAAACCATGACATGGTATGGGCGCGGCCCGCATGAGAGTTATGTTGATCGTAAAGACAGCGCGCGCGTCGGCCTATATGCGGGGCCTGTGTCGCAACAGCACGTTCCATACATACGGCCACAGGAGAATGGCAACAAAAGCGACGTCCATTGGCTGACACTCACCAACTCTCACGGCACTGGCTGGTTTATACAGGGACAACCTTCACTCAATGTGAGTGCTCATCATTACACCCCAGCAGATCTGACGCGTGCAGAACACACCTATGAACTCAAAAACCGTGCTGAGATCGTCGTTAACCTCGATCATGCGCATCATGGCCTGGGCAGCAATAGTTGCGGACCTGAGCCACTCGACCAATATCAACTTAAACCATGCGAAACCACGTTCGCATTCCGTCTATGCCCCATTCCCGATATGAACGTTGCCAGGCGCCATGCGCATACATTACTACCGAGAAACCAACATGATTAAACTCCCCTCCCGCCAGGTTCACCTTGATTTCCATACTTCGGATTTGATACCGGACGTGGGTATCGCTTTTGATAAAGAGCAATGGCAGGCTGCCCTGCGCGCAGGTCATCTGAACTCGATCACGGTATTTGCAAAGTGCCACCATAGCTGGAGCTATTACCCGACTCAGGTCGGCAAAATACATCCTGCACTTAAGCGAAATCTACTGCTGGAGCAGATTGAAGCCAGCCACGAAATTGGTGTGCGTGCTCCGATTTACTACACCGTCGGTTGGTCTGCAACGGACGCCGAAACTCATCCGGAATGGCTGGCAATTCAGAAAGATGGGTCCATCCAGACAACGAACTACGATGTCATGGCGCGTTCTGAAGATCCGAAGCCCACTGTGTCATGGAAGAACCTATGCCCAAGCGGAACCTATCGCGAACTGATTCTTGCGCAAACCCGCGAGATATGCCAGGGCTTTCCGGTTGATGGTTTTTTCTATGACATTAACTTTCGAAATCCCTGCTATTGTGCTAACTGCCTGCAGGGAATGCGCGCCATGGCAATCGATCCATCTGACGATACAGGCGCGGCACATTACAACGTGATGAAATGGCAGTCCTTTATGGCGGACTGTAATGCGGTCATCCACGAAAAATGGCCAGAGGCGACCGTGTTTTTTAATGGTGGTGCAAGTCAATACCATCCGGAATGGCACGTTGGTGACACGCACTTCGAACTTGAAGACTTGCCGACCAGTTGGGGAGGGTATGACAAATTCCCCATACGCGCACGGTATTTTGCGAATACGGGCAAAGACTATCTGGCGATGAGCGGTAAATTTCATACGAACTGGGGCGAATTCGGGGGATTCAAGCATCCTGATGCAATCAAGTTCGAAGCCGCAAGCATGATTGCCTATGGGGCCAGGTGTTCCTTTGGCGATCAACTTCATCCCAGTGGTCAGATGGATATGTCCACATACCAGAACATAGGCGAAGGCTATGCCTACGTGGAGCAGATTGAGGAGTACGGCCTTGATGGTAGACCGGCCACCAATCTGGGGTTGTGGTTAAGTGGGCGCGTGGAAGATGACCAGGGCGTCGCCAATATGCTGATGGAGAGCCAACTGGATTTTGACGTCATTACGTCCCGTCATGATCTGGCTGGCCTTAAAGCGATTATTCTGCCGGGCAATCCATGCCTGTCGCAGGCAGATGCACAGAAAATCGCTGCATTTGTGGAGAATGGCGGAAGTCTGGTTGTGTTAGGAAAGGGTGCGCTTAACACCGCTCAAACAGATTTTGTGATCGACTGCGGGGCCGAGTATCTGGGAGACGCAACGTACAAGATGGATTACACGATCGCTGGTGCATCATTATCAAACGATGTGCCGGCATCTCCTTTCTTGAACTACAGTGGCGGCATCCGTGTCAAGGTTGAAGGAAGCCAAATCCTGGCGCAGTGCAAGCAACCGTATTTTGATCGAACCTACGGGCATTATTGCTCTCATCAGAATACCCCTTATGGACCTGATGTCGCTGAGCATCCTGCGGTGTGGCAGAAAGGTCGCTGTGTTTTTATGGCGCACGCGCTGGGTGACATCTACTATCATCATGGCGCTCGTGTGCACAGACAGCTGTTTATTAATGCGCTGAACCTGGTCTATTCTGATCCTGTCGTGAAGACTTCACTGCCAAGTGCTGGTCGTGTAACCGTCATTCATCAACCTCAGCATCAGCGTTACGTCGTGCATCTGATGTATGCGCCACCGCTCCAGCGCGGGCGTTGTAT
>CAIQQO010000328.1 GCA_903873965.1 uncultured bacterium
AAGCCGGTCATCCAACTGCCAATGACGGGGTTCAAATCAACCTGGGCTGCTGATGCCTTCAACATAGTCACCTCACTCAGATTGCAACTCACTGACGTTTTCACACACCTTGCGGATGGCGTCAACGACGGCTGTCATGGCAGGCGCGTCGGCCAGCAGGAGGGTGTGGAACAACCAGAAGGTATCGGCGCAGACCTGTTCGCATACCGGGCACGACGCCTGGCGATAGTCGACGCGGTCGCCCCAGTATGGGATCGAGGTCGGGTCGCTGCTCATGCGTTCAAACAACGGGTTTTTGTAGAGCGGGATGGTATAGCCGGGAGTCGCCGGCACGCCTTCCGCCGTCAACGCCTCGGCGAACCGCGTGCGCGTCGTCCCAATGGCGTTCAAATCGAGCCGAATGCAATACAAGTGATAGCCACGGCGCGTGATGCGCGGGTCGTTCTCAATCGGGATGATGCCCGGTATGCCGCGCAATCCCTGAGTAATCAGATCGGCGTTGGCTTGCCGCCTCAGCGTATGCTCTTCAAGCCGGGTCAGTTGAGCGAGCAGCAAGGCAGCCTGAAACTCGGTCAAGCGCAGGTTGCTGCCGGTGTTGAAGTGCTGATACCACGCGCCGCCCTTGCGCCTGCCCACGTTGGTATAACTGCGACAGTCATCGGCGATCTGCTCGCTGTCGGTAAGGATAATGCCGCCCTCGGCGCTGGTGATGTTCTTGGATGCCTGAAAGCTGAATACGCCGCACGCGCCAATCGCGCCCGTGCCTTTGCCCTTCCACTGGCTGCCCCATGAATGACATGCGTCTTCAATCAGGGCAAGATGATGCGTCGCGGCGATCTCATTCAACCGATCCATGTCGGATACATAACCGGCGAGGTGGACGGGGATGATGGCCTTCGTGCGCGGCGTGATCTTGCGGATGACGTCATCGGGGTCGATGCACAGGGTGTGTGGCTGGATGTCGGCAAAGATGGGGATGGCGCCGACGCGAATCACAGCGCTGGCCGTGGCGACAAACGTATAGGGCGGAACGATGACCTCGTCGCCGTGGCTGATGCCCAGCGCAACCAACGCGGCTTCGAGCGCCGTCGTCCCGCTCGTGGCTGTGACGCCATACAGCGCATTCTGGAAGCCGGCGAACTTTTCCTCAAACTCCTTGACACGGTCGCCATACCACCACTTGCCCGATTCAAGAACATCGAGCAATCCCTGGCGCTCATGATCGTCCCAGATTGGCCAGGTGGGCCATGCGATATGGCAACTCTTCTCGCCGCCATGAAGTGCTAAATTCGGCATATCATCTCCTATTCCCAGCCTCAAGAATTTCCTTGCGATGCTGGCGGAACAAAATAATCGGGCGGTCGCCCTGGATCAAGGCTTCGTCCATCCCGGCCCAGGTTGCCTTCGGCTCTTCGGTAATCACCGCGGCTTTGTCCTGATTCAAGATGACGACATTGCCCAGGCGCGAGAGGAAATTGAACGCAAAGCGCAGCCCGGGTGTGCGCGATATGCGCTGGTATTGACGCAGATAGAGCATCGTGTTCTCTTTATCGATCGGCGCAAACGCGATCACGATGCGCAGTTTCTCACCAAGCATATTCTGCCAGATATTAGGGAAGAGGAACGTCAGCAAGGGCGGGCGAGTAGGCTCGGACATCTCGCTCCACTTTTTGGGCGGCGTGCCATCATCAACGCGGTTGTCAAACCAGATTAACAACCGATCGCCATCGAGTTTGACATAGGGGCCATCGACCAGCGTCTGTCCGCCGCGGCCGATGGTTGTCTTGTGGACAAACGGCAAATGCACGACATCCAGCTGATTTTCAATCGCGCGCGTGTAATCCACAGTCCAGTGATCGCGCAAGGTGAGATAACTATAGCTGTCGTCGATATCATCGAAAAAAGGCAATGGCGGCAATGACGCAGGGTCGCGTGCTTCGCCATACCAGACCCAGATGAATTCGTGCGCCTCGCGCGTGATATAGGCCGCGGCATTGAACGCTTTGGGCACAGGCGTGTTCTTGCCATTGGCCGGGATGATGGTGCATGTACCAGTGGCGTTGAATTGGAAACCGTGGAACGGGCATTCGACGCAATCGCCGACGACCTTGCCGGTGCTCAATGCGACGCCGCGATGCGGACATGACTCGTGCAATACAGCAACTTCGCCGCGCTCGTTGCGCCATACGACTAATTTTTCACCTAGCCGCGTGACGCCCAGCGGCTTGCCACGTTTTACTTCGTTTGATTCAAGGATGGCATACCAGTGGTTCGGTAACATGCTCTCATTTTAGCCCGACGCGCGAAAATGTCTTTACAATCAACCCATGCATACTGAAGAAATCAGGTTGATCGAGGCGCTTGCGTATAACGCATGGCCGGCGTCTGTGGTGCAAATCGTTGACGGGTGGCGGGTGCGGTTTCATCATGGTGTCACGGCGCGCGCCAATTCGGTGTGGCCTAACGAATGTCACGGCGAAATGGACTTGCAGACGCGCATGCGCCTTGTGGACGATTTTTATGCGCGGCGCGGCCGTCGCCCAATCTTTCAGATGTGTCCGGCTGCCTTGCCGAGCGAGCTTGAGGCTGAACTGGCGCGGCGCGGGTATGTGGGCGTGCGTCATGCCAGCACCCAGACAGCATCGACCGACGCCGTGCTGGACTATGCCGGCCGCGCGGCGCGCGGTAAAGCGATCGACGTCACGCTGGGCGATCTGGATGATGCGTGGTTCGACGCCTATGCCGAGGGTGATGGGATGAAGGATCACGAGCGCAAGATGCGGCGTGGTATTGTCGAGCGCATCGGCCCGCGCGCGTGCTTTGCGCTGGCGCGAATCGACGGACAACCGGCGGGCGTAGGGCTGGGCGTGACCGAGCGCGGATGGACGGGTATTTTCTGCATGGAAACGCTGCCACGCTATCGACGCCTTGGCGCGGCTACGGCGGTCTTGCGCGCGCTGGCCGAATGGGGCAAGGGTTACGCTGCCACGCGCATGTATTTGCAAGTCATGCTGAATAACCCGGTTGCGCTCGCAGCCTATGACAAGGCCGGTTTCGCGCCGCAATACGCGTACTTCCATTACGAAGCACCGGCTGTATGATTCGCAGGGGCGAGCATTGCCAGCGACACGAAGGTTCACATGGCTGTGCGCGGCTAAGTTTTGTTCAAGCGGCAGTTCGGCTTGGCGTGCCGCTTCGGAACTGGCGCAGTGCAACTGCGCCAGGAACATCATACGATTTGTTGGACTAACCACTTACGGAGGCTATCATGAATATTGTCAGTATTGGCGCACATCAGGATGATATCGAGTTGAACTGCCTGGGCACGCTGGTCAAGTACCAGCAGCAGGGCGGCCACACCTTTACGAACGTCGTTATTTCCAATGGCGACAAAGGCGCGCAGTATGATCCGCGCACGCCCTACGCCGAGATCGCGCGCATCCGCGAGGGCGAGGCGACTGCCGTGGCGCACGGGCTGGGCGGGCGCTATGTGTGCATGGGTCAGTCGGACGAGTACATCCGCGACACCGATGAAGCACGCAACTGGGTGATCGACGTGCTGCGCGAGGCGAAGGCCGATCTCGTGTTCGCGCCGCCCCCGGTTGATTACAACACCGATCACATGGTCACCAGCCAGATCGCGTTTCATGCCGTGATGCTGGCCGCGGTCAAGACGATCTTCACAGCGCACGACCCGCTGCCAAAGACGCCCCCGCTGTACTACATGGATGCCGTCACGGGACTGGAATGGCAGCCGACGCACTACGTGGATATCACGGGCGTGTTTGAGCGCAAATGCGAACTGATCCGCCTGCACAAAAGTCAGATGGCGAACATGCAAACGTCGGGCGGCTGGGACCTGGTGAAGTATTCACAGGTCGTCGGCGCGTTTCGCGGCATCCAGTGCGGTGTCGAGTACGCGGAAGGGTTCAAGCCGGCGCTGGCATGGCCGCGGGTGCATGCGGGGAACTTCCTGCCGTAGGTTGCACGATGGACGCGCTGCCTGTCTATGCGGTGCGTCCATCATGTGGCAGCGTAACGAAAAAGGTCGTGCCCTTGCCCACTTCACTTTCGACCGTAATCGTGCCGCCATGCAATTCCACCATGTTTTTCGTAATACTGAGCCCCAGCCCGGTGCCTTCAACCTGGCCGACATTGCCGGCGCGGTGAAACGGCTGGAACAGCATGGGCAGGTCTTCCGCCGGGATGCCGATGCCCTGGTCACTCACGCGCAGCACGATCTCGGTTTCACACATGGTCAGGTCGATGCCCACGGTCGTCCCGGCTGATGAGTACTTGAGCGCATTCGATATCAGGTTGGTGATCACTTCCTTCATCAGCCTGGCATCGACCAGCGCGTACAGCGGCTGGACATTGCTCGTATAGACCAGCGTGTGCGCCAACGTGGGATTGTTCTGAAACCGCTCCACAATCTCACTGCATTCCGCGTCCAGATCGAGCATCGCCGACTTGATCACATAACCTGCCGATTGCGTGCGCGTCAGTTTCAGCACGTCATCGATCAGGCTTTGCATGTGCTCCGTCTCGCTGACAATCTCCTGCAACCATTGATCAACCTTGACATCGTTCATTTGGGTGCG
>CAIQQO010000329.1 GCA_903873965.1 uncultured bacterium
GAAGTGGTATGTAGAGCAGATACTTCAGGCGGGCTGCGGTATGGTGAACTGCATACCGGTTTTTATCGCACGAGAGAATTACTGGCAGCGTCGCTTTGAAGAGGCAGGGTCAGTTGTCATTGGTGATGATATTAAAAGCCAGGTCGGCGCAACCATTACCCATCGCATGCTGGCGCATTTGTTTGTCGATCGTGGTGTCCGCATCGATCGCACTTATCAGTTGAACTTCGGCGGCAATACAGATTTCATGAACATGCTTGAACGCGAGCGCCTGGAATCCAAGAAGATTAGCAAAACCAATGCTGTGACGTCGCAGATCCCTTATGAAATGGATCCTGACAATGTGCATGTAGGGCCGAGTGACTATGTGCCATGGCTGACCGATCGCAAGTTCTGCTACATCAGAATGGAAGGTACGACATTTGGCGATGTGCCGTTGCTGGCTGAACTAAAGCTTGAGGTATGGGATAGCCCCAACAGTGCTGGTGTAGTGATCGATGCGGTTCGTTGCGCAAAGATTGGCATGGATCGTGGCATGAAGGGAGCACTTTTTGCACCATCCTCCTATTTCATGAAGTCGCCGCCAGAACAGTACATTGACGACGATGCGCATGCGAAAGTGGAAGCCTTTATAAAGAGCGAATAATTCTCAGAGTGCAGGAAAATAAACATGAGGTCGCCAATTTTGGCGACCTCATGTCGCAGAATATTATGGAAGTCTGGGCGCGCAAGAATACACAGTTTATCCTCGATCCCATTGTCGGCGCGATCGCCAAACTTGGGATATCTCCCAATGCATTGACTTTTATCGGTTTTTTGTTGAATGTTGTTGCCGGGGTGCTTATTGGTTATGGTCAGGTTGTCTGGGGTGGGTTGGTCATGACGTTCATCGCCATGCCTTTCGATGCCTTTGATGGAGCCCTGGCGCGTGCAACCCATAAGCAGAGCAAATTCGGGGCGTTTTTTGATTCGGTACTAGACCGCGTGGCAGAAGGAGCTCTTCTAGTCGGCCTTGCTGTCTTGTTTGCACAACGTGGCGATTTGATGTCGGTCATCGGCGCTTTTGCAGCCATGATCGGCTCGTTTATGGTTAGCTATACGCGTGCCAGGGCAGAGGGTCTTGATCTCGAATGTAAGGTGGGCTTGTTTAGTCGCCTTGGCCGCTTTCTCTTGTTGGCGATAGGTCTGCTAATCAATCAACCGGCCGCTACCGTGTGGCTGCTCGCGATCTTAAGCAGCGCTACAGCGATACAACGCATCATCCATGTCTATCGTGTTGCGCAAGTCTAGCCGCCTGTGGTGGCGCTCAATTCGGATTTGATCCAGTCAATAGCGTTCGTGGGTGTCGGGTCTATTCCAGTCATGATGGCTGCATAGTAACTTACCCAGTCACCAAACTGCACCAGAGACATGATTTGTGCCAACGCGCTGGTACCTTGTGCGTGCACTGTGTCTTGGTTGATGCCAGATTCAAGTAGTAATCGTCTTGTGATGTCAAACCGCTGGAAGACTCGAGGATGGTCGTAGCTGCTGCGCAATTGGATCACGATACTTTTTCGCCAGACGTCTTCTGCTTGTTCGTAACCCACTACGGCATTGTGATTTAGTTCAGGAATTTCATCGACAGTTGCCAGTAACTTGGCGTTTTCATTGAGAAGAGTTTTCCAGCGATGGGCAACTGGCACCAAAATGCCGGATGCATAGATGACCGGTAAACGTTCGACGATCTGGCCTGCAATACGCTTTGCCGGATTTCGGATAGCGACTGACAGAATTCCTAACTTTTGCGCGTTCAATCCCAATAAGCGAATCGTCTCATCGACAGCGGCTCCTGGATGTTCGATCAGTCCAAGTGAGTGTAGCAGGGCGATGACGGGCATCGTAATCCAGCCGACACCTTCGCGTGGTGTGTGCATGTAATGGTATTGAAAAACCGGTATCGCGAGTTGGGTTGCGCGATCTGCCAGTTGCCCTCCGCCAGTGAGTACGATGATCCGGCAACCTCTTTCAACCGCCACGTTCATAGCACTGAGCGATTCTTCTGTGTTACCTGACTTTGATAATACGATCACCAATGAGTTGCCATCAGCGGACGCAGGCAATCCATAGTTTCGCCAGATTGTGACAGGGATGCGCAGGTTTTCTGAATAAGCGGCAATAGCGAAGGTTGCGCCCATGGCTGAACCACCCATGGCAGCTATGACGATATGGTTTAGCGGGTGGAATGTCTGCGCTCTAAAGAATGCCATTCCGGATTCAAAAGCAGATTGACATTGGTTTGGCAAATCAGCTAGTTGCACATGCATTCCCGATCGGTCTATCTCATTATAAGAAGAAACGATGTCGAGGTCGTTCATTGCTTTAGATATATCTCTCTATTTTTGCGTTAGTGCGCAGTCGATTGATCCACTGCTCAATGGCGGCCTGTTGGATATAAGAACTGTCGTTTGGTGTAAGAGCGCGCGTCTGGCGTTCGGCGACCCTGATCACGTGATATCCAATAGGACTGTGGATAATCGGGCTTATCTGACCGACTTTCAGTGAAAACGCTGCTTCTTCAACTTCTGACCATAGGATGACGCCGGTACCTCGCGTAAACCATCCCAGATCTCCCCCGTCTGCTTTGGTACTGATGTCAATCGATATTGACTGTGCGACCGTCGTGAATTTCGCACCAGCCTTCAATTTTGCTAACGTACTCTGAGCTACAGCTTCAGTCGCGAGGACGACCTGATAGGCGTGTATGTATTCGGCCGTTCGAGGCAGTTGCTCCACAATACGGTCGCGCATCATGGTTGCCAGCAGTTCATATCGCACTATATCGCGCAAGCCTTGCTCGCTCTCTTTGCCAGCCCCAAGCCACTGTTGGAATGTAGCCTGACCGCCCTGGCTTGCAATCATTGCGGCAACTTCATCATCAATGGCTTTGTCGGTGACGGCAATATTCACGCGCTTCGCATCTTGTGCGATTAGTGTTCGATCAATGAGTGTTCCCAGAACAACATCCTTATATTGTAGGGCTAATTGTTTCGCCTCCGGGCTCTCCAGGCTCGGTACAGTGGGATCACCGACCAGGTACCGCGTCATCTCTGCACTAAACTGCGCCAACGTAATCGGCTGACCATTCACGCGTGCCGCCAGTCCCTCGTTAGCATTCTTTGTGGGTGGAAGTGACGTCGCAGGTGCTGTCTGTGGGGCGACATGTTGGGTATCTCCCGCGGTGGTTGGCAACGCGATAGTCAGTTGGATTACGGCGCCTGGTGTGACAGTGCCGCCATTGATATTCATTGATTGCACGCTGTCAGTTGTACAACTCGCAACCAGCATCATACTGATGGTCAGAATCAACGCATACCAGGTGCGGCGATGTTGTTGGTTTAGTTTGTTAGCCATGATATGCTGCGCAACAACCGAGGTTGCATCACTTGCCGAATAGTCATTCCACTTCGTCCCAGTTCTTACCGGTTGCAACATCAACGCGCAATTTGACACTGAGTGTATATGCGTTCTCCATTTCATTCCTGACGAGTTCGCATAACACATCAGTCTCATTCGTAGGGCATTCAAGCACCAATTCATCGTGCACCTGAAGGATTAACTTGCCTTGATATTCGCCAGCCCGAATCGCACGGTGGGTGTTAATCATAGCCATTTTCATGATGTCTGCAGCCGACCCTTGCACAGGATGATTGATTGCTTCACGCTCGGCGCGGCGGCGAACTTGATCGTTGCCGCGGTTTTCGACTCCCTGAAGCTCTGGAAAATAACGCCGTCTTCCCAGTAGTGTTTCAACATAGCCGATCGCTGCTGCTTTGCGTTTCGTTTCATCCAACCAGGCGCGGACTCGCGGAAATCGATCAAAATACTTGCGAATGAAATCCTGTGCCTCTGACTGCGACATGCCGGTGTTTTGCGCAAGTGCAAAGGAACCCATGCCATAGGCAATGCCAAAGTTTATGCGCTTGGCAAAGCTGCGCTGCATGGAGCTGACTTCTTTTAGCGGTGTGTCATAGATGGCTGCAGCAGTCGTGGCGTGAATATCCTCCCCGCGTTCAAATGCTGCTTTTAACGTGGCATCATCGGCAAGGTGGGCCAGGATGCGTAGTTCAACTTGAGAATAGTCAGCGCTGATTAATCTCCAGCCTTTTCGAGGTGTAAATGCTTTACGTACGCGTCGACCAATCTCCGTCTTTATGGGGATATTTTGCAAGTTTGGATTTGATGAAGACAACCGGCCCGTTACAGCTCCAGCTTGATTGTAATCAGTATGCAATCGTCCGGTGGCGGGATTAATCAACGCAGGCAAAGCATCCACGTACGTACCTTTCAGTTTGTTGAGTTCGCGGTGCTGCAAAATCAAAGGAATGATTTCGTGCTTGTCCTGCAATGTCTCTAACACATCCGCTGCGGTGGAAAATGTGCCGCCTGTCGTCTTTCTCAGACCTTGAGTGGGGAGCTGCAATCGGCCAAACAAAACATCGGCAAGCTGCTGTGTCGAATTAATGTTGAAGACAGTCCCAGCACTGTTATAGATACCTTTCTCTAGCTCGCGTAGACGTTCGGTAAGTTCAACTGACAGTGTCGCCAAATACTTAATATCGAGCACGACACCAGTCATCTCCATATCGAGTAACACTTGAATCAATGGCAGCTCGACCTCATGGAAGAGAGTCTCCTGATTGACCTGATGCAACCGCGACACCATCCGATCAGCGAGTTGCAGTGTGGCATCGGCGTCAGCTGCTGCATAGGGTGCTACACGCTCCACCGGGACATCGCGCATCGTGATTTGGGCTTTGCCTTTACCGATGAGTTCGGTGATGTTTGTCATCTGCCAGCCTAGATAGGTAAATGCAAGTTGCTTCAGTCCGAGTGATGGACTACCTGGATCGATGAGGAACTGGGCGATCATCGTATCGAAGACAGGTTTGTCGATGCGTACACCGATGTTTTGAAGGACTTCAAGATCAAATTTGGCGTTATGCGCCAGAAGCTGAACATCTGAACGCTGTAACGCTTTTGCCAGCGGTTCGAACTTTGAAGAAGCGGGATCCAGGGCATAGTGTGGGAGAGCGTCGTTCTGTTCGGTATCACAAGGGACATACCAGGCTTCATTGGGTTTTACTGCCAGGGATATACCAACAATCTGAGACTGTAGGGGATTCTGCCCGGTTGTTTCGGTGTCAAACGCGATGCGGGAGGCTTGATTAAGGGATTCAAGTAGTTCGCGATAACTGTCGTCGCTATTGACGAGTCGTACAGCCGTGGGAACGTTGGAAGGAACTGGAACGGATGCAAACACCTCACTTGTTGGCGGAGGTTCGTTGACAGGTAGAAGCTGTGACGACGTAAACATCCCTAACTGGCTGCCAACATCAGCACTAATAGCTGGCGCTGACGCTGTCTGAGAAAACTCGGAAGCATTCCGCGTCACCGGTATACGTTTGATCATGCTGCCAAATTCCAGTTCGCGGAATAGCCCTATGGTACTGCGGTAGTCCACCTCGGCTTTACATGCCTCCCAGTCAATATCCAATGGCACATTGGTGCGGATCGTGACGAGATTGCGACTGAGATAGGCAGACTCTTTATCAGATTCCAACGCTGTACGTGAACGTTTCTGAGTAATCTCGTCAAGGTGATCATAGATGTTGTCAAGAGTGCCAAACTGTTGCAACAATGCCTGAGCGGATTTCTCACCAATCCCCCGCACGCCCGGCACGTTATCCGATGTATCACCCACCATCGCTTTATAGTCAATCATCTGGTCGACGCGCACGCCGTATTTTTCGAGCACAAGGGCTTCATCGTACACAATCGTATCGTCAAATGAACGCCCTGATGTCAGCACCTTGATATGAGGATTCACTAACTGCAGTGCATCCCGATCTCCGGTGACGAGTATGACGTTCATCCCTTCGGTGCTGCCGCGAACTGAGAGTGTTCCGAGAACATCATCTGCCTCAAAACCCTCTCGAGTAAAGATGGGAATGCCTAGCGCGCCGACAACCTGCTGAATTCGTTTCAACTGTGCCACCAATTCGTCAGGCATCTTTTCGCGAGTACCTTTATAGTCAGCAAACAGGTCATCACGAAATGTTTTGCCCACGTCAAAGGCGACAGCAATGTAATCCGGTTTCTGCTCCTTCCACACCTTGAGCAGCATATTCGTGAAAAAGTAGACAGCTCCCGTTAATTCATCGGTACCATCAGGATGTTTCACCGAGAACGTCTGGGTCCGAGCTGAAGCAAAAAAGGCGCGGTATGCCAATGAATGGCCATCGATCAACATCAGCAAAGGTCGGGAGGATGTGGACTTGTCACTCATATCCCTATATTACTTCACGTCGCATGTCTGCCAAACCGAGAGATCGGTGAGGACGTCGGTCAAGACTTGTGGCCGGCAGTACCCGAAGGAAAACCGCCTGTGTACAATTCGGCGCATGTCGATACCAACTCAGTCTCATGGCGAAACGCAGCTTGTTCTGGCTTCCTGGTTGATTCCTTCAGCTCATGAAACGCCACTGGTTGACGCGGGTGTGGCCGTGCGTGAGGGACGCATTGTGGCGGTTGGCACTAACACCGCGCTTCAAGCGCAGTTTCCAGAAGCCGAGGTATGTAATCTGCATGGAAAGGCATTATCCAGCGGGTTTGTAGATTCGCATCGGCATTGCTATGGTGTGCTTGCACATGGCATTCCAGCCGACAATGCGCCAGAGGATTTCTGGGCATTCTTGAATGATTTCTGGTGGGGCAAAATAGAAGACAGGCTTGATCATGATATGTTACGTGCCGCCATGAATTTGGCCTGTTATGACATGATACGAAGTGGCGTGACAACTTTTTTTGATTGTCTCGAAGCTCCCAATGCATTGCCAGGCGGGTTGTCGATTCAGGGTGAAGTTGTGGAGAAATGGGGTCTGCGCGGCATGCTGTGTTTTGAAGCGACTGAGCGCGTGAGTAGAGCCAATGGGGAGTTGGGATTGCGGGAAAACCTCGATTTCATCAAGGCATGCCGCGAAACCGCTAAGCGACCGCAGCTCTTGTATGGAGCAATGTGTCATCACACCACTTTCACCTGTGGTGATGACTTTATTCGACAGGCGCATACCCATGCCAGAGAGAATGACGCGCTACTGCACTTCCACTGCTCAGAAGGAACCTACGAACCTGAGCAATGCCTCAAAAAATATGGCCATCGCACGATCGAACACTACGAAGCTCTCGGTATTCTCGACGACATCACGATGGCATCCCAATGTGTGCAGTTATCGGCGCATGAAGTCGAGATTGTGGGGAAACATGGGATCAAGGTCACCACGATGCCACTCTCAAACTGCGAAGTCGGAGGAGGATTTGCGCCTGTCCCGGAGATGCGGCGCGCCGGCGCGATTGTTGGGCTTGGTACAGATGGCTATGTGGCCAATTTCTTCTCCAGCTTGCGAGGTGCATTTCTAATGCACAAGGCACGATTGCTGGACCCGCGTGCCATGCCAGCGCATGAAGTCTGGCAGATGGCGACCGAAGATAGTGCCAGTGCAATGGGACTTGCTGACGTAGGTGTTATCCGCGAAGGCGCGAGTGCTGACGTCATCGCGATCGATCTTGACCTGCCTACACCGGTGCGTAGCCACAATCTGCTCGATCAGTTAGTACTGTGGCGTGATGCAGACGATGTTGATAGCGTGATGTGTGCAGGTCGCTGGTTGAAACGTGACCATATCGTGTTGAATGCTGACCACGACCAGTTACTGGCTAAAACTCGTGAAGCAGCCAAACGACTGTGGGGTGTGTAAATGGCGGATTATTGCGATTGGCGGTGCATGACGCGGAAGCCCAATACGCCAATAATCATATGAGCCATGATCATGACATATAGGTTGTGTGTGGCCAAAAAGAGGAAACTGCTAACGAGCAGGCACACTAATCTGAGCACAAGATCAAGGCGATTCAGGTTGTCGTTACTCAGTGTGAAGCCACTACCGAGGTGGTATCGAGGGCGACAAGCGAATTCCAGTAGAACGAGCGTAACACCCAATATCACGCCGAAAAACACATCGTTAATGAGGACTATAGGTGCAACGCGGTAGAAAGCCCAGTGCAATTCGTCGTATACCGCACTTCGCAGTAATGAATACGTGCTGGTATGTGAGGCGCCGGTGCCAGCCATGTGGTCACCTAATCTGATGACGAACAAAACGATAATGGTGACCGCGATGGATATCCCGATCCCGCGTATCCAACTGGCAAAGGTGAATCCAGCCAACTGGGCAGGATTACCCAAATCGGCCCCGAGCCCCATGAGGTCAGAACGAATAATGCCAAGAACAAGCCCCGCGAATGGAATACCAACTATGTTGAGGAACAGGGCAAAATCCCCAACTACTCCTGCATTGGGTGACTCTTGACGCAACGTCGTAACTGGGCCAGATTGCATCCGCGAGATGCCATACAGCCCGACAGTATTTATCAGGATGGATATAACGCTCAACTCTATCAGCGCTATCAGACTGTTCATAATCTCGGACTAGAGCAGTCCCAATAGACCGATCAGAATGCTGAAGATGACAGCGCCGGTGAGAACGAGCGTTGGTTTAACGTTGAAGCACTTAACGATGAAGTAGAAAAGAAACACGATGCTGAGTCTGAGTGGGATATCGACGAATGTCTGTGAAAGGAAAGGATTTGACAGGTTAAGCCCAGTGACTTGACGCATCGCGCCTAGTACGCCAAGCATAAAGGCGCCAATCAGTTCTGCCATGGCTACCCACCACTTGATGCGTGGATTTCCCAGAATACTCAGGGCAGCATCGCGGCCATGTGTGTAGCCGGCATCAAAGCACAATGCTGAGATGGCAAGCATAGTGGGACATATCAGTGCCAGGTAGATGATGACGCCGGTAGCCGGCCAGAGCGATGCTTCAGGAGCCAGGCTGATAGACAAGCCAATCGATAGCAGCAAAGGAAGGATCGCTCCCTGTGAAACCGTGTCGCCGAAGCCTGAGACAACTCCCATCAGTGCTTGTTTTGTGGCTATAACGCTTTCTACATCAGCGTGACCGGCTGCAAGTTCTTCTTCTTGTTTGAGAATAGCGCCAAGTACAACTGAACCCCAGTTAGGCTCAACGTTAAAAAAAGTCAGATGTCGTAGCAGTGCTGCGCGTCGATCTGCGCCATCGGGATAGAGCTTTTGTAGCGCAGGGGCAAATGCAGCCGCAACACCACTGCCCTGCAATCGCTCAAAGCTATAACTGGAATGGCTGAAGAATTGCCAAAGCAGAAAAACTCCTGTAGCCCGGTTCCAACCGAGATTTTGAGCCTCTTTGCCTAGCTTTACTAGGTCAATCGCGAATACCAGGGCGATAGCACCTAATACGAAAATGCCAATATTGATTCCGGTCAGAGTAAGCAAGGCATACCCGGTAGCAAAAGCGACCACTCCTCGCCCTTTGAAAACAAACTTCATGGCCAGTGCGATGCCCAGCGCTCCTGCAAGACCAGTGCCTGCGGTTCCCAGGCTCTGCAGCAGTGATGACGGCGTGATGCTTGCCAGTGCGTGAACGGAGTATGCAAGCGCCAGAGCAAGCATCGCGGCGGGAAGTGTAGTGATCACGAGCAGCAATCCCTGCCCGGCGAAAATATTGAGCCCAACCATGGCATGGGCATCCCCACGTTCGGCGGCGTGTTCCATGGCATGCACTACTCTGTTATCAAGTTTCATACGCAATGACAACAGCGGAAATCCGAGGTTACCTGCTAGTACGCCAATGAGTACACCAATACCCGTTGCCTGATGAGCATCGGGTAGACCAACCGTTATTCCCACTGTAGCGCCAAGGATGCCTGCGAGTGCTGCATCGCCAATGCCCAGCGTGCCGCCAACTGACATATATCCAAGATACAGGACATTGATCAAAGCGCCAACCAAGGTACCGCGAACGGGATCACCAAGAACGACGCCTGCCAGAAACCCATTGATCAATGGCCGCCATGTTGTGAAGTACCCAAGGCCTGCAAGGAACGAAGTATTCGCTGCGAAGTAAAGCAAGCCAATTAATAATGTCTGCAATGGTGTGATAGCCATAGGTCCTCCTTTTAAATATTATCCATCGGACAATACACGCTTTTCTTCGCTTGGAATCAACTGTAAATATACATTAACTCCGCCTCTGGCCATACTTCGTAGCAGGGAAACTTCGGCCTCTGTCGCTGCGATGCTGCGCCACATCAGTTGGCGTCCGGGTGCCATGCCGATACCACCTACATTAAGATGATTCAATGGAAACAGTGTATGTAAACGAAACGCGGACTCGACGCTTTTCATCAAGACAAGCGTGTGGCTTTTGTCAGATGCTGCATTCTGAAGCAGCTGAACGGCATCAGTAATTCCTGTCACAGTTAACTGTATAGAGGGTGGCATCGCCAGCTTTAGCAGCTGCATGCTGAATGCGTCTGACGCCGTGCCATCGTCGGTCACGATAATATGGTTAATGTTTAGGACGCGCGCCCAAACAGCCATGATCTGACCATGGACAAGACGGTCGTCAATACGAAATAAACTGATCATATGAAAAAGATCAGGGCAGGCGCATCAATACTTAACGCGCCTGCCCTGCTGGATGGTCTCTACAGGACTTGAACCTGTGACCTCACGGATGTGAACCGTGCGCTCTAACCAACTGAGCCAAGAGACCAGTTCCAATATTATACGCGACAGGCAAGGCAGTGCAAGGGTATCTTTGAATCTTTCCAACGCGATCGTGCATAACAAGGATATGTGATCTCACGCGGATTGTAGTATTGCGTGGTACATATCGACGGTCCGCTCCGCGATATGCTGCATTGTATAGGTGGCATTTACGCGGGAGCGTCCACGTGACGCCAAGTCTTTACGCAAGTCGACTTGCATATACAGGCTTCGAATTGCTTCCGCCAGCGCACTGACGCTATTCTCGGGAAACATCAGTCCCGCGTCGCTAATAACATTAGGGATTTCACCGCAAGTCGATCCGATCACGGGTACACCGCAGGCCATCGCTTCTATCAGGACACGACCAAATTGCTCCTTCCAGTTCGATTGAGTTCGTGAAGGCAACACCAGCGCGTCCAGATTCCGATAAACATCAGGCATCTGGACAGACGATACCTGTGGTGCGAAAGTGACTCTTTCAGATAGGTTGCATTGCTGAACTAGTGCCTGCAAATCGGCCAGCATGTCGCCTGCTCCAGTAATGGTTGCACATATCGCTGCCGGCAGGCTTGAGATGGCCTGTATCAGCACGTCAACACCCTTTTCGCGAACCAGTCGTCCAACATATCCCACCATAAAGCGCCCCGAATCAACTGCCTTGCTTTGTGGTGAAAAGATGTCCATGTCTACGCCGAATTGCGGTATAACGGCTGCTCTTCGTTTGTAGCCCTTGCTAATCAATACCCTCACAGCATCTGCAT
This sequence comes from uncultured bacterium, assembly GCA_903873965.1. Lineage (GTDB taxonomy): Bacteria > Chloroflexota > Anaerolineae > J036 > Brachytrichaceae > CAIXPS01. The sequence goes on from CAIQQO010000329.1 coordinate 11,452, forward strand.
TTCCGCCGATAGCGCCATCACTATGTTGTAGCACATAACGTTCCATCCAGCGGAATGGCGGTGGGTAGCGCCTGTTGAGATTTTGCCAGGAGAAAAACAACGCACGTGCGCTGATGACGTGAGCGGTGCGTAAAGCAAGAAAGGTTGCCAGGTTGTAGGGTTCCTCATCGATGTGCAAGATGTCTGGTCGGGACAACCGCAGTTCTGCCTGCAGCGTTGGGTAATAGTGCAGATGGAAGTTACCATTAAACCGCAATGGCACTTCACGTAAGTCATAACCAACGGTATGGGCGCGAACCAGTTGATCGATATGATCACTAGTACGCCATGATCGCGGCACTAGTACCGTGAGGTGTATTCCAGGAAGCGCTGCGATCAGTTCGCACTTACGCTGATAGGCGCCAATGACAAGCGCCTTGGAGAGCATCGTTACCCGCATAGACGTGCGATTGTAAGTCAACTGGGCATAGTGGATGATAAAATCACAACGACATGATGAATATGGCTCTGTTTCCCTCCGGGGCCTATGGGACCGCCAGGCGCATGCTGCAATGGTTGCCACTGGTTTTCATAGTCATTGCAGGCGCTGGATTGCGTTTCTATCAAGTAGGCTCGCTGCCACCCGGGCTATATCGAGATGAAGCCTTCTATGGACTGGACGCTCTTGCGGTGTTGCGTGGTCATTACGCCGTCTACTTTACCGCAAATAACGGGCGTGAGGGTCTTTTTATATACATGCTGGCGGCGGCAATCGCGTTGTTTGGGCGGACTCCGGAGGCGTTACGGATCGTATCTGCGCTGATTGGATCATTCACGATTCTCGCGATCTATGGCGCGGGTCGGACATTGTTTTCGCATCGCATCGGCGTGCTTAGTGCAGGCATACTGGCAGTCACCTTCTGGCATCTGGCGATCAGCCGTGTAGCATTCAGAGCAATTTCACTGCCTTTACTCTTATGTCTTATTATCTGGATTGGTGCGGCCTTGGTCAAGTGTACTCACCAGGCTACCAATGTTCATACTGGCCTGCGAAATAGAAAGCTGGTAAGCCTGGCGATTGCCACCGGTTTGTTATGCGGAATCACGGCCTATACCTACACTTCAGCGGTATTTCTATACGCATTGCTCATCGCCTTTGGCACAATTAGCCTGATTCTGAGCAGTTTGCGCATGAGAGGATACGGATTCCCGGAACGGCGCATGGCAACCGCTGTCATGCTGGTGGTTTCCGTTTCTACTTTACTAACCTTGGCACCCTACTTAATCTGGGTAACACGCCATCCTGAACTGGTCTTCGCTCGTGCAGAGCAGGTATCAATTCTGAGCCCGGCAATAAACAAGGGTGATCTGTTGGGCATACTTTGGCGTGATGTGGTCAAGGCTGCCGGTATGTTTGTGTACCAGGGTGACCGAATCTGGCGGCACAATGACTCACAGCGCCCGGTTTTTGATGGTGTGATAGGGCTCTGCTTTCTGGTGGGTATTGGCGCGAGCATGGTGAGGGCCTTTACCGGTAACGTCGGCTTGCGATCGGCATTGCTGTTTGTCGTATTGTGGCTGGTGGTTTTCCTGATTCCCACTATTCTGGCCGAAGATACTCCACACTATCTGCGTGCTATCGGTGCATTGCCGGCTGCATGTGTTATAGCTGCCCTGGGCATGGAAACTGGTCTGACATGGCTGTCACGCCGCGGTCTGCTTAATCTGCCTATTGGGAGGCTGCGGCGAGTGGTAGGTGCGCCAGCGCTGATCGCCACTGTTGTCATCGTACTGACGGGTTATAACGTGGCCTCTGATTATCTGGCTCATTATGTGCGTTTACCGTTGACTGCATACTGGCTTGAAGACAACAACGTCCAGTTGGCGGTAACAATCAACGCGTATGTGTCGTCTCATCTTCCCGCATCACTGTGGTTGCAGGATCGGCTTGCCACCGATAATCCCGCACTTCGGTTTCTCAGCCCTTCATACGAAGATGGCCTTCTCACCATTGTGGGAGACGGGAAGCCCGTACCAGTTGTAGAGTCTAATGTTTTGCTTCTTGTTGATCCTAACCATGATTGGACCAGAATGCGAAACACACTGCCTTCTGGTAGCCAGATCAGCATTTCAGAAGGTCCATTAGCACAGAACGATCTTGAACTACAGCCACGAAGGGCATTCATTAGAGTGCTTGCGCAGCCCTTGCGTCCTGCCGGCACTCACGACGATCGCCTTTCGTTCGCCGTATTTTCTCCCATGCGTTTCAACACGGCTATCACAACCAGTGTGTCTGCGGATGATTGCCGATCGCAGGTCTCGGACGGCGTCCCCACAGACCCCACTACCAGTTGCGATGGCCAAGTCAACTTGCGCATGATTCGCGTTGAAAGCACAGGATCAAATCTGACACCGTTACTTGGCAGCCAAATTCCGCTGACGATGCCCACTGTAACGTATGAGCCTGGGACAAGGCAGACTTATTCAATAACTCTGGCATGGAGCACGTCATCCCCAATGACCGAAGATTTGGCGGTTTTTGTCCATTGGTGGCGAAATGGCAATATCATTGCCCAGAATGATAGCAGTCCGGCGCAGGGATACCTCCCGATGCCAACCTGGCGAGTAGGTGATGTTATTATGGATATGCATACACTGAGCTTGGATGGCGGTATGCGAGCAGGTGATGAAGTGGATGTAGGAATTTATCGTCGTTCGGACAACAAACGGTTATTAATAACCGCAGGATCATCATCAGTATATGAGCAGAATGCAGCCCGAGTGCTCGTAGCGGTTGAGCCATAACTACAATTCATGACTCTGATTACCTTCGGGTTCTGTGGGACTGAACCTGACAATCAAATGGGCAGTGATAATTGACATATTGAAGATCATGGAAAAGACAAAGAACCCCTCCACACGCGCATATTTCACCACGAAAAGATGGTGTTCCCATTTCCTTGTAATGACCGTCGTTATGTTGGTGTCTCTGCAAGCTCAAGCCGGCAACGGGCACATCGTATCGGCTCAGGATCCAAGTGTGATCTTGACTGAGGGTTTTGAAGGCGTGTTTTCTCCGGACCCGTACTGTAAGACCGGTGTGTGTGATGTCTCAACAGGATGGGGAGTTTGGTTTATTCCGCGTCGTGAAACCGATCCTACTGGCATCAATTTTCAACCGCAGTACTCACAAACTCGTGATGATGCCCGCAAGAAAAGCGGTTCAGCTGCACAACGAATTGCCACTGAGTATTCAACTCACACAGGGGGCATATTCAAGATAATCAATAATGTCAAGATTGGCGCAAAGATCAAATTCTCTGCCTGGGGGCAGTCATGGTCGACCAATGATGAGAGCCCGATATCGGCGCGGCCGTCGCCTGACATCAAGTTGAAGATCGGCATTGATCCGATGGGGGGCAGCAATGGCCAGGCCAGCCCGCTGAATGGCCAGGTGATTTGGTCAGAAGAGCACGATGCCAAGGATGCGTTTACGCAATTTAGTGTCGAAACAGAGGCAAAGTCTCAGACAGTCATTGTCTACATGTATTCGACGATGAAAGAGCCCGTTCGGCACAATGAAGTGTTCTGGGACGATGCGCAGCTTGAGTATACGGCACCGCCTCCGACCCCGACGGAAGCACCTACGGCGCAAGTCACTGCAACGGTACAAGGGACGGCATTACCAGGTGAAACACCCGTGGCAACCACCTCGGCGATAACGACTACCATCGCCCCAACCAGCGGTCCGATCACGCAGGTTTCAGGCGGTGTAACTTACACTGTTGCGTCTGGTGACACCCTCTATGATATTGCCGTGAAATTCAACAAGTCTGTTGAAGCCATAAAGCGCGTCAATAGTTTGAGCAGTGATATGTTGTCCATCGATCAGGTTCTGATCATTGAACCGGCAACGCAACCTGTAGCTGCACCCTCTACACCGACACCAATGCCAGTAATAACAGCAACTGCCATACCCAGCACAGGCTCGTTATGCGCGGTAGCCTATTTTGACAATAACGGCAACGGTGGACGTGAACCTAATGAACCGTTAGTGCCAAACGTCATCATCAATGTTACTTCGAAAGGAGCCTCCGTCGCCAATTACACGACTGACGGCAAGAATGAACCTTACTGCATTCGCAACTTAAGTATAGGTTCTTATACAGTTGCAGCGGTGATTTCATCTGCATATGTGTCAACAACGCCACTAAACGACACTGTCAGTGTGCCGGGTGGTGCAGTGGCTCAGTTCTCCGTTGGTTTAAGACGCGTGAGTGATGGCAACCAAGTCATTAGTGCTACTGGGACGGTGACGGCAGGTGGTTCGTCCGGGACGCCACCAAACCTGCTCTCGATTGTGGCCACGATTGTCGGGGCACTGGTTATCCTTGGCGCAATCGGTTTTGGCGTTCTGTTCTTCATGCAAAATTGGAAAATGTGATTTTCTGTGCGGTGATTCGACGTTGGACACCTAGCGTCATTGTGTTGGCATGTGCGTTTGCTGCCCTGAACCTTTGGCTTGGGCCAGGGATAATCCAGACGCATGCGGGAGGTGATAGCCCTTTCCTGTTGCAGCGCGTATATGAACTAACGGCCAATCTCAAAGCAGGTGTTTTCCCGGCGCGATGGATGCCAGATGCAGCATATGGCCTTGGATATCCATTCTTCAATTTCTATGCTTCATTACCGTACTACATTGCTTCTGTCCTAAATCTGAGCGGCTTTGATCTTCTGACTGCGATCAAATTGACCCAGACCGCGGGTATGTTTGCCGCTGCAGCCACAATGTGGTTGTATGCGCGCAGGCTATTGCCGAGGTCAGGAGTTACCATCACAACGGTTGCCTACACATTGGCGCCGTATCACCTGGTGAACCTATATGTGCGTGGCGATTCGCTACAGGAGTTCTATGCCTTTGTCTGGTACCCTCTGATCTTGTGGGCAGTCGATCGTGTAGTTGCGAGCACCGTTCTTCATGAACAAGTCCAATCGCAGCGCGCACATAGTCGGGATACCATCAGACAAATCCTGATACTTGGTCTTGCACTTAGCGGTTTAGTGTTAACCCACAACGTATCTGCTCTTATATTTGCGCCCATCATTGTGATCTATGCCTTGGGCAGGCTGTTTGTCGCAACCAGGCGCAAAGGCATGATGGCAGGTGTCAAAGGCGCTTCATGGCTGGTGTGTGCTGCCCTAATGGCGCTCATTCTCAGCGCGTGGTTTTGGCTGCCTGCACTGGGTGAGGCAGGACTGGTGCAGTTGAACAACCAGACTACAGGCTATTTTGACTACAACAACCACTTTCGCACATTGAATCTGGTGCAGCTTCAGCCACTCTTTGATTACCGGGTTGATGGTCATCTCGACGTTTTTGCAATGGCCTTGCCGCAGGCTTTACTCGTGCTGGTTGGGGGTGGGTTTTGGTTGGCACGCAAACGCAGGCGTGACGCCTTCTGGCTGAGCGCCGGCCTGTTTGCTGTCTCCACGTTCATGATGACACCCTTTTCGAAACCGATATGGGCAACGTTACCAGGCCTGGCATTAACACAGTTTCCGTGGCGTTTCCTGTCGATTCAATCGCTTTTTGCAGCTCTAGTCATCGGTGGCGTCAGCCATGCAATGCATGGATTCTCCGAGGGTTATCGGAAATTTCGCTTGGTTAGCATTGTTACACAGGCGCTGATATTGCTACTTCTGTGTCTTTCGCTACCGGGTATTCCAAACGAACGGCTCGATATTCGTGCAGAGGATGTCACTGTCAAGAACCTGCAGCTTTATGAGTGGCTCAGCGGGAATATTGGCACCACGATACGGGCTGAGTACCTGCCTAACACGATACAGCCGCGCCCAGTGACTGGCCCCGACTTGCAGCAACAGCAAAGGCGAGCTATTGCTGTTGCTGGTACGGTGAGTACATCAACGTTGACGTTGTCTGAACCCAACCGGCAAATCTGGCAGCTGGTGGTGGATAGTGAAACTGCCACGGTGACGCTTCCCGTACTATATTGGCCGGGATGGCAAGCACAGGCACGAGAAAACACACAGGCTTCCAGCGTGAAGGTCGATTTGTCGCCTTATGTTGGATCAGGCTGGGTTCAGTTCAGTTTATCTAAAGGCACATATCAAGTCGAACTGACGTTGTCAGGCACGCAGCTGGAACACACCGCGGAAGGTATATCGCTTGTCGGTGTGCTGTTGGCGTTGGCACTCATTGTTCTCCAGCTTCGTCTTGGCACTGAACCACGTTTCCGAATCTTGAAACCAATAGTGTTGATTGGGCTTATTACCGTAGGGGTGATCATTGCTGGACAACTGGCACGAATGATCTATCAACCGGTTGTTGCGCCATTACAAACGCTGGACTACGGTGATCGTCAGTTTGTGCACCGGTCTCCAATAGCGTATCGATCTGAAACGGGTGACGTCATGGTACTTACCGGCGCAACCATCAGCCCGGCGAAAGTGCAGGCAGGAGGCATGTTTACATTGACCACGACATGGCGCGATGGCTATGCTCCGGCGCAGATCGGGATTGAACAGGAATTGCCATCGGGTGGCTACTTCGCCAGGTTGTTCTATTTTGGTCGTAGCGTATCGTCTGGCTCTCCCGAAGTCAGTCAACATATTGTTATCAGTGACGCCTTGCCAGGCCAACTTCTTCTGAAGTTATTGGTTCGTGATGATAACGGGCGCATCTATACGCCCACGTCCCAGACTGGTCAAACGTTGGATCATCAATTACTTACCGGCTTGACTGTGATAGCGCCAGTAGAGAATGCACTATCGGTGGGCGACCCTGTACGAGTATTTCCCAACGGTATACGCTTGCGCTACGCTGACTGGTACCAGCCAACCTATAATGATGTGTGTTTCAGAACAACATGGGATTCGGTGCAGCCAATAGCTGATGCGTTGCAGATAGCCTACGTGCTGAAAGGTGCTGATGGGCGTGTTATTGCGCGCGCCGACACACAGCCTCAGGCAGGGTTAGCGCCCACCTGGTCGTGGCCTACGGGGGCGCCTGTGTCCGACGGATATTGTGTCCCTACAACCGATCGCTTGAATCCTGGAGAGTCGTATACCTACGGAATGCGGTGGTATAGGTTGTTTGATCAGCATTCAGTAGGAGAAGTCACACTCGTGGGCGCGCGTGAACAAGAGACAGTATGGACGCCTAACAAGCCACGACCGATTATTACAAACCACTCTTTTACACTCACCGACATGCAACATACCAGTCAGGTTATCTTTGATGAGCACATTCGGCTCAAAGGTTTCGCAATTGAAACTACAACGCAGTCCATTCGCCTATCGCTGTTTTGGTCATCGATAACGACTTTGACAATGGATTACAAGCAGTTCGTGCACTTGGCGCCAATGGCGACTGCTGAACCGATCCGCCAAGTCGATCGCCTTTCGCGGGACGGTATGTATCCCACAGGCATGTGGCAACAGGGCGAGATTGTTACCGATGTGGTGACACTGGATACGTCAGGTGTTGCCCCTGGCGCCTACCAGTTAGCTGTTGGCTGGTATGACCCAGATACGCTGAGACGACTACCGGCTACTGACGAGACTGAACCAATCAGGGATGGACGGTTGATCCTGGCAGACATCACTCGATGAGACGCCTATTACTTCTGGTGCTTCCAGTATTGCTTCTGATCATGGCTGCAGCTTGTAACGTGCCGCGTCAGGTTGTGAAAATTGCGCTGGTGGCACCTTTTGAAGGTTACTATCGTGAGGTGGGCTATGACGCTTTTCCAGCCATGCGACTTGCACTGCGTCAACAGATCATCGCCGGAGGGGTAGGCAATTATGAGGTGTCCTTTGTTGCTTACAATGACAATGCTGATCCTTTTTTTGCGGAACGTGTCGCTCACAATGTCGTGCAAGACGAGAGTGTGATGGCAGTTATTGGCCATCTTAGGCGTGACACCACGCAGCAGGCGCTTCCCGTTTATGTGGATGGGTTACGCAGTTTGCCGGTCATAGTGACGGATATTCCAGCCGATGCCATTCCCGAAGGAGAAATGGTTTTTCGCCTGGGTCCCACAACAGAAGCCTTAACCGAGGCACTTCGTCGCTGCCCAAATACGGCAAAGCCTCCTATTGGGTCTGATGTCCCGATCAATACATCGTGGTTGCAACCGTACAAGGGCGCTTTGAATACTGACGTGTTGACACATCTGCCCGATTTTCTGTCACCGGCAGCCGTGTCTACCATTGGAACTCAAATCGCTGGGCTGTGTTTTTCTGCGATTACTCCCTATCCCCGTGATTTGCCCGCTGCCGAACAAGCATTGTCGACATTTGCGGAGGTATCGGAGACAACGGGCGCTGCTCCGCGCTCTATATCAGCTTATGATGCAACGCGTCTGTTACTGCAGGCTATCGCAGAGGATGTCCATTCGCATGGTCGGCCTACACGCGCCGGGGTTGCTATGGCGCTTAAGTCGATCCGGTATAACGGGCTACTTGGCCCTATTCAATTTGATGCGAACAACCGATGGGCGGATGCTCCCGTATGGGTTTATCAATATGGCGCTGACGGCAGCGCTAGGATGATAGGTGAAACACAATGAATGCTGAATCTACAAAGACACGAACGCGCGTCAAGTTGAGTTTTGACCGGAGGCTTCTACGCTATATCAAACCATACCGCGTGCAGATTGCCGGTGCTGCGCTCTTGTTTGTCATTAGTTCTGGTCTCTTTCTATTCTTTCCCATAGTGAGTGGCCAACTGGTTAATTCTGTAACAGGCAATGCAGGTAGTTTGACGCCAGCGCAGATTATCGGAGTGTTGGTTGCCCTGTTTGTGCTGCGCGCCATAGCGGACATTTTCAGCCAGTACCTGATCACGGCGGCTGGTGAATCAGTGACTCTCAACATGCGGTTGGAAGTATACCGGCACATCCAGTCTCTGGGTTTGGGTTTCTTTGCATCGCGTCGCACGGGTGAGTTGATATCTCGCCTGGCTTCTGATGTTTCAGTCGTGCGCACGGCACTGGTAAACAATATCGCTAGCCTGCTCAGCAACGTACTCACGCTGCTTGGGTCCGTGATCCTGATTGTGGTGACCAACTGGCGGTTGACATTGGTCGTTTTCTTCGTGTTCCCGTTCGCGACTATTGTGGCGCGCTTTTACAGTCGTTCTTTGCGGCCGTTGTCTACTCAAGTGCAAGATCGCCTTGCTGAATCAAATGCAGTTGCAGAAGAAGCTATCAGCGGCGTGCGAGTGGTCAAGTCGTTTGGGCGTGAAGAGTACGAGGTGAAGCGTTTTGGCGATGCAGCAAATGGTTATTTTATGACCTCATTGAAGCTGGCACGGCTGCGCGCGACTTTCGGTCCACTCATTGGTCTGATGTTCTTCTTTGCACTCGTGGGTATTTTATGGTTTGGCTCTCAAGAAGTGATGGCCGGTCGGCTAAAGGCAGGTGATCTGGTATCGTTTCTGTTGTATGGTGGTGTCGTAGCATCGGGTGTAAGCACGCTTGTATCCGCGTTTACGCAATTCCAGGAAGCGGCTGGCGCGACTAAACGCATTTTTGAGATACTTGATACGGAAAGTAATGTGACCAACCTGCCGGACGCAGTCAGTATTGGCGTGGCAGCAGGACGCATTACATTTGCTAACGTGTCGTTTGGCTACGAAAGCGCTGGGGACGTTACGAAGGTGGACGTCGTCCACAACATTACTGTCGATATTGCGCCAGGCGAGATATTGGCACTGGTAGGCCCAAGTGGCGCCGGAAAGTCCACCTTGTTTAACCTCATCCCTCGTTTTTATGATCCGGGCGTCGGTACTGTCATGCTTGATGGCATGGATCTGCGTGGCATGACTATCGAGAGTTTGCGCAACAACATTGCGATCGTGCCCCAGGATACGCTGTTGTTCAGTGGAAGTGTGCGTGACAACATTCTCTATGGCAAACTTGATGCTTCGCCCGACGAGATGATGGAGGCAGCGTGTGCCGCTAATGCGCATCAGTTTATTATGGAACTGCCACTGGGATATGACACCCTTGTTGGTGAGCGTGGCGTCAAACTCAGCGGAGGCCAGCGCCAGAGAGTGGCCATCGCGCGCGCCATTCTGAAGAATCCGCGCATATTGCTGCTTGATGAGGCGACGTCGTCACTAGACAGTGAAAGTGAAGGTCTAGTGCAGGAAGCACTGGGGCGTTTGATGCAAGGACGCACAACGATCATCATTGCGCATCGATTGAGCACTGTTCAAGTAGCGCATCGCATTGCGGTCCTGGATAAAGGAAATCTGGTGGAACTCGGCACTCACGACGCGCTCATGGCGTTAGGCGGTTTGTATCATCGCTTGTATACCTTACAGTTCGAGGTTCCGGATGAACCCGCCATAACGCCTAGTGAAGAAACAGCTACTGATGAAGACACAAAGGCAGCCACACGCAAGCGCCGAGTGTTTAATCCTCTCTCTTTTAGATTGTCTTAGAGCGCAGGCGCAGGCTGTTGCTGACAACGAACAGAGAACTGAAAGCCATGGCGCCGGCTGCCAATATGGGTCCGTACTGCGCGAAGAGTCCAACAGCCGCTACAGGTATCAGAATGACATTGTAGAAAAACGCCCAGAATAGGTTCTGGCGGATACCGGCAACAGTCAATCTGGACAGCGTGATCGCACGACTGACACTGCGCAAATCGCCGTTGATGATGGTGACGTCCGCGGCTTCGATGGCGACATCTGCGCCTGTGCCAATGGCAATACCAATGTCGGCCTGCGCCAACGCGGGCGCGTCGTTGACGCCGTCGCCAACCATGGCGACGATCTCCTTCCGTGCCTGCAGGGCGGCTACTTTGGCAGCCTTCTCAGCCGGTAGTACATCGGCAATAACTTCGTCGGCGCCACCCAATCCTGCCTGTGCGGCAATAGCCTGAGCCGAACGCGCATTGTCGCCAGTCAGCATGACGACGCGTACACCACGAGCGCGCAGGTCACGGATCGCTGCAGGTGATGATGCTTTGATCGTGTCGGCCAGCGCAATCAGCCCAGCCAGTTGGTTATCAATCCCGGCAAACATGAGGGTTTTACCCTCAGAACGCAGGGCGAGAGCTTTTTCGCTGACTGCCTCAGTGCTGATTCCTTGCATCTGCATCAGCTTATCGTTGCCAACAGCGACTAGATGGCTTTGTGTCTGCACCCCTGCGTAATGGCCAACGATGATCGCCGTAATGCCTTTGCCTGGCACGGCCACAAATTGCTGCACAGGCGCGAGTTTTACTCCAGTCGACTCAGCGGCTTTGACAATAGCTTGTCCAAGGGGATGCTCGCTGCCACGTTCAGCGCTGGCTACGATGGTTAGGAGTGCAGCACTATCTGGCGTGTAAGGTTCTGCATCCTGGGAGGCAAGCGTTGGCATACAAATGATGTCAGTTACCTGCGGTTTTCCCTGAGTTATTGTGCCGGTTTTATCCAGCACTGCAACCGTGATCGTAGCAGCGCGTTCCAATGCGCTGCTGTTTTTAAACAAAATGCCGTTCTCGGCACCTTTGCCCATGCCGACAATGATGGCGGTAGGCGTTGCCAACCCGAGAGCGCAAGGACATGCTATCACGAGCACGGCGACTGCGTTGATCAACGCTTGTTCGAAATGGCCGCCGCCCAGTAGCATCCATGCCCCGAAAGTCAGCACGGCGGTGATCAATACCACCGGCACAAACACCGCCGATACTTTGTCCGCCAGTGCTTGTATGGGAGCTTTGCTACCCTGGGCCTGCTCGACAAGACGAATGATCTGTGCGAGTGCGGTATCCTTGCCCACGCGCGCCGTTTCATAGCGCAGCAAACCTTCTTTGTTCACCGTACCCCCAATGACTGGGTCGCCGGGTTTCTTGTCAACAGGCAAACTTTCACCGGTGATCATGCTTTCATCTACTGCAGAGCGTCCATCAATGACGACGCCATCGACAGCTACCCTCTCGCCAGGACGCGCAATGACGATATCGCCGATGGCAATTTCTTCCACTGGAAGATCGATTTCCTGCCCGGATCGGACAATACGAGCTGTTCTGGGCTGAAGATTGATCAGACGCTTGATGGCTTCACTTGTTCGACCCTTGGCCTTAGCTTCGAGCCACTTACCGATGCTGATCAACGCAAGGATCACTGCAGCGGTTTCAAAATAGACATGCCCTCTGAAAACACCGAACAGTACCAGGATGGAATATAGAAACGCGACTGACGAGCCGAGCGCGACCAGAACGTCCATGTTTGCGGAGCCGTTACGTAGCGACTTGTAACCGTGAGTGTAGTAGGGATAACCCACATATAACTGCACTGGCAGTGCCATGGTAAGTAATAGCACATCGACGATCCAGTTGAACGATCCAACTTGCAACGCCATGCCCGCCATCGAGGCGTCCATGCCCGAAAGCGTGTTGAATAAGCCCAGATCACGGCTCATGCTTAACAAAAATGCTGGCAGTGCGAATATCAGACCGACTAACACACGCCTCTTACGCATGGCTATTTCGGCGTCGCGCGCCTCCTGCTCAACATCACGATCATTCCCACGGAGACCCATCTTGGCAGCCGATGGGACGTCATATCCGGCTTTACGCACGGCTGCGACCATATCGGCAATGCTGATGGCGCCAGGCACATAATCGATCGAAGCGCGTTCACTCGCGAAGTTGACGCTGCTCTGAGAAATACCGGGAATTTTCTTTAGTGTTCGCTCAATCGTGTTGGCACAGTTGACACACGTCATGCCCAGCAGGGGAATCTCCGTGTGCGCCATGGTGACATCGTATCCGGCCTGTCTGATGCGTTCAATCAGTTGAGTTGGGGTGACTTGCGTCGGGTCAAATGAAACCTGCGCGCGCTCATTGGCATAGTTAACAGCGGCTAATGTGACGCCTGAGGTCTTTTTGAGGGTTCGCTCAATGGTGTTGGCGCAGTTGACGCACGTCATGCCGACCAATGGCAGCTCAATAGTGGTGTTCGGATTTGATGCCATGATGATCCAAAATAATAAAGGGGCGCACGACAGCGCCCCACAGTAAAGAACAGATTTCGCGTAACATTGGCAATTCAGTATGACGCGTAATCGCTGCGAAGGGACGACACGTGGATCGTCCTTTGATTTCAGGCTGAAGTCTCTTCAGGCGCGTATTCAATCTCAATGAGTTTGGCTTTCACTGCTTCCCATGTGGCGCCGCCTTCATAGCTTACAGTGACCATCTTGGTGGGCACTTCGGCTTTGACAGACTTGACACCCGGAATCAGGGCGACTTCGTTTTGAATAGTGCGGACACAACCGTTGCAACCGATATTAGGAACCTTAAATGTTTTGCTTTCCATAGTATGAACACCTCTTCGTAAGTGCTATCCCCTCCCGGGGGGGGAGGGGTATGAGCAGAGTATACCACTTCGTATACGAACTATAATCCTACATGCTAAATTCTTCATGAATAGTGTAAAACCAGATGACAGAACCAATCAAACAATCAGAAAAAGTGGCGGTCATTACCGGTGCAGGTCAGGGTATCGGAAAGGCGATAGCTTTTCATTTGGCTGCGGATGGCTATACCATCGTCATTGCAGACATACGCGAGGAAGTCGCTCGAGCGACGGCTGCAGAGTTGGAGAAGCAGGGCTTTCGCGCCGGCGTCGTGCGCACCGATGTGACAGACCCTGATTCATGCGAAAACATGATCAAAGGCGCTGTAGATCAGTTTGGGCGGGTCGACACGATGGTGAACAGTGCAGGCATCAGCAAGCCTGGTCCATCACTCGATGTTCTGCCAGCGGACTGGCAACGCATGCTAAACATCCAGTTGAATGGTACGTTCTATTGCTGCCAATCGGCAGGACGCCAGATGGTCAAGCAAGGGTGGGGTGGCGCTATCGTTAATATCACCTCAGTGACGGCCCAAGCCGCCTTCCCACAACGCGCCTCTTATTGCACCGCTAAAGCAGGCGTGGATATGCTGACCAAGGTGCTTGCCATCGAATGGGCGCAGTACAAGATTCGGGTGAACGCCGTTGGGCCATCGCACACCGAAACCGAGATGACAAAGACCCTTGTGGCGCAAGGGCTGTACGACGTAGAGACCGTGTCGAAGCGCATTCCGATGGGGCGGATGGCCAGCGTTGACGATATCGCTAATGGCGTCTCGTTCCTTTGTTCGGAAAAAGCCGGATTTATCACCGGTCAGGCACTGTATGTCGATGGCGGGTACCTGGCTTATGGGTATTTTTAAACTCGACTCGTTTGGCGATCATAGCTCAGTTGTTTAACTACTGAACCAACATGCACAGAATGTGGAGCTGGTGGCACTAAAAGCGGCATTTGAAGAGATGGCGCGTTTCGCGCCACTACAGTGTGTGCTGGTATCACGGAGTGGTGACCTGATTGGCGAGTACTATGCCTATGAAAGTGTAAAAAGTACCGCAATCAACATCCACTCCGTATCGAAAAGCATCCTGTCGCTGCTCGTTGGCATAGCGCTTCGCGAGAGATGGCTCACTGACATTCATCAGCCGATCGCCGATTGGTTGCCCGAGTATTTCGATGCCAGCATCGACGGGCGAAAAAAGTCGATCACACTACGCCATTTACTCACAATGAGTGCGGGACTTGGCTGGATAGAGAATCCAGCATCGATACGCAGATTGTGGCAAAGTAGTGACTGGATTGCGCAGGTGATCGGTCTGCCGCTAGTGGCGATTCCTGGCCGGCAGTTTGCTTATAACACCGGTTTGACACATCTCTTGTCTGTCATACTGTCTCGTGCGAGTGGCATGAGTACGCGCATGTTGGCAGAGAGTTACTTATTCGGTCCTCTGGGGATTGAGTTGGCTGACTGGAAAACGGATTCTCAGGGATATCATATCGGAGGCACCGATGTTTACATCACGCCGCGCAACATGCTGACGCTGGGGCAGTACCTGAGTAATGCAAACGCCAAGTCATATCTGCTTCCTGGTGCCAGTGGTGACCGCGGCTCAGTTTCACACGCTCCAATGGGGAGCAAAGCCATGGTGCTAGACGCATGGCTACATGAATCGATGAAGGCGCAGATTGAGCTTCGGCAGCCGGGTTTCTGGCACCCGGCATATCGGCATTATGGTTATCTCTGGTGGTTGCGAAAGCTACAGAGCTACGACGCTGTGGTTGCTTCAGGCTATGCCGGTCAACTGATTATTACGATACGCAAGCTTGGATTGGTTGTCGTGACGACCGCGGACGATACAATCCCTTTTACTGAAGTGATGAAGCAGTCGAATCAAATCGAAGGAATGGTTGAAGATCTCATCATTCCCGCGGTTAGGGAAGAATAAAACATGGCAGTACTCACGGTTGAGTTTCGAAGCGAAATCCTGGAAAAGTCGATGAAGATCAAGGTGATTGTCAATGAGTCGGCAAAACCACCTTATCCGACGTTTTATCTGCTACATGGCCTGTCCGATGATGAATCCGCATGGACGAGGCAGACTTCGCTGGAGCGATACGCAAAGGAGTATTCGTTCCTTATCGTGATGCCGGATGGCGCGAGGAGCTGGTATTGCGATTCGAAGCTGGGTATGTATGAATCCTATATCACCAGGGATCTGGTCAGATTCGTGGACAAACTATTCCCAACCCGGAAGCAGGCAAAATATAGAGCGATTGGCGGGCTTTCAATGGGCGGTTATGGAGCCATGAAACTGGGGCTGAAGTTTCCGAAGCTATTCGGTTCGATATCATCTCATTCTGGCGCTATCGGCTACATGCGATGGGCTGAGAAGGTTACCGACATTAAAGAGACGCCCGTAATCCTCGACGGGATGGATGTTCAAGCTAATGATCCATACGAGCTTGCGCTAAAGGTGCCTGAGAAAATCCGACCCAACATCTACTTTGATTGTGGTCGGCAGGATTTTCTCTACGAAGATAACCAGAGTTTTGACGCCCTGCTGCACAAGAACTGTATCCCGCATACGTATAACCGCTTCGATGGCGCACATGAATGGTCATATTGGGATATACACATTCAAGATGCGCTCAAGTTCCACGCGAGTGCTATGGCGTTGTAATCGGGTTTCAACATGCAGGAAACGGCACAACCAAGACAATGGTTGTGCCGTTTCCTTTCCCGCAGCCTGGATTGAGTTTGCCAGTGCATCACCTCGCTAGCAGCGCCGTCGAAAGATAATAACTTCCTGAGAGTTTTGCCCAGGCTATTGACAATACGCCAATCATCGCTAGAATCTGTAACTGAATAGTCAATACTGACTAGTCAGGGTTGTATAGTCTAAGGTGGAAAGTTGGAAAGGGAGTTATTACTACTAGGGCTATTAAGAGAGCAGGGAATGCACGGATACCAGTTGCTGGAGTTCGTGGAGTCACAGATGGCGTTTTGTGTTGATCTGAAGAAGCCAACAGCCTACTTTCTATTGGACAAGATGGCGGCTTCAGGGTGGATCAGTTTCGAACAAGGGCAGGAAGGCAATCGACCACCGCGGCGCGTTTATCACATCACCCCTGAAGGAGAAGCGGTTTTTCAGCGCCTTCTGCGTGAGAACCTGGCAGGTTACGCGCCCACGCGCTTTGTTACTGACATTGGGCTGGCTTTTTCTCATGCGCTACCTGCACAGGAGTCCATCCGGCTGCTTAACGAACGGCGAATTGCAGTTAAAGAGCATCTGGATGCAGCAAGCACTGCGCCACCACATCCAGGAGGCGCGCAACTCATTATTGAGCACCAGGTTCATCATCTGGTGTCGGAATTGCAGTGGTTGAATGATGTCATTCTGCGCATGCAGATGGCTGATGCACATCTGTGATTATCTGAATTTTGGTTATTCGGTCGTGTTTTTAATATAAGTATTGGAGAAAATAAAATGAACAGTTTGTTGCTAATTCACAGTCTGGTTCGATGGGTCGTTGTTCTTCTTGGTGTTGTGACGATAGTCAGGCTTGCCATGGGTGTCATACGAAAGTCCGAATTCACCAAGCTGGACCGCCAGTTGACGATGTTTTTTGGCATTGCCATGGATATTCAGGTACTGCTCGGTATTTTTAACCTGGTGTCGAATATGATGACGCAGACCATTGAACGCGACGACATGGAGCATGCGTTCATGATGGTCTTGGCGCTTGTTGCTGTTCATCTGCCGGCAGTATGGCGTAAGTCATCCGACGCCGTTCGTTTCCGCAATACGCTGATCTCGTATGTAGTTTCACTGGTTTTTATCTTCATTGGCGTGTCGCTTGTTAACGGTTGGATTAGATAATCTCTCCAGTTGGCGGTGACGCAAAACACTACTCGGCAATAAGAACTACGGTTTACGTCCCACAGGTTCAAAAGGGAGCAGAGCCGTCGGAGAACGAATTTCATGGCTGGAAAAAAAGACAGTACTGCTGCCACCAAAGTGGCTTCTACGTCCGATGCGTCGGGCACAGGTGCGGGTGAGAAAATGGACTTCAAGCGCATCCTGCCGATATTTGTCATCGTGTTGGTTGACCTGCTTGGTTTGACGATCATCGTGCCGCTATTGCCAATTTACGCAGCGTCTTATGGTGCGAATGCGGTGGTGATTGGCATTCTGGGCGCGGCCTATCCAGTCATGCAGTTTATTGGTGCACCGCTGCTGGGGAGGCTATCCGATCGATTTGGACGCAAACCCATATTGCTCATCAGTCAGATTGGCACTTTTGCGGGATTTATCCTGATGGGTTTATCGGGCAATATCACGCTGCTCTTCGTAGCACGGATTATCGATGGATTGTCGGGCGCCAATATCTCTACGGCCCAGGCTGCTATTGCAGACAGCACTACTGAAAAGACGCGCACACAGGCCCTTGGCCTCATTGGAGCCGCATTCGGGATTGGCTTTACGATAGGCCCTGTAATTGCCTTTGCTTCTTTGGCGGCCAGCGGCAATGATTATCACGTCCCTGCGTTTGTGGCGGCAGCGTGTTCGTTAGGTTCAATGCTGCTGACGGCGTTCTGGTTCAAAGAGACATTGCCGGCGGATCGGCGCGGTCATACCGCGCAACGTGCCGGCGTTTCAATTGGGTCCATGTTAAAAGCGATCAGCATCCCGCAAGTCGGTTTTCTTTTGGTGCTCATGTTCGTGCAGCAGTTCGCGTTTGGTGGATTTGAGAACATCTTCTCTCTTTTTAGCCTGAGCCGGCTTGGGCTTAATGCTGCCGGGAATTCAGTTATCTTTGTCTTTCTCGGTGTTTTGATCACGGTAATTCAGGGTGGAATGATTGGGCCGTGGAGCCGCAAGTATGGTGATCGCTGGCTGATCTATATGGGCCTGGCGACACTCGCTATCGGTTTGTTTCTGATGGCCGTAACGCCTAATCAGGCAGTGCCGTGGTATTCGAAGGCCGGTATCACGACCGAACTGACGGCTTCGCACACACTTCCTGGCGAAGTATCTGCAACAAAGCCAGTGCAAGTGGAATTGCCAGCCGATGGCAATACTGGCGCACTCGGCTTGATCTGGATTGTCGTCGCGCTCATACCGGCTACGATCGGCGGTGGTGTGCTCTCGCCGGCGATTAACAGTGCCATTACGAAGCGAGTTGCGCTCAATGAGTTGGGTGGCATGCTGGGACTATCGGCGGCGTTTGTAAGCCTTGCGAATGCACTGGCGCCATTAGTCGGCGGTACCCTATTCCAGTTACTCGGGTCATCCGCGCCTTTTCTGTTGTTTGCAGTTCTGTGCGCCGTTATGTGGGTGTTAGCACGCCGCGAGGTTAAAGAGCAACCTCAGCGACAGCCTGAGATGGCGCCTGCACTTGCCAATTTACCAGTTCAACGCGAAGTGTGAAAGGGATTGGGACCACGGGATCAGGGATTGAGGGGCCAGTATTGTCTGCAAGCCCCTCATCCTTAACCCGTGACTTTAGTTTCAATAGGTTCATCGGCTGGCTGATATAGGTTGAGTGCGCCGATCACATCGGGTGTCGAGTTCAAAATCAAATCGGCGCCGGAATGCACTAATTCCTTTTCCTGACCAAAGCCACACAAAACGCCAACGGCCTGCGCGCCAGCTGCTTTTGCTGCACGCATATCCACTGTCGTATCACCGACCATCAGGCATGCCTCAGGCGCGACGCCCATTTGATGTGCCGCCCAGATAATGGGATCTGGGAAAGGTTTCGTGTATTGACATGTATGCGCAGTAGCCACTGCTCTGAAGTAGGGGAGAAGTTGGAACTGCTTTAGAAAGCCCAGGGTAGCTTCATGTTGGCGTGCGCTTATCACTGCAAGCGGATACAGGCTCGATATGGTCTTGACCATTTCAAGCACACCGGGCACCAGAAGCATGTTTTCTTGGTGTTTCCTCGCATAGGTGTTATGAAACACTTGCAGCACGCGGGAGAAAGCATCGTCTAGGCCAAAACGATCCAGCAGGCTGTACATCCATGTGGCTGGTGATTCAATGGCCATGATCATCCTGCGAGCAGAGAGTTGCGCGTTACGCTGGGGCAGAGCAAATCGAACGTAGCGCAGCCACGCGGCAAGCTGAGCAACATACTGATCATCTGTGTCGCGCAAGGTGCCATCAACATCAAAGCAAATGGCGCGAATTCGGGATATATCCACTGTTGTAACCATCTAGCGCAGTCGTAGTTTCATCATTTCAGCACTAGAGGAACAAAACTTCGCCACCGAATGGTGAAAGGGATAGATTTCACAGTTGTCACTCCATTGAAACTCACGATGAACTGCAGCGTGTAGATGCCGGAGCAGGCTTCCTCAGGGATCCAGCCACCGACATACCAGAGCTGCGCCTCACGCGCAACACTGATATCGCTGTTCCACTGCGATAAATAGCCACAGGTTCCAGTAATCGTCCACGTTAAATGCGCGGTCTGCGCGATCCCCGTGGTGTTGTAAGTGATTCCCCGGTACTGAATCGCATCACCAGCGTCAAAGACGCCTGTCGTCGCGCCTTCGCTGTTTGCTGTCCACGCATAGAGTGACGTAACCGCATTACACGCCGGAGTAGTCACAGTGACGACTTTAGTTGGAAGTGAATCGACACCCTGACTGATCGCGGTGACGTAGTAACTGTAAGTGCTGCCGCAAGCGATGCTGGTGATATTCGTTCCCGTTGAAGCTGATGGCACCGTCGTGATCGAAATGCCATTGCCAGAGTAAACGCGATATCCATTCACGTGGGCAGGATCATCGGCTGATAATCCCCAACGCAGAGCGGTTTGCAGGCTTGCTGCTGTGACCGCCTGACTCTGCGGCACACCTGTTGAAGCAGGCGCGCCTCGAACTTCGATGACGGGTACCGCTGCATACAGGATTATGGGTAATGTCAACGCGGCAGTTAACTCGACAGGTGCGTGTGGCCGTACTGAAAATGGCCACAAAGGCCCGACAGTGGCGCTGTTGACATGATGCGCAGTTACCTGCCACTGATAACTTCCGCCGTAAAGCGTTCCCAGGTGATAGTTGGCGCAGTTATCACTGGACTGTGTGATGTTGATACCGGCGCCGAATACATGGACATCGCACGTCATCGCATCGGTCGACCAGGTCAGTGTTATATCGCTGGTACGGCTGAGTAGGGCGTTGCTTGCCGGACTGGGCGCGGTTGGCGTCGAAGGTGGGTTCAACATAACCGGGCAGTTGCTCTGGCTGTACACGTACATCGATGAAGCCGATTGTGATGCGCTAGTGCTATCGCTGTAGTTATAGGCGCCTAGATCCGGCGCAGAGGAGGGGATGCACACACTCGGCCCCGTCACTCCTGTGTTTTTGAAGAGTTTCACCGACCACCCACTGGGAATAGCTATGGAACGTGCGAGGTTGTCATAGGTTGATGCAAGGTTGCGATAGCCTATCGTGTTTGTGATCGTGCTTGTTCCAGCGCAGTTGATCTGGTTCCAGAGCTGAATTCTGCTTGTGATGTTGGCGCAATTGTCCTGACTGTAATGAGCGACGACGCCATCGATCACATTACTGTCGATGTTCAGCGTCACACCGCCCCAGGTTTCATCGTGCCCGCCGGCATACTGACGAATTCTCTGATGGTTACTCCACAAAGTATCATCCATACAGATCAGTCCAAACACCGAGGCGTTGGCTGAGTATGCGCTATATGCCCAGACGGCTGGCCAGACGACATCGGGCACATTGGTAGAGCTGACAAAATCCGTAATGTACGATGTGCAAGGCGAACCATACACACCTGCAGAGAATCCCAGTGTGCGCAGTTGCAGACTCCATCCCGACATGAACGACCTGGCAGCGTCGCGGCACACCTGTGTAGCCGTGTAGGCTTCCAGATCGTAGTAAATGACCGTATGGCCCATACCAAGGGCAGTGGCGATCGTCGTCGCCGCGTTGGCTTCGCTGATGCCCTGGTTATAGGCAGTTGATGGATCATTGCTGATGAAATTGCTGTACGAACTGTTGTAGCAAGACGTTTGCGGGCCGACCCAGGTGGGAATGAATGACCATCCCTGTGCACTCATTTGCGACACATACGTATGAGTAAGCGCAGCATTGCTACAGGCGCGCAGCGCGCCGCCGATATACAGGTTCACGCTGTGATAGGGACCGTTGGTCCACCACGTCTGCAGTTGACTCAAAGTAGGCACTTCGCAGGCGTCTAGCCCGGACCCGATAAACGCTGGTGACATCACACTCGCGTCAACACCCGGTAAACTGAGCGCGCTCCAGGTCAGACCACCATCAAGCGTCTTGTACAAACCGTTGGTCAACACGCACTGCTTATCCGCCTGAGTCGATAACGCGCGACCTGTACCAGAGGCCATTGAGGGGATGCATGATCCTGAAGTCTTTCGCGCCCAACCCACCTGCGAGGTCGCCATGTCTAGATCAGTCATTCCCTGGGATAGCGCCTCATCAGCTCCTGGGTTGGGCAATGAGCCCGCGCTGACCGTCGCGCCGTTCAACCGTCTCTTCAGACGACGACTAGCCGGCGATTGCAATGCCGGGCTGGATTGTTCAGATGGCGTTGCCGGCGTCCACGTTTGGCCACCATCACGTGTGCGGAATAGACCTTCGCCCGACGCTCCTGCGCCAATCCATCCATTGTCAGGAGAATTGAAGTAGACTGGTTCACCGAAGGGAATAGCCAACCGTGTCCACGTCGCACCGCCATCATGTGTTTGAAAAAGCGTTCCGATGTTGAAGTTGCTGCTGGTTGCTCGTTTAACCACAATCCAGCCGGTGTGTTCGTCTATGAACTGCGTATAAACTGCAGATGCCAGTGCGTCGATATCGCCTTGTTCGAAAAGCGAGAGCCGTGAAGCGCGCCAGGTGTTACCGGCATCCTGAGTGCGCGCAAGGACAAAGAGGGTCGACCCGGACGCATCGACAGATGTCGAAATCGCCCAGCCTGTCTGAGCATTCAGAAATGTGACGGCGCGCCATTGCGAGGGCTGTTCAGTGAGTGGTGTTGCATCGCGCCAGATCAATCCCCCGTCGCTTGTCCAATAGAGTCGATTGTTCAGCAGCAACCAGCCATCGTCTGGCGTGATCAAATGGTAATCCAATAACTCGCCCGTTTCTGTCGCGGCTGGCTTTGGAGGCGAAGCCGATACCGTTGCGTTAACGGGTTGCTGCGCCGTGATACAAAAACCCATCACTAGAAGGGCGACAAACAGGCATCGCTTCATGCGCCAGACACGACTACCCACTTGTCTATGTACCATGCTGGATCTCACGCTTGCCGACGCGCAAACTCATCTAATATCACTGCGCTGGCGATCGTCCCGATGCGTACGCACCCAACCTCAATCACAGCAAGAGCAGCATCCAGCGTGCGCACACCGGCCGAAGCTTTCACCCGAACTTGGGGCGACACAGACGCGCGCATCAGTTTGAGATCCTCGATGGTGTAACCGCTGGGCGCATAACCACTCGAGTTCTTAACGAAGTCAGCTCCGGCTTCTTCAACCAGCTTGCACGCCGTTACCTTCTGCTCGTTGGTCAGATAGGCAATCTCGATGATCACTTTGACAATAGCGCGGCCTTTCGCAACATCGACAACAGCCTTGATATCGTCGCGAACATAGTCCAGTTTGCCTGCGCGTAGCTTGCCGACATTGATCACCATATCAAGTTCCGTCGCGCCGCTATTGAGCGCATCTTCAGCCTCAAAGGCTTTTGTCGCGGTTGTGTTGACGCCATGCGGGAAACCAACCGTGACGCCAGCATTGACACCACTGCCGCGCAGAACGCTGACTGCCAGCGGTAATTCACAGGGTTTAACTGCAACCGCTGCGACGTTGTAGCGCATCGCGAGTTCGAGTTGCACAATCACATCCGCCTCGGTCAGGTCAGGTGGAAGGATCGAGTGATCCATCGTTTTAGCAAGTTGCTCATAGGTGAGTGTATGGATATTCAATGCTTGAAACATGCAAGTGACTCCTTGTGTGCCGATTGTATCCCGGCACTGGTATGGCACATTAGACTAATGGCGCGCGTGCACTTAGCGAGTAAAGAGGCAAAAAAGTTGATTGACGCCTGCATCACTCGTGACTACAATTCAATCAGTGGTTTTACTTCGATAAAACCCAGCCGATCAGTTTGAATGCTTGCTCAGTTCAGACCGTCATGAACAGGCACGAGGATAGTGAACTATGAAAAGCCTTGTCGCGAACGAGCATGCTGCTGAAAATGAGCACGTCACCGTTGCCGATGGCATGAGTGATGCTTGCGTCCATGCGTTGCTACAGTCCATCTTCGAATCGATGGTCGATGGCATTGCGGTGTACAACAACGATGGCGTTATCGTACTGGCCAATCATGCAGCAGGATTGATTCTGGGCATCAACAGCGAAGTTCTGATCGGCTGTACGATCATCGACTTCCTGTCTGGCGCCATTCGTGAAGATGGCGCGCCATTCCCGGAAGATCAACATCCAGCCCATTGCACCTTGCAGACTGGCCAACCGCAGACGAATGTCGTCATGGGGTTATATCAACCAGATAATACGTTAGTCTGGGCAGCCATCAGCACTCGCTTGCTTAATTCGCCGGAGGCGAACGCCAAAGGCTGGGTCGTCGCGACGCTTCGCGATATCACAAGTCGCATGAGGGCAGAAAGCAACACGCGCGCTGGCGACTGGGATGATCACCGCATGGCCGAGGCCATGCTCGAAGGCGTGGCCATTTACGACAGCGATGCCAAGTTGACCTATGTGAACCGGGCGATGGCCAGGCTACATGGCGCGACACAGCAGCAATTGCTGCATGATGCGACGTTGGACTACATCAAACCATACGTGCGATCCGATCAGAACGCCAATCACCCAGACAACCGTCCAGCGGTCGACAGAGATGAATTTGACCATCGGATTTTCTGCAGTAATAGCGCCTATGTC
>CAIQQO010000330.1 GCA_903873965.1 uncultured bacterium
GAAGACAATTGCTTGGAGTTCTATTCAGTTATTAGCGTGCTGTTGAAGCGCGTAAGTGAAGGATTTTTTGGTGATTTGAGCGACGAGGTCATACCCGGTCCCATCCCGAACCCGGTCGTCAAGCTCGTCAGCGCCGATGGTAGTACGTGGGTGACTGCGTGCAAGAGTAGGTCATTGCCAGAGAATCCTTTTCTTTTGTTTTCTCCCCGCCTTTCCTCCCCCATAACATGTTGCCGCAGTCCTCGATGTCGTTTATGAGTTGATTTGCGCTATGTTTCCACAAGGACATCCTCACGGGAAAGCGGATTACGATTACCGGACATTGGTGATTTGATCACGTTAAGCATCCGTGTACGCATATAATCAAACTCACTAATTCGCAAATTATTGATCAGGAGAGATGATGGCATTGGGAAACGAAACAAACGGAAATGGACGATTTGAAGGGCGCGCCATGCGTTCAGATACGATCAAGAAAGGTATGGAGCGGGCTCCGCATCGCAGTCTGCTGCGCGCGACAGGCGTAAAGGAAGAAGATTTTAGCAAGCCCTTTATCGCCATTGCCAACAGCTATCTTGACATCATTCCTGGTCACGTTCATCTGGATAAGTTTGGCGTGATCGTGAAAGAAGCCGTGCGCGCTGCTGGTGGCGTGCCGTTTCTGTTTAACACTATCGGCGTCGATGATGGCATTGCCATGGGTCATGCTGGCATGAAGTACAGTCTGCCCAGCCGTGAGATCATCGCAGATAGCGTTGAAACGGTGGTTAGCGCGCACCAGTTCGATGCATTGATCTGCATCCCCAACTGCGACAAGATCGTACCCGGCATGATCATGGGCGCGATGCGCTGCAACATCCCTACCGTGTTCGTTTCAGGCGGCCCTATGTATGCGGGTAAGACTGCCGACGGCACAGCCGTGGACCTGATTTCGGTATTCGAAGCGGTCGGTTCCGTATCAGCTGGCAAGATGACGCAGGCGCGCCTGGCTGAAATCGAGCGCGTGGCCTGCCCCACCTGCGGCTCGTGTAGTGGCATGTTCACCGCCAACTCGATGAACTGCTTGTGCGAAGCACTGGGCATCGGCCTGCCTGGCAATGGCACCGCGATGGCGCTTAGCCCCGAGCGTGAGGCGTTGGCTCGCCAAGCTGCCGTGCAGGTGATGTGGCTCCTCGAGCATGACATCAAGGCGCGCGATATCGTGACGATTGAAAGCCTCGACAATGCGCTGACACTTGATGTAGCTATGGGCGGCAGCACCAATACCGTGTTGCACGCACTGGCAATCGCGCGTGAAGCCGGCATCGATTACCCGATCTCGCGCATCGATGCAATTAGCCGACGCACACCGAACATCTGCAAAGTGGCGCCATCCAGCGCGTATCACATGGAAGATGTGAAGAATGCAGGCGGCATCAGCGCCATATTGCATGAAATCAGCAAGAAGCCTGGCGCGCTCAATCTGGATTGCATCACTGTCACCGGCAAGACGATCGGAGAGAATATCGCCGAGGCGCAGAGCCAGGACACCGCCTGTATCCGCACCCTCGACAATCCTTACAGTAAAGACGGAGGTTTGGCGATCCTGTTTGGCAACCTCGCGCCCGAGGGCTGTGTCGTGAAGACTGCGGGGGTTAAGCCTGAAATGCTCACTCATAGCGGTCCGGCTGTGATTTTCGACAGCCAGGAAGATGCCTGCGCAGGTATCCTTGCTGGCAAAGTCAAGGCTGGCGATGTGGTCGTCATCCGCTACGAAGGGCCGAAGGGTGGCCCCGGCATGCAGGAGATGCTCAGCCCGACGTCGTACATCATGGGTCAGGGTCTTGGCAACAGTGTGGCGCTGATCACCGATGGGCGATTCTCTGGCGGTACGCGCGGCGCGTGCATCGGCCACGTCAGCCCGGAAGCTGCCGCCGGTGGCCCTATTGGGATGATCGAGGCCGGCGACCGCATCACGGTGGACATTCCCAACCGCCAACTCGTTCTGCATGTAGATGATGCCGAATTGGTGCGCCGCAAGGCGAACTGGAAGCCTGTGGCGCGTCAAAACCTGCCCAGCTTCCTCAGCCGTTACACCAAGATGGTGACCAGCGGTAGCCAGGGCGCCGTACTGCAGTGGTAAAGAATCAGACTCCCGGAATCTCACGCGAAGCGGATTTCGGGAGTCTGATCTTTAACTCTTCCGCACGAAGGCCAGCACGCGGTTCCACGCATCAGTTGAGGCGTCGGCAAACTCGGTGGCCTTGCGATCGAAGAAGCTGTGCGGCGCGCCGGGATAGATCACGATGGTGTGTTCAATCCCCGTTGAGTCCAGCTTAGCGTCCAGCTCTTTCACAGCACTTTCGGGGATGCCCTGGTCCGCGCCGCCGAATAAGCCCAGCACTGGATAGGCCACTTGTGTCGCGTTCTCCATCACGTTGCCGCGTCCAGCAAATGCGCGGGTCATTCCGGCGTAGAAGGGCACCAGACCTGCAAAGCCAAAATCCTTGTTGGTTCCAGTTAGCAAAGTTAACGACCCGCCCATGCAGAATCCGACCACATACGTGGGCGTTGTGGCGCCAAAGCGTTCACGCAGATAGGCCAGTCCGGCTTGCACATCGAGCGAAAACGCATCGAAATGCATCTGCTGAACATGGGGCATAAACTCGAACCCATCGTTTCGCGCAGTTAATCCGGCCGTTCGCCCGAAATAATCTATCGCCAAAGCATTCACGCCCACTTCGGCGAAACGCAGTGCCAGGTCTTTGTAGAACTGGTGTAGCCCGCGTATGTCAGGATAGATCAAGACTTGTGAAGCCGTGGAGCTGCCCGAATGCGCCACAAAGGCAGAGAACGTATTGCCGTCACTGGCCGAGAGCACGATGTCTTCGCCCGTTGCGGGGCACGTTTGTCCGGGTGGCAGAGGCGGTTGGGATTTGTCGTCATAACACATGAATCACACTTCCTTTTTTACACAATAAACCAATCAATCGATGACGTTCAATCTTACCTGAATAAAGCCGTAGATTGGCACCTTACATCAATTCGCGCAATAGGGTCCATGCGCCCGGCAAGTCAGGCAATGCTATAGCGCGTTGCGCGATGCCGGTTTCTGCCAACTGGTCCAGCGCGCGGTTGACGACAGCCGCTTTCCACCCAAATAGTTTCGCTACATCCTGAGCGCGTATTGCGCCAACCGAACGCAGATAACACGCAGCCAGATGTAAACGCGCTTGCGCTTGCCCGATTGCGCGCGCTTGTTCGGGCAGTTTTGGATAGTGTCGCGCTGCGATCTCGCAGATGAACGAATAGCGCCATGCACCTGCCTGCGCCACGCCAATCGGCAACACCTTAAAATCCGACTCCAACTCCAGTAATGCGCGGTTGAATTTGTAATCACTGTTGCTGCTGTTCAACCCGGAAATGCGGCGCAGTTGCACGGTGTGCTGCGGTCCTTCGCGCAATAAAACCTCATATATCGCTTTCGCATCGGCGCTCAAAACGCCCTGTTCGTATTGCAGCAAGTAATCCTCTTCCAGCGAGCCGAAGTTCTCGGATAACGCATAGAAGTAGGGCGCAGTATCCAGCGATATCAACGTCGATTTCTTGCGCAACACCTTGGCGTAATACCATTTGCGCTGACCCAGCAGTGAGTCTTTCCAGCCCCATGTGATATGCCCCGGATCATCGTGCGCATCGGCTACGGGTCGATCACCTGCCACTGCTGCCCACAGGCTGGGCAGCACCATCTCTTTTATTGGCCAGAAAAAGGCAAAACCGCGCGTGTTGACAAACGCAATGGCCTCATCAATGGTCTTGACACGCAATTCCGGCCTGGCGTAAAAGGCGCCGGCGCGATAGTCATGCAAACGTCTGGACAAAGCAGATGACATACGGCCAATGTTAATGCCACATACCGCTTTTCGACTTTTGACATTTGTGCTAAAGTGAAGTGCTTAAGTTCGCAGGAAGAGAGATGCCATTGCGCCATGTCGAGTGAATGTCGTGCCAAACAACACGATGATCAATGTGACAGGTTCCGTGTAGAACGAGGTTTGTGCTCGTGCATTGTACTTGTCTGTAACCGGCAGGACAGGCAGGGAGAGAAGCTGTGCTAAGCTCCCACCTGATCCATAGGCATGCATGCCTAGTCCCTGCCATTGCGACCAGAGCGCACGCCATTGCGCTTGCTTGTATGGTTACTGTCAGTTCCCTGCTCCATCGTATTGTCATCTCCCCCTCCTCTGTATCTGTTTTTAATTGTTTTCACCGGGATGAATCGCCGTGCAAATCATCACCCGCACATATGAGAGAAGATCCCCAGCCCTTCTCTGACGAAACACCCGCCTGTCAAAAATCTTGGAGGATGTGAAAGAGCTATGAAAGAGTATGCAACCGAGAAACTGCGCAATGTGGCACTGCTTGGCCATGGCGCAAGCGGCAAAACAACCTTTTCTGAAGCCTTGTTGTTTGCTGCTGGCAACACCACCCGCATGGGCAAAGTCGAAGATGGGAGTACCCTGTCGGACTACGATGCCGAAGAAAAGAAGCGCAAACAGTCGCTCAATCTGAGCATCATACCGATTGAATATAAGGACTACAAGATCAACCTGCTCGATACGCCCGGCTTCCCTGACTTCGCCGGCGAAATGCGCAGCACGGTGCGGGTGGCCGACCTGGGTTTAATCTTCGTAGACGCCGTCGCCAGTATTGAAGTAGGCACCGAACTGGCCATGCAGGCTGTTGATGATGCCAGTATTCCGCGCGCTGTCATGATTTCCCGCATGGATCGCGAGAATGCCAACTTCACCAAGGTCATGGGCGACCTGCACGAGGCTTTCCACTCGGACATCGTCCCTTTGATGCTGCCTGTTGGAGCGAGCACTGAGTTTAGCGGTGTTATCGACCTGGTCAGCCGCAAATACTTGAAAGGGCCCAAAGGCGATGTCACTGAAATTCCTGAGAGCATGTCTGCCGAGGTCGATCGCGCACGCAACAAGCTGATGGAAGCAGCGGCCGAGGGCGAAGACGAATTGATGGAGAAGTTTTTCGAACAGGGCGAACTCAGCGATGATGACTTCATCCGAGGTTTGCGCTCAGCCATTCGCAAGCGCACCTTCGTGCCTGTATTCTGCGGCGCACCCATCAGCGGCATCGGCGCACATGCCATGCTCTTCTCTCTGATCAACTATGCTCCGGCGCCCTTCGATCAAGGGCATCTTGAAGCTGGCACCGTGTTGTTTGTTTTCAAGACGGTTGCAGACCCGTATGTGGGCAAGGTGTCTTACTTCCGCGTGATGGGAGCCTCCGTTCATGGCGGCGATACGCGCGTGCAGGTTGTTCGCACGAGCACAGAAGAGCGCCTGTCTACGCTGTATGTGCCGCGCGGCGCAGAACAAATTCCCATTGGGCAGTTCAGCAGCGGCGATATTGGCATCGTCACCAAGCTGGCGCAGGCGCAAACCGGCGATACGCTGTGTGACAAGACGCATTGCGTCAGCCTGCCCGGCATCGATTTCCCGCACCCGTTGTTCGCAGTGTCCGTTCACCCCAAGAGCAAGAACGACACCGCTAAGATCAGCCCATCGTTGACCCGCCTGATCGAGGAAGACCCAAGCTTGAGCTGGGGTAACGATCCAAGCACATCAGAAATGATTCTGCGTGGCATGGGACAGACACATATCGAAGCGGCGCTTTCCAAACTTCACAATAAGTTTGGCGTTGATGTTGAAACCTCTATCCCCAAAGTCGCCTACAAGGAAACGATCACCAGGCACGGCCAGGCGCGCCACCGTCATAAGAAGCAGACCGGTGGTGCAGGACAGTTTGCCGAAATCGAAATGGCAGTTGAGCCCTCCAAGCCGGGTGTGGGTTACGAGTTTGACTGGAAAGTAGTGGGTGGCTCCATCAGCAGCGGGTATCAGAGCAGCATCGAAAAGGGCATTCGCTCAGTGCTGGAAACCGGCGTTGTCGCAGGCTATCACGTCTTCGACGTGAAGTGCATTGTGCTGGATGGCAAAGAACACGCGGTTGACTCCAAACCCATCGCGTTTGAAATTGCTGCTCGTAAGGTGTTCCGCGAGGCCTTCGAGCTGGCTAATCCTGTGTTGCTCGAACCCATCTACCGATTTACTATCATCGTTCCCAGCGACCATGCTGGCGACGTGATGGGCAACCTGAATACCAAGCGTTCGCATGTCGTCAGTATGGACCAGGTAGGCACGAAATCAGTGATCACGGCCGATGCGCCGCTAGCCGAAATGCAGCGTTACTCCAACGACTTGCGCAGTTTGACGCAGGGACGCGGCATCTACGAAATGAAGTTTGAGCGCTATGCCACTGTGCCATCACAACTGGCTTCTGCGATCATTGCCAAGCACAAGGCGGAAAAGAAAGAAGAAGAAGAATAGCCAAGCTTTTGAAGTGACGCATTCGTGTGAAAGAGCACGCTCCCGGAGTGCCAGTGTGGGCCTCTGGGAGCGTGGCTTTTATGCGTATCCCCTATTCATCGACCAACACTATAATCACATCAACTGCGTGCGAGCCGGTAGCAGGATGTCGGCGCCGTTAGAATTCTACAAATTGCAAAGAGGCATACAGTATGGCTGATCTTTTTGATAAAATTGCAACCGATGACGTCTTGCGACAAGCGCGCATGGGTCGCGAAATGGGCGTCTACCCCTACTTCAAACCGCTCTCTGAAACTGAAGGCACTGAAGTCGTTATCGATGGCAAGCGCTTGATCATGATCGGTTCGAATAACTATCTCGGACTGACGACGCATCCGCGCGTGCGCCAGGCTGCCATCGAAGCCATTCAGCAGTACGGTACCTCATGCACAGGCAGCCGTTTCCTGAACGGATCGCTGGAATTGCACAAAGAACTGGAGCGCCGACTGGCGAAGTTCATGGGCAAAGAGGCCGCCATCGTCTTTAGCACCGGCTATCAGAGCAACCTTGGTGCCATCACGGCCTTGATGGACAAGAACGACATTGCGATCTGCGATAAGGACATTCACGCCTCGCTGGTCGATGCTGTCATGATGTCGGGCTGTCAGATGAAGCGCTGGCGCCATAACGACATGGCCGATCTGGAACGTATTTTGAAAGATACTCAGAATGCGCGCTGCATGGTCATTGTGGATGGCGTGTACTCCATGGGCGGCGATCTGGCTAAGGTGCCCGAGATTGTTGCGCTGTGCAAGCAATATGGCGCGCGATTCTTTCTGGATGACGCGCATGGCCTGGGTGTGATGGGCCCCGGCGGTCGCGGTACGTCTATGCACTTCAACATGGTCGACGACGTTGACTTGATCATGGGCACGTTCAGCAAGTCATTTGCTTCGCTCGGCGGCGTGATCGGCGGCAACAAGGATGTCATCGATTACATCCAGCATCACGCGCGTTCGTTTATCTTCAGTGCGAGTATGCCAGCGGCCAACGCTGCTGCCGTGCTTGCTGTCCTCGATATCATTGAGGCCGATCCCAGCTATGTGACGCAGGTTCACAAGCAGGCGGCCAAGGTGCGCACGGCGTTGCGCTCTATGGGATACAACTGTGGTGAAAGCGTCACACCGGTGGTCCCTGTCATGACGGGCAGCGAGATGAACACCATATTCGCGTGGAAGGCGTTCTATGATCACGGCGTGTATGTGAATCCCGTGTTGCCTCCCGGCGTCCCGCCGAACAAGAGTCTGCTGCGCACTAGCTATATGGCCACGCATACGGACGAGCAGATTGAGCGCGTCATCAAAGCCTTTTATGAGGTCGGTACCTATATCGGGCTGATTGAGGACAAAGA
>CAIQQO010000331.1 GCA_903873965.1 uncultured bacterium
AAGTAACCTACCAGCGTCATCCACGGATCGGCGTTCTCTCCCTCGTTCTCGTAGAGTTGCTGGGCAGCTGCGAGTGCGGCGACGTACGCGCGAATGAGTAACGCCCGCATGCGCGTTCCTGGCGCACAGATGCCGACATACAAGCGCCCGGGCGCTTCCGGCGTGGGCGCAACCTGCCGCGCGAAAAAGCTGTCGTTCGCTTCCAGACCGGATGGCGGGAAGATTTGCACCTGGCGGGTGTAAAGCGCGCTGACCTGCTCCTTGGCCTTGCGAATCGTCGCGCTTGATGCGATGACCTTCGGGCGCACGGTTTTGCCCTGGTACGTCCACGAAGACAGCGCATCCACCGCCGTCTCATACAGCCCCACCAGCGTGCCGAGTGGGCCGTTGATCAGATGCAACTCGTCCTGGATGATCAGGTCCGGCGGGCGTAGCTGATCGCACGATTCGGTCGTCGCCGCAGGATACCGCCCATCCCTGGTGACGCGATGTGTATCCACGTCTTTGACCTCGGGCGAGCGGTAGCCATGCCGCGTGCAGTAGCCGTTCACGCGCCCGAACAGCATCTGCGTCTCGCCTTTCCACGGCATCTGGGCGAACTTGTCGACCGTTGCGATCAGCAGGGCGGGCAGGCGCCGGTAGATTTCCTCGTCGACGACGATGATGGGCAACCCTTCGCCCGGCGATTGCTTGCGGCTGTACAGGCAGCGTCCCAGCGAGTCGCTGCAATACGTAATGGTGCGGCAGCGCCCCTGCTCGTATAGTTCGACTTCGATATCGCGGCCGGGATAGATGGTCTTGCCGCACCACGGGCAAAACGTCAGTTGGTGCGGCGTGCCGGCGTTGGACGGCTGGCTGCTGCGCCGAATCTCGCGCACGACTTCGGCGCTGTCGGCGTTCCAGTTGGGTGTGCTGCGCTGGCCCACCCATAGACCGATACGAAATGGCTCAGCGCCCCACTTGCCCGGATTCTCACGCCGGATCGATTCACAGGCGCAGATGAGCGCCGTGGCGCGCTGGAACTGTTGCAACGTCAGCAGGCGCAGGGTATAGCGCATCAATACGGCCACGCCGGCGCCAGCGTCGTAGTCACCCAGCTTACCCTGCAGCCGGCGCAGCCCAAGCGTAAAGGCGGTCAGCCCAAGGTAGGCTTCGGTCTTACCGCCGCCGGTGGGAAACCACAGCACGTCTGCCAGCTTGTCGCGGTCGGGATGCAGCGGGTCGGTCAAACCGGGCAGGTTCTGCAGGATGAAGGCAAGCTGGAAGGGGTACCACGCAATCGGTTTTGCCGGCGTAAAGCCTTCAATCGAGCCGGTGGACTCGTCCTTACGGACCACCTGGGCATACAGCGTGTGCAGCCGCTGTAGATACATGGCGCGGTTGGCGAACCGGAATGCTTCGGCTGCCTTCGGATCCCGGCCCAGCAAGTCAATACCTTCCTGGATGCGGCGCAAAGCCTCTTTGCAATGATCGAGGCTGATGCGGGCGGAGGCGAGGTGGGGCAGCAGGTCAGCCGCAATCGGCGCAGCCGTGATCTCGCGCTCGCGTTCAGCGATCCAGCCGGCATACGCCTGGGGCAGCGCCTGCAATGCGCCGGTAAAACCCGCATCCTGCGTCTCAGCCAATGCCAGCATGTTCAGTTGGACGCCGTCGACATGCACGGGTCGCGTCGGAGACAGCTCATAGATGGGGACGATGACTGTGCGCAGTTGCGCGGCGCAATCGAAACTGCCTTCTGCCAGGTCCGCATGCACCGCGACGCCGTGCCCGACCGCAAACTCGACCTCTTTGCGATACAGCATGCGCATGGTCTGGTCTTCGGGCGTCAGCCGCGCCAGGTCCTGCGAACGCGCCAGGTGGCGTTGGAAGATCGCGCTGCCATCGGCAGACGCGACGGACAGCTCGGGCTGGAAGATCCACGCCTCGTCCTTGTTGCGCTTGGGCTCGCTCTGGCCATTGACCAGGTACAGGGTGACGGTCCAGCCATAGTCATACTTGCGGATCAGGCCATCGACGTAAACATCCGCATGTGTCGGATCGGGTGACCAGCGCGCCAATCGGCCTGGCCTGAGTGTGATCGGATGCGACGTTGCCTCGACCGGTGTGCGCTTCCAGGCGTTGCGCCTGGAGGGTTCGAGCCCCACGGATTCGCGGTCGACATGCTCATAGCGGCCCCAGCATGTCGTGATCGTGATGGCCGTGGCATCAAGTGCAGCGGTAAAGGTGAGACCAATCGATTGTTGCAGCATCGTGGCAGCCTTCGGTGCCGGGGCTTCGGGCTGACCATCTTCGGTGTCGTTACCGGCCAGTGCGAGATCGTCGCTTTCTTCCGGCGCGGCGGCTGTATCATCGTCGGCCATAGCACCGGCGGCATCATTCGGCAACGGTGTCTGGCCCTTCGGTGCGAGCAGCCCGAGCATATAGCGCCCGCGCACGTTCTGCTCGTTGATGATCTCGTCCGGGCCGCCAGCGGGACCGAGCAAGTCACGGACGATGGCATCCTGGAGGGCGGTGCGAATTTCAGAAGGCGTGAGAATTTGGTCTTGGAGCATATAGTCATCCAGGCACTGCAGCGATCAGCTTAGACTGATACTGAAACGACTCCAGATTACGTTGTATCATATCAATGATCTTATGAAGAGATTTCTGCGCGGTGGTAAATCACGCTTATGACGATTGCGATCTCTATAAAAGTAAACGATGGCGTTGTGTTAGCGGCGGATAGCGCAACAACATTACTTGCTCTTGATCCGCAACATGGCGCCCCGGTCGTTGTCAATGTATACAATAGCGCCAATAAGGTCTTTAACCTGCGCAAGGGTTTACCCATTGGTGTGATCACTTGGGGCGCCGGCAATATTGGAGCGGCGAGTATCAGCACGCTTCTGAAGGACTTGCGGCAACGGTTATCAAGCGCACAGGAAACTCATCATGACTGGGTCATCGAAGAAAATCAATACTCTGTGCTTACAATAGCTGACAAGGTGCGGCAATTTTTTTTTGACGAGAAGTACACACCCGCGTTTGCGCAAGTCCCGGAAGAAATACGTCCTGTGCTTGGTTTTATCGTGGCCGGTTACTCTTCAGGTAGTAATTTCGCCGAAGAGTATCTGATTCAAATTCAGAATGGGAAATGTGCTCCGCCTCTGGCACTGCGGTCTGCTGAACAGACAGGTCTGACCTGGAATGGCGAAATCGAGGCGATCACTAGATTGATAGTTGGTTTTTCTCCATCACTACCTATGTGGTTCAAACAAGTCACCCAGATGGCTGACGAACAGTTACAGGTATTTGTTGCAGACATGCAACAGGTAATGCAGGCAGCACTCGTGCAACCGGCTATGCCTATTCAGGATGCGATCGATCTTGCCGATTTTCTCGTTCAAACGGCAATTCAGTATTCACGTTTCGCACCGGGCGCTCAAACCGTTGGGGGGCCAATTGAAATTGCAGCGATCACCAAACATGAAGGTTTTAAGTGGATCAAGCGTAAACTCTATTATCAGAATGAGTTAAATCCAGTTGATAATAACCATGCGCAAGGAAAGTAATACCATGATGGAAACTGCAAATTACGAGCAATTCCGGCATTCCACGTCGGAAGGTGTTTTTCCGTCGCGAAGTCTCAATACACAGAGCACGATCTCGGCCAGCCACACGCCGCTCACGCAGTCTCGTCTCACTGAGCTTCAGGAGATATGGCACAGCGTGTCCTCACACGTGATCTCTCACCTGAATGAACTAGCCAAGGCGCAAGAAGCTGAACGCATGACGCGATTGCGCAGGCAGGCTGAATCCGCGTTGAGCTACTACTCTTCTGCCGAAGCCACTGCCGAACGTATGGAATGGCAAGCGGGCGACTTTACAGACACCAGCGACTTTGCAGACGATGGCGATTAACCCAAAACGCGGTGAAATCTGGCGCGTCAGTCTTGACCCAACAGTAGGCGCAGAAATTCAGAAAGCGCGTCCTGTTATCGTCATCAGTTCGGATGCAGTCGGTATTCTGCCGCTTCGGCTGATAGCGCCAGTCACAGGATGGCAAACGGCATTTGACAGGTATGAGTGGCATGTGCGGCTAACCCCCAGTGCCCAGAACAGATTGAGCAAGATGTCATCCATTGATACACTACAGCTTCGCGGCGTTGTTATCTCGCGATTTGTAATCCGGCTTGGAAGTGTAGAAAACGACGATCTATTGCGAATCGTTCGCGCTATCAATGCTGTGATCGGTGCATAAGACAATGAGCACTACCTACCGTGCGCCCGACATCACCGCCTTGATATGACGTTAACGAACGATCACTGTTCGTATTCGCTCCTGTAATTCTCGCAGTTCCGGGCAACGCATCAACAGTCCGTCATAGTGGCGTAATGTTTCGCGCATCAATCGTTCGCGCCCGCCACCAGCACTTTTATCACCATGCGCAGCCAGAAATGGTTGGAAATAGACTTCCTTGAGCGAGCACTCCTCGCGCATGATGCTCCATGACTTGGGGAGTTTACTAACGTGACCGGCCAGCAACCAGGCTTCGACTTCCTGCACTGCTGCACATGCAAGCAGCTTCGCACCATTATCGGTAGCAACCTGCTCTAACCCAATCAGTTCAGCAGCCTTATCTTCACAGTCCTGATCTGGTATAAACAGCAGCAAGTCCATGTGCTTGTAGCGCTCTGCAATATCAGGCATCAGCGCCTTTACCATTGGATAACCCTGAGCACGCGGATTTGTTAACACTTGCACTGACGCATTGGGTTTGCCCACCTCTTCCAACATGCGTTCGACAAGCGGCTTAAGAATATATCCGTTATAGGTCGGGTCTTCGGGGATCACCAGCACTTTCACAACGTTGTCTCCAGCCAGCCCTCGGCAAACAGATCAGCTAAGGGAGTGCGTTGAATACTCTCAACGAAATGGGGCAGGCTGGACACCGGTCGGATCTGTGATGATCCATCCTCGGCGCGGACGCATAAAAAGGTGTGATCGTAATCTTCGGGTTTCAGCCACGCCAACACATAGGGCGAATGGGTGGTGACAAACAATTGCTGCTTGCCTTGAAGCGCTTTGCTTTTCAACAGCTCGACCATCAGTCGCAGCCGTGTTGGATGGATGCCATTCTCGATTTCCTCGATCAGCAGCATAGCAGGCGCATCGGGCTGGAACATGGCAGCCGTGAGCGCCGCAAAACGCAGCGTCCCATCCGACAAGAGCGGCGCCGCAAAGGTGCGCCCGCCCTCTTTGATGGCAAACAGCAAGTCGCCCGCCGCGCCCGGCAGAATCGCGATATTCTCCACCTCGGAAGGCAACATCTCGCGCAGCCATGAGACATATTGTTCTCGCAACGAGATGTCCTCGCAGATCGTTTGTACCAGCGCGGCAAAATCTTCGCCGTGCTCTCCCAGTCGTTCTGCGCCGCGACGCTTTGAGTACGCGCGCAATACGGATGGCAACGGATCGAGCGTTTGCAGGTCGGAAATGCCAATGGCAAGGCGACCCAACGATTGTCGCTCATCGGAAGACAACCCTATACTGTCGGCGAATTGACCGAGAAGTGGCCGATCCTCAGGCAACGACGTCTGATTTTGTTGTTTGTACGTTAACGGCGCGTAAACTGTTGCTTGCAGAACAGACTTTGCGCGTTCTGCCGGATCATCTGTGCGATATAGGGGAGCGCCGTTTCTGTTCAGTTGTTCATACCGTACCAAGCCGTGTTCTGCATCCAGCTTGATGGCATACTCGTAAACGTCCTGGCTGAGATTGACCGTCGCGCCTATGCGGATAAAGTTCAAGGGGCTGCTGGATGGCAATTGGCTTTGCACTCCTGTGCTGCCGCCGCGAATGCCATCCCAGGCGATCAAGGTGGTGCTTTTGGGCTTGCCATCGAAGATTTCATCTACGGTAAGTCCGTAGCCGATTCCCTGCAAAACCCGCATCGCGTCAAA
>CAIQQO010000332.1 GCA_903873965.1 uncultured bacterium
CCCACCGCCCGCATTGCGGCGCCCATTTACGTGGCCGATAACTGCTACGTCGGCAAGGATGTCGAGCTAGGCCCGTATGCGGTGCTGGGCGAGAACACCATCATTGACGATGAGGCGACTGTGGCCGACAGCACCATTCTGGCCGGCACGTACGTTGGCCGACTGGTCAAGGTGGAAGGGCGCGTGGTCAACAAGACCATCATTGCCGACCCCGCCACCGGCGAGGCCACGACGGTCGTGGACGCGTTTTTGCTGGCCGAGACGCGCCCTGCACTCACCCCCGATGTGTTCCGGCGCTTGCTGGATGGTTTTTTCGCGTTGCTTGTATTCATCGTCGCCCTGCCGTTCATGCTGCTGATCAGCCTCGTCGTGTTGATCACGAGTGGCGGTCGCGTGATCCGCCGGTTGCCGCGCGTGACAGGCTACACCACGGAAGACCATGAAGGGAGCTTGTTCCGCTCATTCCAACTATTGCGCTTCGAGACGCGCCGACGCGATGGGACGCCAACCGGTTTCGGCCGCTGGCTGGAACGGCTGGACTGGGATCGCCTCCCCGAACTGTGGAACATCGTGCGCGGTGATTTGCGCTGGGTGGGCATCAAACCCCTGTCGCTGGAGGAAGCCGGTCAACTTACCGAAGAGTGGCAGACGCGCCGCTTCACCTGCCCTGCCGGTGTCACGGGGCTATGGTACGTGCAGGAAGGCGCGACGGGCCAGTTGGACGAAATCCTCGTCGCTGATGCCTACTATGTAGCCACGCGCAACCTGCGCGAGGATATCCGGTTGTGGTGGCGCACGCCGGGCATGTGGTGGCGACGGGTGCGAAAGGGTACGGGGTAGTATGGAAAGTCAAACCTTAAATAACGGTAGTTGCCACCAAGCCAAAAATCAGATGGCATAACTCCACACAAACAGAAAGCATTTGAGTTCAAAACATCGTGGCGTCACAGCACGTATGAAACGCGCAAAGCGTGCTGCAATCTGGCTGAAAGTCGTCTCGATGCGTTTGCGAGTGTGTTGGCAGATATAGGCAATACAACCATCCATAACACGTTTGGCATTGGACTTGCGTAAGGTGACCAGATCAATCTCCGGCGCTTCTTTGAGCAAGTCCTCCCATAGGTAGTCCGTGTATGCTTTGTCAGCGTACACAATGGATTCGGGTGGCAGATCCAGGTCCAATGACTTAAAAGCAGTAATGTCGGCAACGGAGCCTGGAGCCAGTTCAAATTCCACGGGTTGACCAGTAGCAGTCACAACCAAATGGATACGCAAACCATAGAAATAGCGGTGTTTGCTGGCGATTTTGCCGCGATAGGATTCACCGCGATACAGGTGCGAGCGTGAGATACGAATGTTGTCACACACCGGCACTGGAATGCTATCGACGATGTACTCCTGACTCGGATTCATTTGTTTGTAAGCTTCACTCAGGGCACAACTCAACATTCGCCATACCCATTCGGGGATGGCATGCAGCCGGCGGTTGAACCGGCTCTTGCTCAATGGGTGTTGCACGTAGCCATGTTCGCTCATGAAGAGGCGCGCTTGTTCGAAACACCCGCCGAACCATTCTGCTGCCACCAGTACCACTGTCATAATCTCGGCTGTCGACATGACTGCCTGAGAGTTATCTCGATATTGGATTGCCTTCAGGAAGTCGTCACAGAAACAATAAAAGGTGATAATACGGTCGAGTATAGCGAGCCTCCGCCTGTTTTTTGGCAAATCAACATTAGCAGAGTTTTCGCTATGCTCAGGTAGCAACTCTCGTTATTTACCTGCGTGATTGTTAATCCAGTAGTTGAATTGTGATTGTTTCCTGGCATAGCTTGTTTGCAAAGGCTACGCAACAGAGTTCAACGCACAATCAAGGAACTATCAATGAAATCGCTTGCCAAACTACTTCGAACTCGTCGATTGATCGATACCGTCTGCTGCATTCTGCTCGCGCTTGGTCTGATGCTCAACACGGTTTTCCCCGATGCGTATGCAATTGCATATCGCAATATCACTGGCAATTCGCTGCAAGCGCAGACCAGCAATTACTCGAGGTCTTACAGAACGTACCCACTCACGAGTCCTCTGTCACTGCCGGATGGAACTTCAGATCTGCAGACCGAAGAGATGATGAGTGGGGAAGAGACGTAATCATCCCCCGACATTGAAGCCGGCAACACGATTTCCGATCCACGCGTTATGGATCGGCAGATCATCACACCCGTAATGGCGCTGCATGCGATGACCGAGACTGCTGCCATCCTTAGAGTATCCATCTACCTGCCACCCGGTCTCGCTTTCGTCAGTACGCCAGAAACAACCACAACCTACTACTCGAACACGCGCTTGCTGGTTTGGCAAAACCTGACTGCAACAACCTCGATCACACCATCCGGGCATCCGTACGTCGTGCAGGTCGATGCCGCCGACACACCTTCCCTGGCGCCGGTGAATCTGGTCATTACCGGCACCTGTGAAAGCGATAGCGGCGATGTGTTCGACCTGAATCCATTACAGATATGGGTTGGCGTACATAGCCAGCCCATGACAATCACCCCATCTGGCGGTGTTTTGAGCCCGGACGGCAGCCGAATTCAGGTGACGTACGGGCCAAATGCCGTGACCCAGACCACTGTGACGACCATGACGCTGTATCGTCCGACGGCATTGCCGTATGAACCGTATGCGCCCGGACTTGTCATATCCTCCACCGGATTGGGCGAACCGATGGTGCGTTTTGATTTCCATCCGGACGTGGTCTTTTCTTCTTCCGTGACGATCACCGTTGATTTGAGCGATGTGCTGACATCCGAGATGATCGCGACTGGATATATTCCCAATCTGTTCTATCAGCAGGAAGGAATGCAGGCAGGCGCAGGTCATCGTCCAGCGGGAGCCACGACAGACAACTCGCTGCAGACCGTGAATTCCGCATATGATCCGGGCAGCAGCTTGATGAGCGCGCAGGTGGGACATTTCTCCGCCTACCAGGTGGGTGTGCAGTTCGACGCGCCGAAAGTCTGGAAGCTCAACACCAACTTTGGCGATGTCAACCTGTTTAATGGTTCTGCACAATACGCCTACCCGATCAATGCACCAAAGATGCTGGACGGATTGCAACCGCAACTGGCACTGCAATACGCCAGCACATCGGCTGACCAGGGCAGCCGGGACAGCAACAGCCTGGGCGTCGGCTGGAGCATGGATGTTCCCAGAATCTACCAGAGTGTGCGCTTTGATGAACACTCGGAAACACGATTCATCATCATCCATTGGCCGTATGAAGAAGGAACCTGGTGTTCAAACCTCGAGGGATGTGTGGAGTTTGTCCCGTATCCCTATTACTGGTTTACGCTCGCGGCAGATCACGACTTCAAGTTGAGCTTGAACGGGCAGAACTACAACCTCATCCCCAAAGGCGGAGGCGAGTATGTCACCGAGAACTATACGCCGATGCGCGTGCGCTTCTGCGGCATCACAACCACCATCTGCGGCGGCACCGGTGAAGTGCTGACCACAACGGCGCCGGCGAACGGGTACTGGCAGGTCTGGACGCCTGACGGGACGCGCTACGGGTTCGGGCTCGATGACAGCAGCCAGACGAAATATCGAGCAGTTGATCGAGGGATGTTCAAGACCGGCGATGAGCGCGGCGCAATGACCCAGAGCTGGTACCTGCAGCGCGTCTTCGCAGCCCATCGTGATGATCCAAGTCAGAATCCATCTCAATACAGCGCCCAATACAGCTACGAGAAAGCGCATAAGGAAGATGGCTATGTCGACTACGACACGGATACCCGGCTGGTCAGCGTCAAGTACGGGAATAGCGCGTCAGCCCGTTCGACTCGTTATGAAATCGCGATTGGCTACACCAAAACCAGGATCGACAAGGAAGATGTGCGCCAGCCGGTGACCTTCACTGTGAATGTGAGCAACACAGTGATTGAACGCAGTGTGTTGACCTATGATGTCAGTCACACCCTCAGCAGCATTCAATCGTTTGCATTGAGCGGCACGCAGGCGATCAGCCAGCCATTCACCTCATTTGAGTACCAGGGCAACCTGCTCACAGCAGTGAATAATGGTTACGGCGCGCGTCAGGAATATCTCTACCGCAACGACCCCGGCACTGCCTACCATCAGGTTGCCCTGAAAACGATACGCGAAGGGCTGGGCTGGTCGAGCCAGCAACGCTATGCCTACAGCGGATCGTGCTACAACAAGGCGGGATCGACGTGCCGCACCAACCACGACTGGAACAAACCGTCCAATGCACTGATGGGTTACGCCGTCGTAACCGTCACAGCGCTGACCAACGCGAATACGGTCACGGCGGCTACAGCGCACTTCTACTACACCGATACCCAGCGCCTCGGGCGCGAGTACCAGAGCCGCAGCAGCGATCCGACCGGCGCGGTCATGCAGGCGCAACAGGTGAGTTTCACCGTTTATCTGACGAATGCCGGTTTGATTTCGGGCACATGGTTTGTTGCGCCGTTGACAGTCACCGCCCGCCTATCCGGCCGGCGATAGCGGTGCAAATGCCGGGTTCTTCAAACGCACAGAGACCAGTTATGACCCGGCGCTGCAGGGCGGCGCGTTCATCGGCCAGGCGACTGGCAGCCGCGAATATGACAGCGGTACGCTCGTGCGCGTTTCTTCCACGCGCTATATCACCAATGCCTTCCCGTATGTGATTCGATCCATCAGCGAGACGTTGAG
The DNA here is from genome assembly GCA_903873965.1 of uncultured bacterium. GTDB lineage: Bacteria > Chloroflexota > Anaerolineae > J036 > Brachytrichaceae > CAIXPS01. The sequence goes on from CAIQQO010000332.1 coordinate 4,723, forward strand.
CTGCGCTGATGGCGCACGGTTATCCGAGGTGCGCTATTACTATGACGCGCAACCGGGGCAATCCGGGCAACCGCCAGCGCAAAGCGTACCCCTACAGTTCGGGCAGGTCATCACCGGCGACCTGACGTTTGTACAGGAAATCAGCGGCGCCAATGGCGCAGCAGGCCAGACGCGCGACGTTGCCATTGCCTATGCCGCAACCGGCGTGAAGACGCGTGAGACAACCTTTAACGATTATGGCGCGGTGGGCAGCCTGACGGCCACGGGACGTTTGTCCAGCACGCAGCAGTATCAGTACGACGACGACTTCGGCGCGTTTGCAACGGTTGTCACCAATGCACTGGGCTACGCCACCCGTTACGACTACTATGGCATCGGCGGCGTGGATGTGCAGAATGGCTGGGGGGCGACCTTCGGCCTGGCCAGAAGCCTGACCGATCCGAACGGCGCGGTCACGCTGTATCAGTACGACGTGTTTGGCCGTCTGACCGGCGTGGTTCGCCCGGGCGACAGCACAGCCCTGCCGACGCTCACGTATACCTACACCACACCCGGCGCGTATTTCAAGATCGACCCTGTTGAGCGTCCAAACGTGATTACCAACCGCTGGTCGGAAGGTTGGACGAGATCGGCAGGTCCCACCATTGGCTACAGCCCGACGCAGGGGTTGAATGGCGCAGACGCGCTGTACATGCAGAAATCGGTCAGCGGACAAGGCTCAAGCTACTACGCCATACGCAAGATTACGGGCACCTGGGAAGCGCATCAGACCTACTTGGTGGGCGGCTGGGTGGGCGGCTGGGTGCGCGGCGCCGGCAGCGCCTGCCTGTACGTGTTGACAAGCACGCAGTGTCTGACGACAACCGATCAATGGCAGTATCTGGGCGGCTACATCAGCGTGACGCAAGGTCCAGGGATATCGGCGCGGTTTGATGTGCAGCCGATCACGTCCAGCGGTCAAACCACCGCGACGGTGTGGCTGTCCGACTTCGCCATGAGTCCAGCGCCAAGGGAATGGGCGACCGGCGGCGTCAGCCGCGCACAGGAAAGTTTGAGTTACGTGTATGACGCGGCGCTGATGACTTCTCTCATCAATATCACTTCGTCCATTACCGCCCAGGGCAATGAGCATTGGGTCAGGCGGGCGTTTACGGGGACTATCGGCGGTCAGACTTACTGGGTCAGCGGGCGCGTGCGCGGCAGCGGCGACGCCTGCCTCTCAGGCGGAGCCGGTAGCAGCTATGAATCTAGCCTCGGCTGCGTAACCGCCAGCAGCAGTTGGCAGCAGTTGGCCGGACAAATCACACTCCCTGCCACGGCAACGCAGATGCTGGTGCAGTGGCGCACGGGGATTGGCGCGGTACAGGTTGACGACATCGCCGTCAGCCAGATGCCGCTAAAGATCGAAACGCGCCAGCGCGCTATCAGTGGACAGACGGGCACGATCAACGCCTACGAATTCTATGATGGACTCGGGCGATTGGTGCAATCCCGCGCACCCATGAATGATGGATTGCAACAGTCGGTCAATAACGCGGTTTACGATGAGCTTGGGCGTAACGCGGTCGGACATGTACCCGTCGCCCAGGCGTTTACGAGTGCGTTTACACGCACGATAGGCTGGGACGCCGCACCGCATTCAGTCACAACATTTGACGCCTTGGGGCGGGCAGTGCTGGTGACGAACACCGACGGCACTCTTTTACGCTTTGCCTATGACCGAACCTCGGTCGCTACACTGGATGCCAACAATCATCTGAAGGTGGGCGAGAGTAATATCCTTGGCCAGCTTAAAGCCACAAGGGATTTTAGCGGTACATATGCAGCGGCCGTATTGACGGCCACAGCATATGCAACCAGCACATACAACTACGATGCCCTGGGCCACCTGATTCAGGTTATGAATACACTGGGACGCACCACTGTGATCACCTATGATGGACTGGGTCGCAAGACTGCCCTGAGCGATCCCGACATGGGTACCTGGTCTTACCAGTCTGATGTCTGGGATAACCTCATTACCCAGACCGATGCCCTGTCGCAGTCTTTGTCGTTCACGTACGACGCGCTCAACCGCGTAACCAGCAAGTGGGGGAGCACTAACGGAGTTGTCACTGCCCTGGCAACCTATGAATATGATCTCGGCGCCAATGGCATAGGACGGCGGACTGCGCTCACGGATACGAGCGGTGTGTCACGCTGGTGGTACGACGCGCGTGGCCGTGTGACCAATGAACAGAAGACGTTCAACGGCATATCGACCGTATTCACCTCCGAAGTCCAGTACGACGATGCCGACCGCGCCATCTCGACGCGACTGCCGAACGGCGAAGTGATGACGCCCACCTACAATGCCGCCGGTCAGACCCTAGGCATCAGTGCCCGTGGCCAGGCGCTGGTGCGCAGTGTTGACTACAACAGCTTTGGTCAGCTTGTCAACGTGAAACTCGGCAATGGCCTGACCACGCGTTATGGCTATTATGGTTACAACACATACGCGGGCCAGTTCGGTCCCGTCTCAGGCATTGATCCGAGCATTTCGGGCGCATCCGGCTTTGGACGTTTAGCGCACAGTTGCACGTTGCGCGATGCTGACGCCACCAGTCTGTGCACCCAGGCGATCTCGACCACGCCACAAAGTCTGTACTACACCTTCAATCAGGTCGGCAATATCATGTCGATCACCGATTACCCCAACCAGGGTCAGGTGCAGTCATTCGGCTATGACCCGCTTGATCGATTGATCACGGCAACCACCGACCTGACTGGTGCCGGGCAGTACAGCCAGACCTGGGCTTATGACGCCACCAGCAACATCGTGAGTCGCAGTCGCAATGGCACTTATGAGGCATATTCGTACCATGCGCAGAAGCCGCACGCCGTGATTGCCGTGGGCCAGTCGTTCAGTGCAACCTACGACGCCAACGGCAACATGATCACGCGCATCGAGGGCGGCGTAACTTATACCCAGACGTGGGACATCCAGAATCGGCTGACGCAGGTTGTCAGCGGGAGCCAGGTGTCGCGCTACGAATATGACGCCGATGGCCGCATGGTGAAGAAGGTCGAGCTGGGCAGCACCACGCTGTACGTCAGTGAAGACTACGAAGTCATCTGGTCGACGCCGCAGGTAACGGCGACGTCACCCTACACCCAGCACAAGCTGTACTTTCCGATGATGGCCAGCGCCGGTTGGTCGGCGGCGGGCGCTGTGGTACGGGTCACCTACCGCTTCAACGGGCAGACGATTGCAGTGCGCGAAGGTGTCACGCTCACGTATCTGCTGAACGATCACCTGTCGACGGTCAGCGCCGCGACGGACGAGAGCGACGCGGTTGTGGGCCGGCAACTGTATGCGCCGTATGGCGAGTTGAGAAGTACGTGGGGGAACGTGTCAGGTTCGTGGGGTTGGGCGGCGCAGCGCAAGGTTGAAGGCGCCGGTCTGATCTACATGCGCGCCCGCTGGTACAGCCCGACGGCGGCCCGGTTCATCTCGCCGGACTCGGTGCCCGATGGCGTTGGTAGCGGTGTGGGGCACGCCCGCTACGACTATGGCCGTGGCAATCCGGTTCGGTACAACGATCCCACCGGCCACTGTGTCGGCCCTCTAGCATTGGCCTGTGCAGGGGGTGGCATCGCAGTAGGCGGCGGCGCGGCCGGGGCAGGTGGGGCCGCTGCCATTTCTGCGTGTATTGCCTCCGTTGTGTGCGCCGTTGTTGTCGCTGGTGTGGCAATTGTTGCCGTGGTTGTGGTTGTTGCA
>CAIQQO010000333.1 GCA_903873965.1 uncultured bacterium
GGAAACACTCCCGCCAACCCATCCCATGGCAACCACTAATTCTCACCCTACCATCTCCAGTTTCCACGTGATCGTCATCGGCGCCGGCTCCACCGGCGCCGCCGTCGCGCACGACCTGGCGTTGCGCGGGTTCCGCGTCACCGTCATCGAGCGCAGCGAAGTCGCCGGCGGAACGACGGGGCGCAACCACTGCTTATTGCACAGCGGCGCGCGCTATGTGGTCAATGACCCGCACGCAGCACGCGAGTGCATCGAGGAAAACCTGATCCTGCGCCGCATCATGGCCGGCGGGATGGAACTCAATGATGGCCTGATGATTGCCGTCGATGACCGCGACGAAGCGTTCAAGCCGCGGTTTCTGGCCGGCTGCGCGCAGGCGGGCATCGAGGCGCACGAGATGAGTGTGAGTGAAGCGCGCAAACTCGAACCCAACCTCAGTCCCACGATCCGCGCCGCCGTCCGCGTCCCCGATGGCGTGTTTGAACCATTTCGCTTCTGCCTGTATTTCCTGGCGACGGCACAGGCCAATGGCGCAACGGTGCACACATACACGCAAGTCACTGCAATTGAACACGGTCAAACCGGAGTCAAGGGTGTGACCGTGAAGCATCTCCGCACCGGCAAGGTGGAGCACATCGCGGCTGACTTCGTCATCAACGCGGCCGGTCCGTGGAGCGGGCGCGTGGCACAGCTAGCAGGTTGCGATGTGCCAGTCGTGCCAACAGCGGGCGTGATGGTCAGCATCCCGCAACGCGTCAACCACATGGTGATCCACCGAATGTACCTGCCCGGCGACGGCGACATCCTGGTGCCGCAGCGCCAGACCAGCCTGTTGGGCACATCATCATGGGTGGTGCACGACGCTGACGCGATTGATGTTCCCGCCGACCATGTGCAACGCATGATCGACCTGACCGCGCAGATGATGCCGATCGTAAAGACGATTCCCTATCGCGCCGCATGGGCCGCCGCGCGCCCGTTGATCGGCTCAGCCAAACTTGGCGATGGGCGCGAACTGAGCCGCACCTTTGAGTGCTTTGACCATGCCAGAGAAGGCACAGCGGGGTTCATCACCATCACCGGCGGTAAGACGGCCACAGCGCGCGTCATGGCCGAGAAGGTGGTCGACATCGTGTGCGCCAAGGCCGGCGTACAGGCCGAATGTCGCACCCGCGATGTGCCTCTGCAGAACTATCGCGAGTTCTATCGTGCATAGGAAGATCTTGAGTGACGCTTCTTGCTTCACAATAAGGTTTCCCAAATCAATGATAGAATTAATGCAAGTAGATAGGACTCTACTCTCAATTCAATTGCGCGAGTTGACAGATTCACTCGCGCCTGTAGTGAGGTAGGTCATGCCAGAAGTAACCCCTGTTCCCGTCATTCTCAAGCCCACCCTTGTTACCCCGACCAGTATCACTGAAATCAGACGCCAAGAAACCTTGCTTAAAACTGGCGCCTTGCAGAATGCGATTCTCAATAGCGCTAACTTTTCCAGTATCGCTACTGACGAAAAAGGCGTCATTCAAATCTTCAATGTCGGCGCCGAACGCATGCTGGGCTATATGGCCGCCGACGTCCTGAATAAGATCACCCCGGCCGATATTTCAGATCCTCACGAAGTGATTGCACGCGCCAAGGCGTTGAGTATCGAGCTTTCCACACCGATTACACCGGGATTCGAGGCATTGGTGTTCAAGGCTTCACGCGGGATCGAAGACATCTACGAATTGACCTACATCCGCAAAGACGGCAGCCGCTTCCCGGCCGTCGTGTCGGTTACGGCACTGCGTGACGATCATGACACCATCATCGGTTACCTGTTAATCGGCACCGACAACACAGCGCGCAAACAGATCGAGGCAGATCAGAAGCAACTCAGTCAGCGCTTGCGCGACCAGCAGTTTTACACACGCTCACTGTTTGAATCCAATGTCGATGCCCTGATCACCACCGATCCATCCGGTATCATCACCGACGTCAATAAACAGATGGAGGCACTCACCGGGTGTACGCGGGACGAATTGATTGGTGCGCCTTTCAAAACGTACTTTACCGATCCGGAACGGGCTGAGGCTAGTATCAAACTGGTACTGAGTGAAAAGAAGGTTACCGATTACGAACTCACAGCACATGCCTGGGACGGCCGAGAAACAATGGTGTCTTACAATGCGACGACCTTCTACGACCGGGACAGAAAGTTGCAAGGTGTGTTTGCTGCTGCGCGCGACGTCACCGAGCGCAATCGTCTAGTCCAGGTGTTAAAGGAAAAGAATATCGAATTGGAGAATGCCAGATCCGTCGCGGAAAAAGCGAATCTTGCCAAATCAGAGTTCCTTTCCAACATGAGCCATGAACTGCGCAGCCCGTTGAATGCCATCCTCGGCTTCGCCCAGTTGATGGAATCCGAGTCTCCGCCACCAACGCCGATCCAGGCACAAAGCATCACCCAGATTCTTCATGCAGGCTGGCATTTGCTTAAGTTGATCAACGAAATCCTCGATCTCGCGAAGGTCGAGTCTGGGCATGTACCGCTTTCGCCAGAACCCGTGTCGCTGGCGGAAGTCTTGCTCGAGTGTCGAGGCATGATCGAACCGCAGGCGCATCAGAGTGGCATTAAATTGATCTTTCATCAGACGGGCTGCGCCTGCTTTGTCAGTGCCGATCGGACTCGGGTGATCCAGGTTATCATCAACCTGCTTTCCAATGCGGTGAAATACAACTCGAAGCAGGGAACTGTCGAGGTAAGATGCGTCAATAGCGTGCCAGGGCGCACTCGCGTAACCGTCAGCGATACCGGCGCGGGAATGAATCCGGAACAACTCGCACAGTTATACCAGGCGTTCAATCGCCTTGGACGGGGAGATGGTGGCATCGAAGGTACTGGTATCGGCCTTGTGGTGGCCAAGCGACTGGTTGAACTGATGGGAGGCACCATTGGCGTAGAGAGCACAGTCGGTGTTGGAAGCGAGTTCTGGTTCGAACTCATCTCGGTTGATGAGCCACCCCAGTTAATCAAATTGGACGACTCGACAGTGTTTGCCCGAACGGATATTCAGCATCCCACACCCGTGTACTCACTACTCTACATAGAGGACAATCCAGCAAACTTAAAGCTGGTTGAGCAGATTGTTGCGCGCCACCCTGCCCTGCACCTGCTGACCGCCGTGAACGGGACAAGCGGCATAGAGATCGCATGCGCATCGCACCCGGATGTGATCCTGCTGGACATTAATCTACCTGATATGGACGGTTTCGCTGCACTGACAATCCTGCGCTCTAACACCAGTACAGCGCATATCCCAGTCATAGCCATCAGCGCCAATGCCATACCACACGATATCAAGAAGGGACTGGAAGCAGGATTCCTGCGCTATATCACCAAACCGATCAGGCTCAATGAGTTCATGAATGCACTCGATGTGGCGTTGGGAAATAGCGGAGTGAGAGCCTTCTAAGTAGATTGTCAAAATTTCTTTATCCCGACATCATCAACTGTCACCGGAACAAAACAGAAACAATCTA
>CAIQQO010000334.1 GCA_903873965.1 uncultured bacterium
CATCGCCACCAAAATGCTGGCCCGCTCGGAAGGCCTGAAAGTCACCCTCGACAACATTGGCGATTCCAAGAACATGCTCTCCGTCGCTGAAGGCGGCCTGAGCAAGATGACCGACATCATCACCCAGATGCGCAACAAGGCTGAGCAGGCGGCTTCGGACACGCTCGGTTCTTCAGAGCGCGGCACGATCCAGACCCAACTCTCGTCCTATGCCCAACAGCTGCAAGATATCATCGACCAGACCAAGTGGAACGGCGTTAAACTGCTGGATAACACCACCGGCACCAAGCTGTTCCAGACGGGTGTGGACGAAGGCGAGTCGACCTCATGGACCCTGCCCGGCGCATTGGATCCCGCGACCCTGAGCCTTTCGAAGGTTGTGGCGAGCGCGCAGGCGACGAAATCGGTTGTGGGTGCATCCTTCGCGGCAGCGGGTGCGGTCACCTCTGGTGTATTGAACAATCTCTCTGAGCTTGCGACGGGCGATTACTCGTTTGAGGTGTTGGACAAGGCGACGAGCGCGACCACCTCGAAGGCGACCCTGGACACGACCAGCAAGCTGATCTCGGGCACGAGCTCGATGACCGGCACCGCCACGGCCTCGACGCTGATGGTCTCTGGGCACTACAAACTCACGATTGACGCCGCGACCTCTGCGACCAGCACCGACTACACGCTGACGAACCTGGATGACAGCACCTGGGGCTCGAATGGCTCGATGTCCGTGACAGCCGCTGACCTCTCGGGTGGTGTGTTGAAGGACCAGGTCGGCACGGTCCAAACCGCGATTGGTATCACATTAGGTTTGACGGGCACAGCGACCGGGTTGGTCAAGGGCACCTCGATGACCTTTGAGTTCATCAAGCAAAACGAAGCGAAGGTGGAACTGAACGACAGCTCTGGTCAGGCGATGACGATGGCGCGGCAGACCTCGACCTACGCGACGACCCCGGCGTACTATAACGCGACCTCATCGTATGTGGCGGCAGCAGGTACCGTAGTTTCGGGACGCGGCGTGAGCACCACGATGGCGGCCTTCGGCAGTATCTCGTCCACCACAGGCAACAAGGCCACCTTCACCTACGAACAGGCCAACAACTTCTCAGTGGACGTTTCGAATGCAGCGAAGGCAGGCAAGTACATGACCACGGCAAACGCAGCATTGGACAAGGTGACCGGCGCTCTGTCGGACCTGGGCTCGCTGATGGCTCGTTTGACCTTCAAGGAAGAATCGATTTCAGTGGCGCAGATCAACGTTGAAGCTGCTCACAGCCGGATCATGAACGCGAACATGGCTGAAGAGCAGATGAACGCCAGCAAGTATCAGATCCTGCAACAGACGGCTGTGGCGATGTTGGCGCAGGCCAACCAGGCGCCGCAGAGCCTGCTCTCCCTCTTCCGGTAAGAGGTAATGCAGTTCGCTAACTTCACTAAGTAAGACCCAAAGGGGGGCCCCGTCGCATTCGCGGCAGGCGCCCCCCCGAGGAGCATTTTGAACGGGGTATTTTCTCCTCACCCCTTGAGTTTTTTCAGACGACGGAGGAGATGTCAGGCCGAAAGCAGGTGATGTATGGCCATAAACATTGGTTCTGTATCCGATATGAAAGGCCTCGCGGTCTCGTTTCAAAGCTCGATCACTGCGATTGTGGACGCGGAGAGCGAACCGATTAAGCGCATCCAGACCCAGCGCGATGAAGTGAATTTGCGCAAGAGCATCTACACCGATATCAAATCGAACCTGGACGCGCTGCAAAGCGCCGTTTCAGGTTTAATTAGCACCGAGGGTGGTTACGCCATGGGGCAGGTATCGAAGGCTTCTGTGGCATCTGGAACCAGCGGCGCAACCGTGATGACGACGACTGCCACAGAAAGCGCCCCCGTGGGTGAGTTCGATGTCGTTGTGACCGCTCTGGCTAAATCCCAGAGCCGCACCACCGGTGTGGTCGCTAACTCTAACCTGGCTTTAGGCAAGACGGGGACGTTTTGGATGGGCGGGACGGGAACTGCGGCAGCCAGTGTGGGCACACCCAGTGATATTCTGACGGACGTGACGACGTCGGATGTGGTCAGTGGTCAACATGAGATCGGTACTGGGACGTACAGTGTGCAATCGCGTGATCTGAGTGGTGTGCGCCAGTTTCGCTTGGTGGATGCAGATGGCAATGCGGTTTCGATCCGCAATGCCGATGGCTCGGCCTACACGGCCAACTGGCAAACGGCGACGGATGGAACGTTTGACACCGGACGCGGGTTGACCCTCGCGCTCAATTCGAGTGGCATAACCGGCAGCACGGATCTGAGCTACACAGCCAAGGGTGTTTCCGTGGACATCTCTGCTTCAGATACCCAGCAGACGATCGCTGCGAAGATCAACGCCGCCAACCAACCGGACGGCCATGCATTCAAGGCCTCGATTGTCAGTGGGCGTATGGTATTGAACGGCACGCAAACCGGTGTGAACCACACGATGACCTACACAGACGGCGCGGGGTTGGGGTTTGGAGCGGATGTTCAGACGGCTCAAAATGCCAGCTTCACGGTGAATGGTCTGAGCGTATCGACGGCTAACAACACAGGTTTGACAGAGGTGGTTGAGGGTGTGACGATCAATCTCGCTGCAGATGCCGAAGGCAAGACGGCCCATTTGAGCGTGGCGGCTAATGTGGACAAGTCGACAGCAGCGATGAATGCATTTGTCACGAAGTTCAATGCAGCGTTTACCCACCTGACCCAAAAGATGGCGCTGACCTCTTCGACTAACGGAACGACAACGACCTATACGCGCGGCCCACTCTCGAGTGACCAGGGATTTCGGACGCTGCGGATGGATCTATTCAATCAGGTGAACAAAATTGCGACCAACAGTGGCAGTTTTACCTCGCTTGCCAATATTGGTTTGAGTTATGACAAAGA
>CAIQQO010000335.1 GCA_903873965.1 uncultured bacterium
CCGATAGGTCAGTGTCGAGCGTCTTCCCTGATCAGGTGGATTATCGTCCGATGCAGCCATGCTACCGTCTGGCTTGAATATATGAAGATAAAGGACACCGTCAGCAGGTGTCCTAGAATCAGCACGCCAGTAGACATGGAAGGACAGGATGATATCACGCAACGGAGGTTGTTCAAGCGCATAACCCAGCAATGAAAAGGTCCCTGCGCGGCCGCTCACAAGATTGGGTATATGCTGCGCAACGGGTACAGGCGGATAATCCTGTACTTCAACAAGACCGAGCAGCGTGGCATCTATGTTTCGACCGGTATGATCTTTGCGCGCAAGAGTTAACCGATAGTATCCGGGTGTGATGGTGTAGGGTAGTTCAAGTGTTTGGATGGCACGCACTAACTCGCCAACAGGCCAACTCGTCATTGGCGTTTGAACCTCCGCCAAGTTATTCGTCGTAGATGCGACGACCCCGCCTGTCAACCCTTCCAATCTTAAGCTAGTCAGCCAATTCGCGCCGGCAGGTTGGTCCAGCATCCATGTGATGTTCACGGGCGCAAGCTCACCCGGACGCAGTACAGTTTTGTACTCCGCCTTCACAATGGCTGCGCCATTGGATCGCCACTGCGCAGGCGCATTCAGCGGTGCGGATGCATCCGGCCAGAACGCCATACGCACGCAACAGGCGACTTCGTTATGCGCCAACGGAAACGCCATCGTCTGTACAACCTCCACTTTTTCACCCACGCTGATATCGAGCTGCATGCTATACGACTGAAGCGGTAAACCCACTGGAACTGGGACGAGATAATCAACCCTGAATAATAGATTTCCTGTCCATGTTTCCGGAACAATATCCAATCCTGCGGGCATGAACCAGTCAGCCCACGAGGCGTTGTCGGCGCTCTTCAGACGTAGAGCGACATTGTATTGCGATCCGTCTACCAATCCCTGTCTTTGCCAGTAGATAGAAAGTCTCATATTCGGCAGGGCGTTATAGCGGTTGCCGGGTTTTAGTTCATAAGCCGCAACTAACGGCGTCTGCGCGTTCGCAGTAACCGGGTATTTCACAGCAGTCGCAGTTGCTGGAAATGATATAGTCACCGGCGATTCCACCTCGTACAGGAATAAGTCGAGTAAATCCGTGCGGCTGTTTGCCGGCAAACGCGCATGTCTGAAGTACGGCATCAGGGCTGTGTCAAGTCTGGTCTTGACTGACCGACCCGTTTCTGCGTACCAGATGCGCTTATGACTTTTAGCAATTGCGTGGCCAGCCTGATCAGTGGGCATGTTCAGGAACTGTGTCGCGTAAAGATAGTCCACAGGCACATCATGCAAGTACAGTTTAAGCACTTCATCAGGCGTGTAAATACCCATGACCAGAGCATCGCCGCTCTGGTAGTTGTCTCGGATGTAGGCAGCCATGCCGCGCCAGTCATCCTGCCAGAATGGGGTGCGTATAAAGCCCCAGGCCAACCCGAAAACTTGTGCGGCAATCACAGCCATGACGGCTAAACCAGCGATGATTTTTCTTCCCCACTGGACTAGGTGCATCGCCACGTTTTGCACCGATGTCCTTAGTGCGCCAGTGGACATTTGACTCCAAACCACGCCTGCCCCGCGCGCAAAAAGCACGTGCAAGGCCGGCATCACCATCGCAAAATATCGGACATCAATAAATCGGTACGTAGCTGTGAGGCCGATATCGATAATCACGATAGGGCCAAATGCTGTTGCTATAAGCAATAAACGCGCGCACGCAAATTCGCGTGAAAACAGGTGCTTAAATGGCAGAAGAAATCCCATAACACAAATGCCGGCAAAGGACCAGCATAGCACCCAGTTAGTCGGGTCTGTGGCGTTCATGCCGTAGAGGGTTCCATCAAGCACGTGTTGGGTGAGGTCGGTTAATGGTGTGATTGCGGGAAGGTTGAAAATGCCGGCCTGCAATGCGACGCAGATGATGGCCAGACCTGAAATCGCTGCAGTGATAAAGCTGATAATCAGTACTTTTCTCCGCATTAACAAAGGTCGGCGGTACAAAAGTATCAAGATAAAACCGATCCCCTGAACTACTGCTAAACTGATCATCAGGTACTGCGTAGTCAGTGATGCAATTGTTGTGATCAGCCAGGCGATCCACCATGAGTTGGGCTGGCCAGTCAGACGTACTTGCGCCCATCGATAAAAACAATATGTGCTGAGCGCTGCCAGGCAAAACACCATTGGATACATGCGCAAATCATGGCTATACCACTGGTAGGCTGGCGAAGACAATGCCAGCACCGCTGCCAGAACGCCCGTTGCCCGCGAAAACAGTCGCCGCGCAAGAACATAGGTGAGAGGCACGATGATAATGCCACCCAGTGCTGAAAATATTTTCAGTTCAAATTCATTTGGGCCTGCCAGTATGTTCCAAGCCTTCAACAACAGGAAATAGAGTGGCGGGTGGTTATCTATATAGGGGAGCCCCTGGTTTTGCATGACATTGACCAGTATGCTTTGCCATGACCCCACAATACGCACTAAAGTGTAGCCTTCGTCAAGCCACATACTGTGACCGGTGAGATCCGTGATTCGTAATACAAATGCAGCAAATGTGAGTCCGACAATTATCCAGAAGCCAGTGCGCTCATTTTTGATCTGATGTGATTTCTGTGAAGCCATGTCGCCCCGATGTGTTTATAGCACCCCGCCCAGCGTCCACGGACAGAACTCTTCTTCGCCCACGCCCTGCGCCTCGCTCTTGGAGGGCTGACCAGACGCGACGGCGATAACAAGATCAAGTAATTCCGCTGCTGCCTGCTCCATAGTTACGCCTGCCAGGATGCGGCCAGCATCGATGTCCATGTCGTCACTCATGCGCTCGTACATTGGTGTGTTGGTGGCGATCTTGATGCTGGGTGCGGGTTTGAAGCCGAATACCGAGCCGCGCCCGGTGGTGAACACAACCAGATTGCATCCGCCCGCGACCTGACCGGTGGCCGATACAGGATCGTACCCCGGAGTGTCCATGAAGGTGAACCCACGCGCAGTGACTGGCTCAGCATATTCGTATACGCCCATCAGCGGCGTCGTGCCGCCTTTGGCTACCGCGCCCAATGACTTCTCGTAGATGGTGGTTAATCCGCCGGCCTTATTGCCGGGGCTAGGGTTGTTGTCGATCTCGACCCCGATGCGCTGGCAGTGTTTCTCCCACCAGTGGACGCGCTCGATCAACTTTTCGCCCACTTGTGGGTTGATGGCGCGTCGCGTCAGCAGGTGCTCTGCACCGTAGATTTCGGGCGTCTCGGCCAGTACGGCGGAACCACCCTGTCGCACCAACTCATCCACCATCATACCCAGCATTGGGTTGGCGGTGACGCCCGACCATCCGTCGCTGCCGCCGCACTGCAGCGCGATCATTAGTTCGGATATCGGCTGCGGCGTGCGCGGCGTGGCATTGACGACCGGCAGCAATCTCTCAACCGCCTCGATCCCGGCCTGTACCGTCTTGCGGATGCCGCCGCTGTCTTGAATCGTAATGTTGTAAGGTTGCCCGAGGTGGTGGTTACTGATCAGATCAGAAACCTGATTGACTTCGCAGCCCAGCCCAATGAGGATGTACGCGCCGACGTTGGGATTGGCCGCCATACCTGCCAACGTGCGCTGAAGCAGGATATAGTCCTCGCCCCCGATGCGCGACGCGCAGCCCGACCCATGCGTAAGCGCGATGACGCCATCGACATTGGGATAAGCCGCCAATCGCTCCGGTGTGAAGTGGTGCGCAATCTGGCGGCAGGTGTGCGCCGAGCAGTTCACGCTCGATATCACGGCGATCATGTTGCGCGTGCCGACGCGCCCATTCTCCCGCTGATAACCCATAAAGGTGCGACGCGCAGATTCAGCCGTGAACGCCACGGGCTGCACATCTGTGCCAAAGGCATAGTCGCGCGAGAACTCCTGCACGCTGACGTTGTGGGTATGCACATGGTCGCCGCGATGAATCGGGCATGAGGCGAAACCGATCACCTGCCCGTAACGGCGGATTGGCGCGCCAGCCGGAATCTGGCGCAATGCGAACTTGTGACCTGACGCGATGAGTTGCGCCAGCGTTACCTCGCCGTCGGGCGTGTTGATCACCTGCCCAGCGGCCAGCGTTACGCGCGCAATGGCTACATCGTCATTCGGGTGCAGCCGGATGGCCACGTGGTCGAATGGGACGACCGCGCCCGGTTCCGGCATCATGAGACTCATATCTTGTTTTGGCATGTCGCCGCCTTTACCAACGGAGTGATGGATGCCTATTCTAGCGCGGCACGTCGCGTCATTCGAGCCGCGCCAAGAATAACAACCGTAATATATTCTGCGACTCTGTAGCGCCAGTGACGTAATTATTTGCACGAATTTAGAAAAAACTACAATAGAACGTGCATGGCTAAAACATTGACGATCATCGAAGCACGTGCCTTATGCAAATCGTTTGGTGCTACACGTGCCGTGGATATGTTGGATTTATCGATTCTTCAGGGCGAAATCTTCGGTCTGGTAGGCCCGGATGGGGCTGGCAAAACGACTGTGCTGCGCATGCTGGCAACGATTTTGAACCCCACTTCGGGGCATGCCACGGTCACGGGTTTCGACAGCGTGAAGCAGGCCGAGTCAATCAAGGCGCACCTCGGCTACATGTCGCAACAGTTCAGCCTGTATGGCGATCTCTCGGTGCTGGAGAACTTGAATTTCTTCGCCGACATCTTTGGGATCAAGAACAAGGTGCGCAAGCAACGCATCGACCGGCTGCTCGATTTTTCGCGCATGCGCCCATTTGGCACGCGCCGCGCCGCGCAATTATCGGGCGGCAGGCAGAAGAAACTGGCGCTGGCGTGCACGCTCATCCACGAGCCGAAAATACTGCTGCTTGATGAGCCGACGACGGGCGTGGACCCGGTGTCGCGCCGCGAGTTCTGGGACATCCTCACCGAGTTGCACATTGCTGGCACCACCATCGTTGTCAGCATTCCCTATATGGATGAGGCCGAGCGCTGTTCGCGCGTCGGGCTGATGTACCGCGGGCGGCTGTTGGTATGCGACACGCCCAATCGTATCCGGAAAATGGTCGATGGTGAATTGCTGGCATTGCATCCCGAGAATCCGCAACGCGCGGCGACATTACTGAAAGGTCAGCCAGGCATCATCGAGATTCAGACGTATGGCGATAAGTTGCACATCTTCGTCGACGCAGCCGTCATGCGCGGCCCCGAGATCATCGCGCACCTGGCGCAGGCAGGGATGAACTGTGTAGGACCATGGCTTGCACAACCGCGCATGGAAGAAGCGTTTATTTCGCTGATTGGTAAACAGGCAGAAATGACGATCGGGGGTTAACCATTGGAAAACGCCATTGTCGCCACAAAGTTGACTAAACAGTTTGGCCATTTCACGGCAGTGGATCACATCACGTTCCAGGTGCCGCGTGGGCAGATATTTGGATTTCTAGGGCCGAACGGTTCCGGCAAAACTACGACCATTCGCATCTTGCTCGGGTTGATGAAACCGACTGCGGGAGTGGCTGAAGTGCTGGGCATGGACATCACCAGTCATCCAGAACGGGTGCGTGCGCAACTGGGCTATATGTCGCAGCGTTTCAGCTTATATAACGGTCTCACAGTGATCGAGAACCTGCGCTTCTTCGGGCGCGCCTATGGTTTGCGCGGGGAGAAGTTGCGCCAGCAGATCGATTTTGTATTGCAGATGGCCGACCTGGTGGGGCGCGAACGGCGCCACGCACGGTTACTGGCCGGAGGATGGCGACAACGACTGGCGCTTGGCGCGGCCATTATGCACACGCCGCAACTGGTGTTCCTCGACGAGCCTACTGCTGGAGTTGACCCGGTATCCCGGCGCATGTTCTGGGATCTGCTCTACCGGCTGACCAGCGAGGGTATGACGATTTTTGTCACGACGCACTATATGGACGAAGCCGAGCATTGCAATCAACTCGCCTTCATTCACAACGGAAAGATCATCGCCCAGGGAACGCCGAGTGAGATCAAAGAGCGCATGATGTATGGCCAGGTGTTGGAACTGTCGCCGAGTGATCCAGCCCGAGCTATGACTCTGCTGCGTAGTGCGCAGGCGGATGGTCGGCTGCAAGTCGACGAAGTGGCGCTGTACGGATTGACGGTACATGTGATTGGGTCTGATATGCCGGTCAAGCAAGCCGGTATCCTGGAACTGTTGCGCACAGCGGATGTCGATCCGGGCGCTGCCTTATTAATTCCTCCATCGCTGGAGGATGTCTTTATTGCTAACGTCAGGTAAAGAAAAGATGAAAAAAGCATAATTGCGCTTGCGAGTGCATTGGTGATTTCGGTTGTGTCATTGGGCATAAGTCGTACTACAGTGGCGGGGCCGCAGGTGGCCTTTGTGCCAGTTCAGGCGCAGGCTGGCACTACGGATATTGTCGCGTCGGGATTTCTCGAAGCCGACCAGCTGGATATCTCATCGGAACTGGGCGGGCGCATTGTGGCGTTGCACTTACCCGAAGGCGCGGAAGTCAAAGTCGGCGATACGCTCATTGAACTGGATCGCGGTATTGCTGAAGCCGAGGTGGGTATCGCTACTGCCAAAGCACAGTCAGCCCGCGCGACGCTGGCGCAAGTGAAAGCCGGGGCGCGCACTGAAGCCGTCCAGCAAGCCATGGCCGCCGTGACCCTGGCCGAGGTGGCGCGCGATGCCACCGATCAAGCCAGTAAGGATGCGCAGATGTTGCTTGCCAACCAGCAATCGCTCGATTTGCAGATTATCCAGATGCGCACTCAAATCGAAGTCGCGAGCCATAATCTGGCGGGGGCTAAGTCAATCCAGAGCGGGGCGCAACTGGTCATGGACCGTTTTAGCGTTCCATTCAAGGAACTGGCCAACTGGCAGGCCTGGATTGGGGTCAACAGCGCTGAGGCTACCTACAGCGGTGCGCAGGCCACATTGAGCGCACTGGAGGATGAGCGCAGTTCTGCTCACGCATTGCGGGCGCAGGTTGACGCAGCCGAAACCACCTATAACACAGCGGTGACAGCCGTGGCACAAGCGCGTGCGCGGCTGGCCGACCTGCAGGCCGGCGCAACCCCGGCGCAGATTGGCGTCGCATTGGCGCAAGTGCGCGTTGCTGATGCTGCAACCACACAGGCCAAAGTGCATAAACTGTCGATCGTCGCGCCGGTGGGCGGGCTGGTGAGTGCGGTCAACCTGGAAGCCGGCGAACTGTCTGCCCCAGGCGCAACAATCCTGACACTTACCGACCTTGATGTGCTGTCTCTGGTCGTGTACATTCCTGCCGACAAGCTGGGGCGCGTGACGCTGGGCGCGCAAGCATCGGTGGTTGTAGATGGCCTTGCGGGGCGGTCATTCAGCGGCGAGGTTGTGAACATCGGCGACAAAGCCGAATTCGTACCGAACAATGTGCAATCGACCGAAGACCGCACCTCGCTCGTATATGCCGTCAAGCTGCGGCTGGCGAATCCGATCACATGTTGAAGCCGGGCGTGCCGGCCGATGCGACCTTTGCAGGATCGTAAACGTATAGCCTATAACATGTTTATTCGCCGCATCTTCTCCATCTTTCGAAAGGAAGTCATGAACATCTTTCGCGATGTGCGCGTACTCTTTCTCGTCACGCTGGCGCCCACGTTTTTGCTGCTGATGTTGTCATACGTGTTTTCGATGGATAACCAGCACAGTAAGGTGGTTGTGATCGACTGGGACAGGAGCACCATGTCGCGTGACTACATCAGCCAGATCACGGCCGATGGCGATTTTGTGTTGCAGGGGGAGATATCGGACTATGCGAGCGCGGAGGCGGTACTGTTGGCTGGTAATGCTGATCTTGCTGTCATTATCCCGCACGGTTTTGGCGATGATGCGCGCACAGGGCACGCCACGCAATTGCAGGTGCTGGTCGACGGAATGAACCCGCTGACGGCGCGCAAAGCCATTGCTCAACTAACAGCGAGGACGAGTGCCTACGCTGCGTCACGCCTTGGCCAGACCAGTGCCTTGATTACTATCGCGCACAGCGTCGACGTATATAGCCGCGCGTGGTTCAATCCGGCGATCAAAACGCTGTACAGCATGGTGCCGACACTACTCGCGGTCGTGTTGTTCATGCCGGCGATGGCCTTCACGCTGGCGCTGGCGCGCGAAAAGGAGACAGGGTCGTTTGAAGGATTAATGGCTACACCTGTGAGTGGATTGGAGTATCTGGCTGGCAAATTGCTGGCCTATGTGCTGACGGGTATGGTTGGTGCGATGGTGGCGACGCTGGTCGCGGTGACTTGGTTTCAAGTACCTTTCCGCGGCGATTTCGCTACGTTTCTTGAGATGACAGCGCTGTACTACTTTGCCACGATGAGCGCCGGTATCTTGATCGCCAACTTTGTCACCAGTCAGCAAACCGCAATGACCATCTTTCTTCTGGTGTTCTTTCTGCCCAGTTTTTTCATTGCAGGATTGATGAATCCGATCGACACCACATCTCTGAGCAGCCAGTTGCCCAGCATGCCGATCCCGCAGACCTACTTTATCGTCATCGCGCGTGCGATCTTCCTGAAGAAACTGGGGTGGTATGAATTATGGAAAGAAGCCCTTGCCCTCAGCATGATCGGTGGCGCTATGTTTATCGCCGGCATCCTCTTGTTTAAGAAAAAAGTCAATTAAGGGCAGTGGTGAACTCTTGATCTACCGCATCGCAAACCTGATCTACAAGGAACTGATCCAGATTGTCCGCGATCGCTTGCTGCTATCCGTGTTGCTGATAGTGCCCGTGTTTCTACTCACGCTGCTGTCATACAGCACGGGTAAAAGCGTAGCTGGGCTGCGCGTCGCCATACTCGACATGGATCACAGCATGGTCAGCCGCGAGATCGGTCAGCAGTTGAGTATCAAGAAGGAGTTGACGCTGAGTGCCTATGCCGGTGACATGAACCAACTCACGGCTATGTTAAATGACGGCAACGTCGATATTGGTGTAGTGATTCCGCGCGGGTTTGAGCGTGATCTAAACTCGACCTATACAACACCCAGTATCCAGGTGATCGCAGGCGCCACCAATAATATAGCCAGCTTCACGGGTTTATCAGCAGCGTAACAAGCGATCTCCACTTACCTGGCTGACCGGCAGGCCAGCATGGTCGCGTCGACCATCGATGTGCGTAGCAATATCTTGTTCAATCCGACACTTGATATTCGCCAGTACACGATTCCGGCGATGCTGGGGATGATCGTTTATGAAATGACACTGCTGCTGGCGTCGCTCGGATTGACACGCGAACGAGAGATCGGGACGATGGAGCAGCTCATGATCATGCCATTTAGGCGCATTGAGATCGTTATTGGCAAGTCCATCCCACCGCTGGCCGTCACGCTGCTCAATTATCCGCTGATGTTGTTTGTGGCCATCAATGTGTTCGGCACGCCGATACGTGGTTCAATGGTGCTACTCGTTGCCCTTACAACGCTGTTTATGATTTGCGAGGTCGGTTGGGGCCTGCTGCTCTCGAGCATAGCGCGCACGCAACAACAAGCGGTGCTGTTTGTATTCATGCAGGCGGTCATCGATGTCTCGTTATCAGGTTATCTGGTTCCGGTGGAGAACATGCCGCAGGTGCTCAGCATCGTATCAAACGTGGTACCGCTACGCCACTTTTTCGTCATCATCCGCGGCATCATGCTGAAGGGCGCAACGCTTGATGTGCTGATGCCACAGGTGCTGATCCTCGGCGCACTCGCCATCGTGATTGGTGTGGTGGCGGTGCTTAATCTGGGGCGTCGCGTCGATTAGGAGCGATTGGAAATGCTTAGCGAGATTGGAGAATAGTGAAATGTGTGTTGTACAAAAACGAATAGGTCTGGTTCTAATCGCGTTGGTGATGTTGCAGGTCGGGTGCCAGACTCGGATTTCCGCGCCGCAGGTGGTTTTGCCGCTCTCGACCGAGCAGGCGGTGGCACAGGCACCTTGGCGGCAGCGGCTTTTTTGAGGCGGACGAAATTACGATCTCGTCTGACGTGAGTGCGCAGATCATTTCGATCAACGCCGATCTAGGCGATACCGTGCAGGCTAATAAATTGCTGGTTGTACTTGATGACATGCTGATTCAGGCGCAACGGGCGCAGGCCATGGCCGCACTCGATGTTGCGCAGGCCGTTGTCACGCAGACGCTGGCATGCGCGCGCCCCGATGCCATTGCTGCGGCGGAAGCCGACCTGGCTGGTGCACAGGCCAACTATCTCGGCGCCTTGCAGGCCGTCACTGATACGGCAGCGATGGTCGCTGACCCGCCTGGATTGGCAATACAGATTTCTCAGGCGGAGACGTATGTGCGACTGACGGAGCAGGGCGTGCAACAGGCTGACGCGCAACATACGCAAGCCACGGCGTCGCGCGATCAAATCCCCGCCGGTCTGGCTGAGCGCGACCTGCAATCGCAAAAAGTGAGTGCGACTGAGGAGAACGCTGCCGGAGCCAGGGCGCAATACGATGGCGCTGTGGCCACGCTGGAGCAGTTGAACCACATGCGCGATTTCCCGGCCGATCTCATAGCGAAGTGGCATGCGGCACAGAGCCAGGCCAGCCAGGCCAAAGCTAGGGTGGACGTCGCACAGGCTGGATTGGCTGCGGCGCGTGCCGGCGCAACGCCTGAGCAGATTGCTGCAGCACAAGCCGATGTGGCAACCGAGCGCGCCAGCCTGGCGCTGATCGACTCTCAACGAGCCCACTATCAGATGACGTCGGCGCTCAGCGGTATTGTCACCAGTAGACCTGCGATGGTCGGCGAAGTAGCGCGTGTCGGCGTACCGCTACTGGTGGTGTCGAACCTTGACCGACTGAAACTGGTGGTGTATGCCCCGGCTGGACAAATCGCGCACATGACGGTCGGCGACCGCGCAGAAATTACTACTCCAGCCTATGCGGGTGAATGCTTCGAGGCGACGATCACCAGTATAGCGACCAAGGCCGAGTTTACGCCCAGTAATGTGCAAACGAAGAACGATCGCGCGAAACTGGTCTTTGCCGTCACACTGACCCTCCCGAATCCGGAATTGCGATTGAAGGCCGGCATGCCGGCGGATGCGGTGTTTGGCCAGTGAGTTTGCGCAGTGCAGTGCCGACCTCTGGCTTCTTACTCCGTATGCACCACCCGCCATGAGTGTTACGTTGCCGATGGCAGCCTCCACGTCGCTGAAGGCGCCGGCGTGACTGGCCTCGAACCAGCGCACCGTGATGTCCTTACCCAGTGACTTTAGCCGCTGCTCGTACACCTCCAACTGGCGCGCAGATGTGCGCGTATCATGGCGTTCCTGGATGACAAGGATTGGCGCGCATACATGTTCAGTATAGGTAATTGTCGAACTGATGCGGTGCTGTTCGGGGCACAGACAGGTTGATGGTGTGTGCAGGCATGAGCATCTCCGTACATTTCAAAAAAGCGGTTGAGTGTGGTCATTCCTCACCCGACTCTTTGCGCGATTGCGCGAAGTCGTATGGTTTTTTCTGTAATTACATTATATGATTGCAGTGCTATTGGATCCACTGGACAGCCGAGGCGCTCTCCGGGCTGTCCAGCGGCATCGCAGGAGGGATCATGAGATTTTCTGTTTCTCGCACCGCATTGATCACTTTGAAGTGGTCTTGCATCGCGATTACGGTAGTCCTTCTTCTCGCTGTGCGCACTGCCTTTGCTGTAGGTACTCAGCACCTTGCCGAGGGTGGCAGCGCGTGGTTGTCCGTGCTCCCTGCAGAGATCAGCCTGGCGCAAAACGAGTCGACTGCAGTAACGCTGATCGCGACAACGCCTGTCAGTGGTGTCGTTGCAGCCAGAGTCACCAGCTTGCCCTCGGATGACTACAGCGTAACCATTGAGCCTGCGCTGGCGGTAGCAAATCCGCATGGCAACCTTCGCTTCACGGCGTTAATCACCCGTACACCGGCCAGTCGCGCGCCGGGACAAGTGCTCTTCGCGCTGGAATATACGCTGGCTGAATCCAGCACGCATATCGTGACGGCTGCTATGCCGGTGGCGAACGGTAACATCGTCAGTCCGGTCTTGACGATCAGCTTGCAGACGGTGACTAACACGCTACTTGACCGGCGCTCGCGCAACGCTTTCGTGGTTCTGGCGAACGCAAGTGAGAACGAGGTGCGCGTGGACGACATCCGGGCGCTCAGCGAGCAGTTTGTGGGTGTGGCATTCACGCCGCCGCCGGTGTTTCCACTGGTCATTCCGGCGCAACGTAGCACAGTGGTGACGATGACGGTTGCAGCCGGCAATCAGGTGCAACCGGGCAATTGGTTTGTGCTGGTGCAGGTCGATTCGAGCTGGCAACGCGACAAGCGCCAGTTTCAGGCATCGCAAATCCTGCGCAGCGACCTCGATGTCGGCGTGTATGCCGAGAGCGGTATTTTGACAGCGCTGGTACTGCCCATTTTACTTTTCCTGCCCGGCGCCATCTTCGTGTGGCTGTTGGGAAAACTGCTCGGCGCGCGTGTGAACGCACAGGCTGACATATTCAAGTTTGACTTTGCCACCACCCGTGATTTTGTGGCTGCCACTGTCATCACCTCGATTTTCATCGTCATTCTGTATCGCTTTACGGGCGGTGCCATTACCCAGATATTGTTTGGCGTCAGTGTGGCGCGCGATATCACGTTGGCGTACGGGTTTGTGGATATCGCTTCGATTGTGATTCTGGCCGCCATCCTCGCGGGGATAGTGGCGGCGCTTTGGATCGTTGTGCTAAAGCTGAAAAAAGCCATTAGCGACTGGAACACCCAGCGCAAGAAGGATGCCGAAGCCCTGCGTGTCGCGTCACTCACGCTGCGGGAGGGTGATGATACGCTGACCGTCATTCAGAAACTTGCCAGAAACAAATGCGTATTTAAGGACATCGAAGGCCGGGTTTATCGGCTGAAGGCGGAACCGGTGCAGACCGCTAACGTGTTTGTTCTGCGTGCGGATACGACTACCCCCGACAAGGTGTGGGTTGCGCCGGCAATTCACTTGACGTGGCACGATGAGCAGTCCGAAGAGGCCAAAGCCTGCGCCGTGCTGCTGCAATCCAGCAGTTCGGATGATGGCCTGACACTAGCCACGCTGCTCGAGGCATCCCAAAAGTCCGGCAGCGTCATACTGGACTGGGTGCCAACGCTCCCGGCGGCGCCGTGGCCACGATCTGTACCGCGCGCTGATTTGATTGCGCCCTACAGTGATGAAAGGTTTCTGGGATAGGCAGGAATGAAAAAAGTAATGGTGGCCGTTCCACTTTTGCAAGTGTTAAGCCACCATTCGGGGGTAGGGTCTGTCGCTACCCTGTTTGAAGTGATGACTTAATTGTACAAAAGGACATGGAGTCGGTCAAATGGTCAAGCGGATACGTACACTCAAACTTGCATTTGTCTACACTCAGACGGTGCCGGGATTGTTGACCGGCGCGCCAGGTAACGCACTGCCATTAGGCTTTCTGGGATCGGTGGGAACCTATGCGGCCGAGTTTGATCGGGTGCGGGCCGGCATGCAGGCGCTGAGTGATGAGATTGACAGGTTGCCGATTGCCGAGCGCAAGCAGGCGCGCCAGATCCGTCAGCAGGCGCTGTGCATTTCCGGAACGTTGACGACGCCATGGCCATGGTTGTTTCTTGCGGATAACTATGAACATCGCTTCTGGCAGCGCTATCTGGGCCAGCGGCCGAACCTTGTTCCGGGGACGACGTTGTGGGATACCGTGACGCCCTTCCAACTCAACCTGCCAGTTCGGATTGCGCCTGAAACGACCGAGCCATGGCTGAGAAAAATCATCGCAGAGATCATGGTGTACCCGCATGGCCTCGCGCTAATCCTGCAGGCTACTGTGCGTTTCAATACACAGCCCGATCCCGTCGATACGGACGATCTCAGTCTGCGGGAAACAGTGAAGCGCGTGATTCAACTGCGTTCGGCAATGCCATTCACGATGCAGCTCAATGGCCAGAGTATGGAGCCACTCAAGCTGGGGCCATTAGCACTGAGAGTGCTGGATGCTGCACGCGCTGCTGTTTTTGGTGACTTGCCTGCTGAGCCGGAGGCAGACTTGACACCCCTGACAGTGGCTACGGTTCTGCAAGCTTCCGGTGTGGATCAAAACGAGTGGATCGCGCCACAGGGTTTATTGCACCAGACGCTTGAGGCACTAAGCGATTTTTCGCGCGGGAACGGGTGGGACAATGCAGATCAGATCGGCAAACTTGTCCCATTGCATAAGGCTGATCTACTGGTTAATCCTGCGAAGCATATGTCGGACGAACGTCGTGAGATAGTTTACCGCTTGCCACGCGGTCGCGCCGTCTGGATGCCACGCCATTTTGCGCCAGCACAGTATTCTGGGCTAGCGCAGGTAACGGGTCGTCAAACGCTTGGCTGCTATCACCGCAACCTGACACTGGTGTTCATGCAGACCGAAATGCTGCGCCGGGCAATCTGGCTGGCGTTGAAACATGCCGATATGCCGGTAGCCGCACTGGGCACACAAGCTGGAGTGCAGTGTCGCAAACTGTACGGGTTGCTGCGCGATGAATTCCGCAATACGTTGACCTATAACTCCAGCACGCCGCGCGCCTATCTGGACGATAACGCCTATACGCCGATTGTGAATCGAGGCTTGCAGAAACTCGGTTTACCGGAACTGGTGCAACCTGAGTAGGTGCGAACAGACCCCCGGACGCTTCGTGTCACGCAAGCGTCTAGGAATGTATTCGCACCTATATGCCCCCCCACGGACTTCCGAACCGGCTATTGATAATCCCCCAGCGAGTTCGTTGTGTTACAGAACCAAGTCGATCTGGATATCATGGTAACCATAAAGTGGCGCAAAAGCAACTATGCGTTGTTGCTTGAAGCAACATTTTGAGATTCAAATTTTCCTGGCTATCTGATAAGCTAAACTGAAAACATGAAGCACGACCAACCCAATGCAGTGCAGTTAAGGACAATCGTCAAGGCGTGGCTGTCCCAAAACGCATTGCGTCCAGCCTGGCTCGCGCAGCAATCGGGTGTGAATCCGAGTGTAGTGTCACGCTTCCTCAACGGCGTCACGCAGTTAGACGAAATTTCGG
This sequence comes from uncultured bacterium, assembly GCA_903873965.1. Taxonomy (GTDB): domain Bacteria; phylum Chloroflexota; class Anaerolineae; order J036; family Brachytrichaceae; genus CAIXPS01. The sequence continues at coordinate 15,110 of CAIQQO010000335.1, forward strand.
CTCTACGCGTGTACAAATGCATCAAATGGCGCATGTCTGACGCAGAGCAGCAAGACTACCTCAGCGCCGCAGGGCTTCTCTCGCTGCTGCAGGATGCCATTGAACCCATTCGGATTAACCCGTCGCAAGCAGGGCAACATGTCTACTTCCCGTTTTTGAAAGGCATGGATTATCTTCGCCTGGCAGAGACCTCGCCCCAGATGAAGTGGACCGAAGCGATCGAGTTGTTTGCGGCTGCGGAACGCGCCTTTGGCCTTGGGTCATCGAATGGCGCTTATGCAGCCTGTCAGGGTGCGCGCCGGCTATCTATGCTGGGCAGGCTTGACGAGGCTGATACCGAGTTGGTGCGGGTGGGGACTACTTATGAAGGCATCATGGACATAACCACGCAGGCCGAATACGCCACTGCTCGCGGCTATGTTTCCTATGATCGTGGCAACCTCGTGGATGCGCATTTCTGGTTCAGCAAGGTGATTGACCTGGCCCAGGCTGCCGGCATCCCCGATCTGGCCGACGAAAGTTTGAACTATATGGTCATGATCCCGCTGGATATCATCGCAAGCCCAGTCCCGATTTCGAAGCAGGTTCGAGCAACCCGCCTGAGCGAGGCTGAAAAGTGGTTGCAGAAGTTCCGACAGCGTATTCTCAGTGAACCGATCTTGCTGGCGACATCCTGGGTCTGGTATCACCTTTATCGGGCGCAATTGCGACATGCCCAGCGTCGCACCGATGAGGCCACGGCCGACCTGGCCATTGCGCGCCGGTTGATGCCGGATTACGGCACAGGCCCCGGTCATTGCGATATCAGGGCTGCTGAAATCATGCTGGATCACGGAAATACAGCCATAGCGACGCGGTTGATGATGCCAACGCTGGACGCCTATGAAAGCTATTCATACGCTAGCGGCATTGCGCGCGTGATGCGCATCCTGGCGATGGCAGAACTCATGGATGGGCGCGCAGCCCAGGCGTTTGAGTTTTCACTGGCTGCCCTGTGCGTGCATCCTTTTGGTACTTACCAGGATCGAACCAAGCTCGATTCCGTGTTTCACGCTGCCCGCGCCAGCCTCCAGGCAGAACTGGCGCCAATGGGTTACCGCGCATTGATTCAGACATTACGTGATAAGGCCGTAACCCGGCAAAGCGCCTTCAGCCCGCTGACAACCATCTTGCTGCCGCCCAACACGTCACTCGATGACGCTTTCAAGCGCGCGGTGGATTGAATGTGTTCTCAATTACCCTTGACGTACTTGTCGAACCACTGAATCGAGCGTTGCATCGCCAGGCCAAATCCGGCGGTGATATTGTGCTCTGATCCGGGATAGGTGTATAACTCCGCAGTCTGTCCTGCAGCCAGAAGTTGCTTGTACAGCGTGTCGGAGAAGACCGGCGGTACTTCGGTGTCGGCCAGTCCGTGGTGCAACTGGATCGGCCCGGATAGGTCCTTCAAGTACGAATTGGCCGAAATCGAATTCCAGAAGGTCGGATTCTGTTCAAAGTTGCCATATTGCTGCACCAGCGATGTGCGCCAGCCACGCGAGTCGCGCCCGCTGCCCGGTGTGGTCGTGACAGCCGCTATTGCCGTGGCCGCAGCCGAATCACTGTTGGGCCGGTGCCACAGGGTGAACATGTCCTGGTACGACGCCACCACGCCACCCCAGATGACGCTGGCTTTGATATCCTTGTTGATCACCATGGCGCGCAGCGTAATATAACCGCCCATCGAATGACCCCACATCCCGATACGGTTTGGATCGGCGCCAGCATAGTGCTGCATCGACACAAAGGCATTTAACACGTCCACGACGTAGTCGGGTGAACTGTAGGCGCCGCGCGGCTGACCTTCCGAGCTGCCATGACCGCGATAGTCCACCTTGAAGACGATGTATCCAGCGCGGGCAATGCTATCGACGTAAGCCACGTAGCGCTCGGTCGTGCGATATGTGGCTGGTGGGATAAATCCATGGTTGAAAATGATCGCCGGCCAGCCGGTCGCGGGTTTGTCACCGTCAGGAATGGTCAGCAGGCCATATTGCTTCAGGCCTTCGGACTGGTACGAGGCGATATAGCGACTGTAATTGGCACCCGGTTCCAGCTTCTGCTCGATCACGATCGGGCTGCCGGGATAGCTGCGTTGCCGCATTGCGACGATGGTCATCGGATACGGAACCGGCGTCGCAGTGCGTGTGGGAGTTGGCAATGATGTCGCTGTGGGTATGGACGTCGTCGTTGCTGTCGCTGGGCGTGTCGGCTCCAATGTTGAAACTGACGTTGGTGCCAAGGTGATTGAAACAGGTAACGAGGTCGCTGTGGGTTGCGGTGCGGCGGTGCAAGCGCATGTCAACACCAGGACGAGAACACCGAACATGGCGTGGCGCAGAAAACCTGGAGCTGTCTTCATACACTCCATCATAACGATAATGACTCAGGTAATCCTGTGAAAACAGCGAGTGCCAGATGAGAATGCGCTGTTATCTGCATTGACTCGGTAGGCCGTTCCTACGAACTGCGGCGGGTCAAGGGTATAAAAACGCGTGGGGTGAGACCCAGATTTCGTACATTGGTCGATGGAAAGGTGTTCATCACGACCTTGACCGTCCCGGCCGCGTTCGTCCATGTGTTGTTGGGATGCGCCTGCCAGCCATCCACCACGGTGGTCTGAGAAGGCAGTTTGAAGTGCACATGCGGGCCGGTGCTGTAACCGCACATATCTTGAGTGCTGGAAAACGGCAGGTTATAGGTCACACCCAGCAGTTGTCCCTGGGTGATGCTCTTGCCAAGGATGGTGGCGGGGACAGACACTTTGTCGAGGTGGGCGTATTCGGTGATCGTCCCGCTGGGGTGAGTGATGCGCAGGTTGACGGTTAGCGGTCCCAGACACAGTCGCGAGACGACGCCGTCATGCGCCGCCAGCACCCATTTATTGACGAGGGCGTGCGCCGGCGCGAAATCCACATTGTTGCCGTAGTGCCACCCTTGTGTAAAGTACCAGGCCTGGGTGCGATCCCATGGAAACTTTAGCGTTGGTGCTGGCGCCGCTGTTATATTGAATCCCGACGCAGGCTGCAGGGCGGCCAGTACGGCCCTTACAGGTGACCGTTCTGGATGGGCCTGTGCCAACTGTGTCAACTCAGGCGTACCCTCGGCTGCGGCCTGCCAGACGCCCGAAGCAGCGCGATGCAGCACAATAAGTGCGCCGCCTGCGCCCATCCCCACGGCTTCGGGGTCAGCGTCTGGCGCGTCGTGCGCGGCAACGGTGGCCAATGCCCATGCGCCATCGGACTGGAAGGACACCACAGCGAAGTGCTGGGCATGCAGCGCAAGCTGAGTCGGAATCGCCGCCATGACTGCCAATTGCATCTTGTCCGGGACGTTGAAGGCAGTGAAATCGATGGTGATAGCTCCACTGGCATAGGTAACCCTGACCGGCGCGAATAGACAGAGAATAAGCGCGAGAGCAATAACGTTGCGCATTGGCGCGAGCGTATACCGAAGTCAAACAATTGGCAACTGGCGACACAGCTTATATCCGCGTGGACGCGTATGCGGACCACATCGCTCGGTTGTCACATTACATGCCTGTGTTCCATATAATGGTTCAAACTCATGGTGGAGGATAGGCAGGCATGTCACACGACGAAGCAGCGCGGATAGCGTTCTGGATTGAGTATATGGATCGTAGTTACGCATTGGCTGAGGCCATCATGCGTTATCCGTTGGCTGAGACCAGCGAGTCTTTCGCCAGTATCCCCGATGCGATGCAGGCAGCGGGCGTTGACGTGCGCTTCTCGACGACAAAAATCGGCGGCCAGTTTGAGCGCATCTTTCAAATCCGCGCCAGCTTAATCCCCGATTTGGTTGCCATTGCCCGTGACATGAACGCGCGCGGATGGATTCTGAAGATCGAGGATGGCTATCGCACAGCCGCGATGCAGACCGCGCTTGGGCGCGCACCGGCTGTGTTCGACCGCATCATTAAGAGTTGCATCCGCGAATGCGGTGGCGCGCGCCCGCCTGTCGATCTGGTGTTCCGTCGCGCCATGTGTCTGGTCGCCAATGTGCCTGCGACGGGTACGCATCTGTGTGGCGCCGCCGTTGACATCTCTGTCTATCGGCGTGATGACGGCAGCGAGGTGTGGCGCGGCAAGCCCTATCTCGAAATGAGCGAATACACGCCGATGGACTCGCCCTTTGTCAGTGCCGAAGAGCGCGCCAATCGCGCCGCTATCACCGGGGTGATGGAGCGCCACGGCTTTATGCACTATGAAGGCGAGTTCTGGCATTACAACAAGGGCGACTCGCTGTATCAGATTGAAACGAACAGCGGTCTGCCCGGACGGTATGGTCCCGCGCACTGGGACCCTGCTACCAACGCAGTAACGCCATTCGCAGATCGGTTTGCCATGCTGACACCCTTCGATACGCTTGAGCCGCTGATCGAAGAGGCCATGAGCAGGTTGGCGGTTCAGCGCTCATAACGCGATCACAATCCAAGGTCGACCCGCGTGTCGGCCACTATGCGAATTGTGGCAATGGCGTGTGGCCGTAGGTTTATTTGCACTGTATGCTTGGCGTGTGGCAGTAATGTCTCCTCGTCGATCTCGACCAGATTGCACCGCGAGGCGCGCTCGATGTTCATCATCGGTAGTGTGATGGCGACTGCGGTCTCACGGCCTTCCGTCTCCATCAACCGCAATATAAATCCGTTGCCATCCTCAGCCGGTTTCCACGTGAGGACCATAACGCTTGCCGTGGGCGCATCAACCTGACAGAAGGCTTGCGCCACTGGAAGTGCCCCAGCCTGCGCGCCCTTCATCCATACGGCCAGAGGTGGGTCGGAAACGCCCCATCCAAATGACTGGCTGCTTGGAGCGGTGGGCGCTGAGGTGAAGGCGTAGCGGAATAAGGTTTCACCGGCGTGCACATTGATGAAGTTCGTGCGGAAGTTGTTGTACATCAGCAGCGAGTAGATATGCCCGCGCGTTAATTCACCTTCTTTGAGGAAGGGATGCCCGTAGCCCGGCGGGGTGATGCCGTGATGTGCGCCTGATACATACCCCGGCCACAAACCGCCGAACTCCGCCATTGGCGCATCGACTGATGTCCATGTCACAGTGTTGTGGTAGTCATCGGGCTTGTCAGTGCTGACTTCAGCCCAGTGCCCGACACCGTAGGAATCCGTATTCGAACCGGGTAACTGGTCGTACAACGGTTTCATCACCGTTGCAGCGGACTCATAACGGAAACAGGGGTTATCGACGTGGAAAGGGAAGGCACAGTACAGCTCAAGGTTAGGCGTGGAGTCGCGCAGGATGCGCACGTTGACGTCAATTTGTTTGAGCGTGTGATACAGCGTGATTTCCTGTGTAATGACGGGACAGCCCGTGACGTTGCCTTTCAGTCGCAGCGTCGTGTAAAGCGGGCCTGTCTCTGCCACGTCAATCCGGGAAATCGTGGCGGGAATGGTCGCTTCAATCGCATCCTCGGATGAACGCGCCAGAATCTGCCCGAAGCCATGCGGTGCGGCGTGATCGACGATATCTTGTCCCAGCGATTTGTCGATCAGTGCGTTGATGCCACCGTTGTTGCCGATGTCGAGGTGATAGAAGGGATTATCGATGTTGTTGGCGCTCATCGTGTAGCCATGTGCAAACTCCGGCCAACGCTCGCACGGCGCGAGGCGATACGTCTTGTAACCGATGGAGGGTATGGCTGTGGCGATGAAGACAAGTTCAAGCCGGTACCGCGCGTCCACTTTGCTCATGGCGACGCGTTCTGCTGCCCACGGCTGCGCGGCTTGCGGGTCGGTGGCGCGGCTGATCTGATAGGCAACTGATTGTCCCGTGGTTTCGTCGATCAGCATAAATGGTTGTGCCAGCACGGACTCTGGCGGCTCAGCGATGTTGCGGCCGATGGCGTTGGCAGATACCTGCAGCAGGTCGCCATGTGGGTCGTCCTGTACGGCGTGCCAGTGCATTGGAGTACTGCGCGGGCTCCATGCGCGCAGGGAAGCGCGCACGACATCGGTACGTTCCCATGAGAGCGGGTTGAACACGCTGAGGTACCACGCGTCTTGCGGATAGGCAATAGCGTCGGTGATGCGATTAGCGGCCTTGAGCATCACATCGTGTGATAACGCGGAAGCACGGTAGGCAAAGGCGACTTTCTCACTTGCGCAGGCATCCTGGGCTGGGCCGCCGGGGTTAGCCATGCCCCAGCAGTGCTCGTCATAGAAAATAGTATTGCGCCAGCCCTCGTCGATGACCGCTTTCGGATATGCATAGTCCGTGTGCTGCATCGCCAGTGTCGCCAGTTTCTCGGCGTTGATTAACTGGTCATGGGCGCGCCGATTGATGGCGGTTTCTTGCGGTGTGCAGGCGGCAGCAACAGGGTAGTCGGTGCCGGGCGCTTCGCCGCGCACCGTCTTGAGCGTGCTGCCCCAGCGGTGTTCGAAGCGAGACAGGAAGCGGCCATAGGTGTCGTTGATCAGGTGTGGATAGGCCCACGTTTCGTTCCACTGTTTGACCAGCCCCGCATAAGTCGGGACAGATGGGGCATTGTCGCGCCAGCCTCCGCGCAACATGAAGTTGACCATGTCATAGGCGTAGGCCTGATGGTCGAAAGCAGCTAGCTTGCCCGGTAGTTCGCGCAAAGCGTTTTCGTAACTGGTCGGAATCCACTCGTCCATGCCATGCGATTTGAACCAAAGTAGGATGCGTGCGCCATCGATCGCCTCCCACCAGACCGCACCTGGCTGGCGCATGTCCAGCATCAGCCCTTCATCCCAGAGCTGATGCACCTCATGGTGATACCAGCGCGGGATGCCAGGCGAGAAGTAGCGGATGCCCGCCCCGGCCAGAACATTGGCCAGCCCCCACGAGAAACCAGGGATATCGTTGTGTTCGGCCATCGCAATATCGATGCCATAGCGACGCTTAAGCTCAAACGCCGGGTAAAGCAAACGGATGAGTTCTTCGTGGCTGCACAACTCGGTGATCTCGTTCGCGAAGAGCGCGGTTACCTCGATTTGGCCGCGTTTGATGGCGGCCATCAAGCGCGCCACGGCCTCGGGCGGGCGATGTTCGATGTAATGGGCAATTGACCAGCTTTGTTCGGCCACAAAGCGAAAACGTGCGTCATCGGGCCAGTCGATGGTGGCATCGCAGTAGCGCACGACGTCGTCGAGGATGGCAGTATGTTCGCGGAAGACGTCGGTGGGCAGGTCGGTGTAGCCCACGTCGTGATGCGAGTAATGCATGAGCGACACTTCCCAATGTTTGGTGGGTTGCCAGTCGAAGGTGCGCTCGGTCAGGGCAACATCGCCACACTGTAGGATCGTGGTTACCGACGCCACTTCACGCACATCGGGCACATCGATATCGAATGCGTTGGTACCACTCTGGAGTGGCGGCAATGGGATGCGACTTTGCGTTGAGGGCGACTGGAAAATGAGCACGGTGTTGGATAGAGGCTCTGCACAAGCAACGGTGAGATGGACGCGTTGAAGCAAGATGTCCGCGGCGTTACGCACAAAGAAGACGGTGGGCTCCATACTGGTGATGCTGATTGGATTCATGATGCATTCTCCTGAAAATCGTTGATGAGTTGCAGTGCGGCTGCACGGATGGCGGGTTCTGCACCGACGGCGAAGGCGCGCAGGCCATAGACCTTGGGCGCGCGCCCCTGCGGATTGGTGTAATCCTCGACATCGTAAGCGTCACGCGTGGGCAGGTAGCCCAGCGTTCCATTGCTGTTGGATGTGAGGATGGTTAGTCGCCCGGGTGCATGCGCCTTGA
>CAIQQO010000336.1 GCA_903873965.1 uncultured bacterium
CCTATGCTGGGTTCGTCGCTCCGTGCGATCACTTTGAGTAGCGTGGTCTTGCCACAGCCGTTGGCGCCGACGAGCGCTATCTTGTCTCCATGCGCGATGCTGAAGTTCAATTCAGTGAAGACATCGAACGCGCCGAAGGACTTTCCTATATTGGTTCCGGTGATGATTGACATCGAGCAATGATTTTAACCTGTTAGTACCGGTCGGTGGATAATTAGACTATGCCAGCGAAACACAATTCTTCACCTGCCGAACGCGCGGCGAAGCTGCGCGAACAAATCAACCTGCATAGCTACAGGTATCACGTCCTTGATGATCCTATCATTAGCGATAGCGAGTATGACGCATTAATCAACGCGTTAAAAGCTATCGAGTCTGATCATCCTGAACTGATTACGCCTGACTCACCCACGCAGCGCGTGGGTGCAACGCCCATCTCTGAGTTCATCAAGGTACGGCATGCGCAATCCATCCTCAGCCTGGCAGCGGTATACGACTCAGCCGGTGTGCGTGCATGGTATGAGCGCATCAGCAAGCTGATCCCTGAAGGCACATCGGTGGCATTTACCGTTGAGCCGAAGATTGATGGACTGACTGTGGTGCTGACTTATGAAGATGGCAAGCTAACACTTGGCGCCACTCGTGGCGATGGTGTGATTGGTGAAGACATCACAGCCAATGTGCGCACGGTCAAAAGCATTCCGCTGGCCTTGATTAGTGGAGCGCCGGCACCACGCCGACTTGCGGTGCGCGGCGAAGCCTATATGCCAATCGATGAGTTTGAGAAGATGAACGCGGCGCAACTGAGCTTGGGAGAACGCACCTATGCTAATCCGCGTAACTTCGCCGCCGGCAGCCTGCGCCAGCTTGATTCGCGACTTACGGCCAAGCGTCCATTGCGTGTGTTTTGTTACGCGATGATCGAGTGGAGCGAAGATCAACCGGCTCCTGCGACCCAATGGCAGTTATTGCAAACGCTTAAGGCGATCGGGTTTCCGGTCAGCGATATTTCACGTCGCTTCGAATCGCTCGATGACGTTATCACTTATATCGAATCGTTCAACGACAAACGCGATGCACTCAACTTTGAAATCGACGGCATGGTGATCAAGCTGGACGATCTGAAATTGTCGGAGCAGCTGGGCGCTGTGGGCAACGGACCGCGCGGCGCGCTGGCAGTCAAATTCCCGGCGCGCGAAGCAACCACGATCTTGAAGGATGTGCAGATGAAGGTGGGGCGCACTGGCGTACTCACGCCCAACGCGGTGCTGGAACCCGTGCAACTGGGCGGCATCACGATCAGCAAAGCCACGCTGCACAACTTCGACGATGTGACGCGCAAAGATATTCGCATCGGCGACCGTGTCATCATCAAACGCGCCGGTGATGTCATTCCTTACGTTGCGGGGCCGGTTGTGGCGGCGCGCACAGGCGCCGAAAGGGCGATTCTGGCGCCTGTGAATTGCCCCTATTGCGAAACAGGACTCACGCGGCGCGAGGGCGAAGTGGCGGTGTATTGCCCCAATCTCGATTGCCCCGGCAGACTGGATCGCGCCATTGAGCATTACGTGGGGCGTGTGGCGCTGGACATCGATGGGCTGGGTACAAAGATTGTGGAGCAGTTTATCAACGCTGAGTTGATTGCCGATGTGGCCGACCTGTATATGTTGACTAGCGATGACTTACTTAAACTTGAAGGTTTTGCCGATAAAAAGGTGCAGAATCTTCTCGATGCCATTGCTGCGTCGAAAGGGCAGTCGCTTGATCGGTTGATTGTCGGGTTAGGCATTCATCATATTGGCGGTGTGGCGGCGAATGCACTGGCGAACTATTACGGAAGCATGGATGCGTTGCTGGCTGCCACGGCTGAGCAATTGCAGGCCATCGATGGCGTTGGACCGGTGATTGCCGAGAGCGTTCTGGCGTGGGCAGGGCGGTCGAGTACGCGCGAACTGATCTGCAAGCTGCAGGCTGCTGGTATGAACCCCATGCAAGAGCCGCGCCGCGAACCCGTCGTAACCGAAGGGCCACTCACGGGCAAAACTTTCGTTATCACCGGTGGGTTATCACAATCGCGTGAAGAGATTGCCGCATGGATCGAGTCGCATGGCGGTAAGGTGTCGGAAGGCGTGAGTAAGAAAACGAGTTACGTGGTCATTGGGGAAGCCCCCGGCGCGAGCAAGGTGACAAAGGCGACGACGTTGAACATACCGATGATCAGCGAAGCAGAGCTGAGGAAACTGGTTGATGGACTGGGGTAAGCTGATCGAGAATAAGATTCGCGAGGCGCAGGACGCGGGCGAGTTCGATCGACTGCCAAAAACCGGGCAAATCACCGGCGATGATGAAAGCAGCGTTCCCGAGGACATGAGGCTCGCTGTTCACATGCTCAAGTCGCAAGGCTTCGCGCCGGATTGGATTGAGCAGGACAAGGCGTTGCGCCAGTTGTTGACCGAGGTGCGTCACAACGTGGTGCGCAGTTGGTTGTGGTATCGCGCGCGGATGGAACAGACGACAACCGCTGCTGACCGGATTGCGGCAGAAGACGATTGGAAGCGCGCCCGCGAGCGCTTCGAAAAAGCCATCGCGCAACTCAACAAAGACGTGTTCAACCACAACCTACGCGTGCCATCGATCCAGTTACAGCGGCTGCCCTTAAGGCTGAGCGAGGAATATCATTCGCTGGGGATACGGGTGTGATGTGTCATCTGAGGAGAGCCTATGGGCATACTGACTGAAGCCTATAACAGGCATCCGACTCACGAAGAATGTGTGGATGCCTTCAAACGATACAACCAATACTTGGAATCTATCAAACAAGCACTCCCTCCCGGCGCCAGCACCTTTGCGCTGGCAGCCTGGCATTACGATATGTCAGACTCTCGCTGCCCACATGATGCCTGGGTAGAACACCTCAATATCGCTGAGCATTCATCAGGTCAGCGAAGACAAAAACGATCGGTGAGCCTGTATCTCAAGTTGCTTGGGGCAAATCATGATGGGATGATCGAGATCAGGTATCTTAATGTACTGGACTATACCCTCGCGGGTGGGGGAACAATCGATGAGAATAGCACTGACGGACACGGCGACTGGTATGTGGACGATATCCAGCTTTTAGAGAATGGAAGGGTTGTCCATGAGGTTCTATTTCAACGCGGTTATCGGTGGTCGATTGAATGCGACGACATCATCTACCAGTGGCTGCCTCTTCGGCAAAGGTCAAAGAAGACCGGCTAAAGCACACGCCTTCCGCACGATGATTGGAGGTCGATGCCTTCAGGCGGATGCGTCGGCTGGCATTAAATCCCGGCTAAAGCATTCGACCTCCACCGCCACTCACATTTCAGCTAGAAGTGTTCGAATCGTTCGACGTTCAGCACAAACACGGTTGCGCCGCCGATCTCAACATCGATGACCTGTGCGTTAAGCGCTCCGGGCATTTCGCGCGGCACGCTGATGTAGGAGGTGCGTCGCCGTCCGGTTCGCTGAAGCACTTGCAGTACCTCGTTAATCTTCTCGTCCTCCACGCCCATCAGTAGCGTGACGTTTTCACGCCGCAACCAGCCACCTTCGGTGGCAATTCGTGTTACGCGGTGTCCTGACTCAATCAGCGCCTGCATAATCTTGGGCGCATCGTCGGCTTGGACGATAGCCATCACCATCTTCATCGTGTACCTCCTGGTATGACTCGAATTCCTGACTTAATATTTGGAGAGCGAGTATCTCTATTCTACGCGTTTTGTGTTCGGTTGGCGGCGCGCGCATAACTTCCCAGCACGCGCAACACGGTGGTCTGTTCACTGAGGTGTTCAATCGCATGCTTGCCCGCGCCGTCGCGCGGATTGCTCAGGAAATCCAGATAGAACAGGTATTCCCACGGCGAGCCCTGCAATGGTCGCGACTCGATCTTAGTAAGGTCGATATCGCGCAGCGAGAAGGCGGCCAGCGAGCGGAATAATGAGCCGGGGGCGTTGCGCGTGGCAAAAACAATCGACGTCTTACATGGCGTGCCAGCGGCAACTTCGGCTGGTTGACGGCTTAGTACTGCGAAGCGCGTGTAATTGGTTGGGTCGTCCTCTACGGCTTCGCGCAGGATCGGCAAGCCGTATAGTGTCGCGGCGCGCTTGCTGGCGATGGCGGCCGTATCCGTTCGCTGTTCCTCGGCCAGCATTTTCACGCTGCCCGCGGTGTCGTAAACCTGCACGCGTTCAACGCCGGGCAGCATGTGGGTGATCGACTGCTCGCATTGGTCGAGAGCCTGCCAGTGCGAATAGACCCGCTTGATGTCGCTGATTTGCACCCCTGGCAATGTGATCAGGTTGTGACTGATGCGCAGGATGACTTCGCCGATGATGAACAGGTTATTGCGCATCAACAGGTCGTAATTACGGTGAATACTCCCGGCCAGCGAATTCTCCACGGGTACCACGCCATAGTCGCTGTCGGCGTTCGTGACACTGGCAAAGACGGCTTCAAACGTCGGACGCGGATGCGGGGTCGTCTGAGAGCCGAAATAATCCATCGCGGCTTGTTCGCTATAAGCGCCGGGTTCTCCCTGATAGGCAACAGTTGGCATGCGTCTTTTATATCACGAACCGAGCAGTACGCTGATGAAGTTATATGAGAAATGCACCAGAATGCAGATCGTCAGTGACGTGCGCTGGCGCAACACGCCCAGCACCAGCCCGATGACAAAGACCAACAAAGTGGCAATTGAGATGAAATACTGCGTGTGAAATGAAGCAAACAATAACGCGGTCAGCAGTATCCCCATGCGTTTCTGGTACGCGCCGCGGAAAAACAGTTCTTCACCGATACCCGCCGTGATCCCGATGGCTAACGCTCCGTTGACGCCTTTAACGTCGTTCATCAAGGCCGACATGATGCTATCCACATCCTTCATCCCATTTGGGTCCACCTGCTTCCACAGAAGACCTGTCCCGATGGCAAGCACCATCAATCCCACGGTGACCACAGCTGCCAGCCCCAGCTGCCGCGTTGTCGGCGCCGTCAATCCAAGTCGTTCCACGACTTCACCCCACGACCGGCGCGTCAGCCAGCCCACACTAAGCAAGGCTGCCAGAGAGAGCACCAGCAACGGAAACACCAGAGAGCCGATGTAGATGTCCTCGCTGGTCTGCTGTAACTGGTTTATTCTCTCGGGCGTCAGCAGCAGACGGTTGATGGTCATGCTGAACAGGTTGAAGCCGATGGCTGTGGCGGTCAACGACAGAGCCGTTGCATGCACGACCGATGTCGAGTCGATGGGGATAAGTCGTGCTGCCAGTCGCCTTACACTCGGTATCAGCACCAACATGGCGATAGTGCCGGCAATCATCAATGTCGCTCCCGCTCCTGCCAAGTCAATGGTTGCGAAAGATGACGGCATGTTGACCACCAGGCCGGGCTGATGGGCCAGATATCCTGCCACGATACTGCCAAATCCCAGCACGATCATGACGCTATTCAACAGCATGAGGTAGATATACAGGGCAACCCGCCATGAGTATTTGCGTTCTCCATGATTGGCGATCAAAATGGCCAGCAGGAAAGGCGAAGTCACGGCGAAGTTGGCTAGAGCGTTAGACATTGTGTGATTATAACTACGCTATTCTCGCAATGGACTTGTGCCTTGTTGGTTTAGAATTTGCGTAGATAATCCTCAGAAGAAGAGTTGACTGCGTTCGCGTTATTAAGTTCTGATGCTGACACTATATCCCTATAAGGATCTTGTCGAGATCGGCCATGGCGGTATGGCTACGGTCTATCGCGCTACGGCGCCAAATGGCAATCTGGTAGCTCTGAAAGTGCTGGCTATTCATCTGGCATCAGATACAACAGCGCGCAACCGGTTTGAGATGGAAGGTAACTTGCGCCTGAAGCATCCTAACATTGTGAACGTGCTGGACTGGGGTGTGGAAGACGAAGTGCCCTTTATCGTCATGGACTACATCGTGGGTGAGTCACTCGACCGTCGCCTAGGGCGTGAAGGGACACTTTCGCCGAATGATTTGCTGCCCATATTGAAGCAGGTTGCCGAGGCGCTCAACTTTGCCCATGCGCACGGCGTGATTCACCGTGATGTTAAACCCAGCAACATCCTCATCCGCACCAACGGCCATGCATTACTGGGCGATTTCGGGGTGGCTAAAAAGGTTGGCTGGACAGCCTACACGGCCACGACAGCGCGCGTGGGCTCGGTGTTCTACATGTCGCCCGAACAAGCCGGGGGTGTTGTAGAGTTGACGCCGGCGTCGGACATCTATTCACTTGGCATCATGGTCTACTATGCGCTGGCTGGACGTCACCCCTTCGAGGCCGATAATGAAATTGCCATTGCCCGCATGCACATGGATGCCAAACCCCGCCATGTGAGTGACGTTAATCCCGCAGTACCACGCCCGGTGGGCAGTGTTGTCATGCAGGTGCTGGATAAGGACCCGCTCAAGCGCCCCAAAACGGCTGTTGATTTCGTGGATGCGTTTGAGAAAGCGATTAGCTTGTCTGCGCGCCGCAGCGCTTCAGCCATGTGGTTCAAACCTGCTCTCATCGCCGCCACGTGGTTGCTCGCCATCACGCTGGGTATGGTCGGCGCCGTGAAGTTGCTGCCTGGTCAAACGTCCAATGGGCAACTGCAAAGCGTGAACAGCGCCTCTACTATTACCTCAACGAGTACGAAGCAACCAACACCAGTACTCACGGCCAATTCATACTTTCAGGTCATTGAGAATACTGAAACGGCGACTGTTCCAGAAACCACGCCGCCTGCCGACATAGCGCCAATGACCACCGGGACGTTGGCACCTCGATCGTCACGAGCGACAGCCAGCCTTGCACCATCGAATACACCGCGCTCGACAAGAACACCCACGCGGGTGCCGCGCGCCACATTAACGCGCACACCGCGCCCGACATTAACACGCACGCCGCGCCCGACAGCAACGCGCACGCCGCGCCCGACAGCAACGGAGTTGGCGCCGACAGTTACCGAGACTGCGCCGAGCGCGACGCCAGAAATAACTGTTACTGTGATTGCGTCCGCCACGCCAACAGATGTCGCCGTCACGACTCCTACATCGTATGCCTCAACGCCTACAGATGTAATTCATACACCGCTGCCATCGACGTTAACAGCGACTACGACGCCTACACCCGTGCCGCTGCCGTAATAGCGGGGTTTCCGCTTATAGAGCGTGCCTACTGCTACAATCACGGCATAAGAACGCAGTCGGTTTGCTATGATCTGGAGTAGAGGCATGGCCTTAGCAGGCAGAACATGCCCCTTCTGGATAGTAACTCGCTAAGGCATAGACCTGATATGGCACGACTCTTAAGCAAAACAACAGAAAACGATGTGGTTCCGCCAACGGGAATGGTGATTGAGCACATGCGTCGCCGCGTCACCATCAACGACATTGCCAAACAAGCCGGTGTGTCCAAGACGGCGGTGTCATTCGCTTTTAACATGCCCGGACGGCTTTCGAGCGAAACCACGCAGCGCATACTGGGCATCGCCCGGCAGTTGGGCTATGCACCTAATCCCATCGCGCGCAGTCTGAACACACGCCGCACCAATGCGCTCGGCGTGATTGTGCCGCAGACTATCGTCGATGCTTTTAACAACCCCTTCTTTGCCCAGTTGCTGCGCGGGATTGGGCAGGTGTGCAACATTGAAGGTATGTCGCTCATGGTCATCCCCCCCATGCGCGGGTCGCTGCTCGATGCCACCTATGCTGCGCTCATCGATGGTTGCATTGTGACCGGACTTGACCATGAGGACGAAGTGGTGCGCGCGTTGCGACAGCGCAATCTGCCATATGTCATGATTGACTGGGATGTGCCGGATCACGTGGCGTCCGTCACGATCAATGACTTTGAAGGTGCGCGCCTGTCGATGCAGCATCTGCTCAAGCTTGGGCATCGCGATATTGCGATCGTGTCTTTTGAAACGTATGGCACAGTCGCCATTGACCAGTATCTTGGTACGATAAAGCACCGCTTCGACGGTTATCGCGCCGCGCTCAAGGAAGTGGGCTTAACCATTCAGAGCCGGGGCATCCATTGTCTCGAAGCCAATTGCAGCCTGGCCGGCGGGATCGAGGTGTTTACACGTTTGATGCAACTCGCGCCGCGACCGACGGCTGTACTCACACTCGGTGATGTCATCGCCTATGGCATTATTGAGGCAGCGCAATTACACGGGCTCAATGTCCCCGGTCAATTGTCGGTCGTAGGTTTCGACGATCTTGAAGCCAGCAGGCTGATGCGCCCTGCACTCACAACGGTGCATCAGCCGATCAAGGAGAAAGGTCAGCGCGCTGCCGAGCTGTTGATGGATTCCGTGCATGGCAGATTTGGTGCACCGCGTCACATCACTCTCCCGGTAGAACTGATTGTCCGCAAGTCCACGCAACGACTCTGTGTGTGAAATTGGCGTTGTGCATGAGGCAAATGAACCAGCAATGTCCGTTCCTAATTACTCTCGCAAATATCGCGGAATAATTGATGATTTTGTTTGAATGCCGCTAGAATAACCGGATCAAAATGCTCCGGCTGAGTGCGGCCATCACCCTTTGTGATGATATCCATGGTACTGAGATGATCGAGCGCCGGTTTGTAGGGTCGCTTGCTTCGGAGCGCATCATAGATATCGCAAATATACATAATCCGAGCCGCAAGTGGGATACTGTCGTTGCGCTTGCCATTCGGATACCCTCCACCATCCCAGCGCTCATGGTGATTTAGCGCGATCTCGGCGGCCATTTCAAGAAAGGGTGACTGGCTTTTGCCGATGATCCTCGATCCTATCAAGGCATGCCCTTGCATCACTTTCCACTCATCCGGCGTTAAGGGTGCTGGCTTGAGCAGTATATAGTCGGGGATGCCTATTTTCCCAACATCGTGCATGGGGCTTGCCAGCAAGATCATTTCGGTGAACGCCTCACCGAGGTTGAGTAAACCAGAAAGTGCCTCGCAGTAGTGGCTGATGCGGTGCGCATGGTTGCCGATGTCCTCATCTTTGTATTCCAAGGCGCGCATCATCGTTAACTGAGATTCTATGTAGCTTACTCGCAGTTCCGTTGTACGATCCCGCACTTTGATCTCCAACTCGCTGCTGTAATTGCGCAACACCTTGTGTAATAGACGCACCTCCAGCATATTGCGGACGCGTGCCAGTACCGCCGCCAACTCAAAGGGTTTGCCGATGAAGTCCTTCGCGCCGGCCGTGAGTGCGCGCAACATGTGATCAGGTTGGGCGGTAATGACAAGTACCGGCAGGTAGCCATCTTGCTCAATCACTTTGAGGCCTTCCATCACCTGGAATCCGTTCATGCCAGGCATCTGAAGATCGAGCAAGATCAAGTCGTAGCAATTCTTGAGATGGAGCTCGTAAACATCGTAAGGGTTTGTGGTGGAGGTGATGTCAACATAGCCGGCGCCATGGAGCATCCGTTTAAGCAATATAACATTGACTTCCTGATCATCAACAATAAGGATTTTGCCGTACAGAATGTCTGATAAACTGATCATAAGTATTGCTCTAAATGGGTTGTCATAGATTGTTTCTGTTTTGTTCCGGTGACAGTTGATGATGTCGGGATAAAGAAATTTTGACAATCTACTTAGAAGGCTCTCACTCGCCATTTCCCAACGCCACATCGAGTGCATTCATGAACTCATTGAGCCTGATCGGTTTGGTGATATAGCGGAGGAATCCTGCTTCCAGTCCCTTCTTGATATCGTGTGGTATGGCATTGGCGCTGATGGCTATGACTGGGATATGCGCTGTACTGGTGTTAGTGCGCAGGATTGTCAGTGCAGCGAAACCGTCCATATCAGGTAGATTAATGTCCAGCAGGATCACATCCGGGTGCGATGCGCATGCGATCTCTATGCCGCTTGTCCCGTTCACGGC
>CAIQQO010000337.1 GCA_903873965.1 uncultured bacterium
TCGAGGCCTTATTAAAAAAAGGCGTAGCTCCAGGCATTGCGTACAAACAGGATGTCTTTGCGCCCCCGCCCGATTCGCCAAAGATCATCACGTTGTCTGGATCTCCGCCAAAAACGCTGATATTCTTGTTCACCCATTCCAGCGCCGTGACAATATCGAGGATGCCCTGATTCCCCGATCCTTCATAGTCCGATCCAGCCAGCTCGTCAAGATAAAGAAAACCCAGCAAGCCTAAGCGATGATTCGTTTGTACCACAACGACATCGAAATTGTGGGCCAGATTGGCTCCATCCTGAATGCCAGCTCCTCCTGAGCCAATCACAAATCCTCCGCCATGGTTGTAAAACATCACCGGTCGCTTTTGGTCGTCATTGGCAGGCGTCCAGATGTTAAGGAAAAGGCAATCCTCCGCCGGTTCCGGCTCGTTCGACCTGGGGGGCTGGATGGCAGGTGCGCCCAACTGCAGAGCGTCTCGTACTCCTGACCAGGGTTTCAATTCAGCAGGTCGGCGAAATCTTCTGTCGCCGGAAACCCTTCCGGCATAGGGAATCCCCTTGAAGACATTGACGTCTGCATTTTGAGTGCCCGTTATCTTTCCATGTGTGATTTCGACTTCGATCGTGTTCATTTGAAAGAATGTACCGTTTTTGTATTTTCAGGGAGTTGATATGCGCCTCCCCTGCCGATTGTGCCGGCAAAGGATGGGTCGAATAAGATCATACAACTGATCCCCACCGGATCGACAACGCGATTGTGATCGCTCTGTATTCGTCAGTGATATCTGATATCTCGTGAATTGACACTGCGGATGATGTCCGTGATTGTGGTCACCAGTCCCTGTCTGTTAACCTCCTGTGGGATAAATAACCCCCCGAAACAGGATTTAAGTCTATTACCGATATCGAGATTTAAAAAGTTGCTCTATTTGTGTGTCTTATGCATTGATACCGCAGCCGTCAGTGCCTTGCGCGACTGCTCAGCGATGTCAGTGTGCGTGCCCAATTCAATCGCCTTGGTGTAAGCATCATGGGCTTCTGACACGCGTTCTGTTTTCTCAAGCGCCTGAGCCAGTCCATACCAGGCACGTTGGTCACCAGGATAGAGTTCAGTCGCTACACGTAAAGGCGCCAGTGCTTCCTCATGTCTGCCAAGCTTACACAACAGTGCGCCAAGATTGCGCTGCGCATACGGATTCTTCGGATCAAGACGCACGGTACGCTGCAATTCCTGAACTGCGTCATCAAGCTTGTTCTGTCGGGTATATGCGACGCCAAGTGCAATTCGTGCTTTGACGTGACCGGGAACCTTATCCAGCAGATGGCGCAGGTGCTTCACGGCCTGGTCGAGTTTACCAGTGTCACTCAACACCATGCCGAGGTTATACAGGATGCCTTCGTTATCCGGCAACTCACTCCGCAGCAGTTGCAGAAGCACGATGGATTCTGTTTGATTGCCGTTGCGTAACATTTCAATGATCCGTTCAAGCTGATCATGCTTCTTGGATGTCTGCGTCCAGACTACGGCGATCTCGTCGCCATCCACCTTTATCAGGGAGTTTCCACCCAGGTGGCGCATACACTGAAGCACATAGGCACGCGCAGCTGCGCGAAACTGGTCTGTAGACGTGTCTCGTGAATCTGCCGGCAATAATGCGGTATCAAACTCACTGATGCGGATCGATAGGTTGTGGGTTACGGGTGCTGCCATTGTTACCTAAGTTTAATGCCTGGCTGTTTACCCATGCTCAGATCGCCAAGAAGCAGCAGATGGATGGAGATTGTGATAAGCTGCTGGTTGAGCGTGAAGCATATCAACGCCAGTTGGCTACAACGGCTACCGTGGCTGTTGCTGGACGCAGGATGACGGTGAATACTGATGGAAGCGCAGTCTACTAATCATAGTGTATTAGGAATTCATTGTCTCGGTAACGGGCGCCTGTGCGCCTATGAGCAAGGCCCCGACATCATTCAGGTGTTCGGCCCACCATACAGCAGCCCCATGCTGGGCGCGATCACGCTTGATGCCGACACGCCGGGGCGCCCTCTTCGATCAGAGTCGCGCCGTGAACCCGGCGCCGCCATCTGGACGCACCAACTATACGCTGATGACATGCCCGTGGCCGAGATGACCGATTTCGTCGACGCCGACCTGCCCTGCCTGGTGCGCCGCATACGGTCGAGTGCGCCCATTACCTTGCGCCTGACGTTGGGCGTGGCATGCACGGCAGTGGATAACTCACTACTGCTGACCCACGGCGCGCGTGGCGTGTTGTGCGAGGTCGCAGCCGGGACGCCGTTTTACAGCCGCTATCCCTATCCGCGCAGCGTGGTGTACCAGGTGGCATGGCGTGGCGACGTGTTGGAGCGTCGGCATCCCGATGGTGCCACCTTAACGTTTGGCGCGGGTGAATCCTGGTTGTATATCGCGGGTGGACCGGAGTACCCACAAACGATCGAGAACATTGCCGCGGTGTTGGCATTGCCGGGCGAAAGCCTGTTAACACGGACACAGGCATATTGGCAGACCTTCACGCGCAGTCGCGGTGACATCTCTGCGCGGTTGCCATATCGCAGCGCCGGCATGCAGCGCGAGCGACTGTTGCGAGCGGTCGATGATGTGAGTGTGTTGATCAAGGCGCAGCAGTCGGCTGAGGGCGGCGTGCTGGCCGGACACAATTATCACCTGTGCTACGTGCGTGATCAATATGGCGTGGCGCGCGGATTGCTGGCAGCCGGACACACGGCAGCGGCCAAAGCCATTCTTGAATATTACTGGCGCATCTGGCAACGCCATGGCCGTATCCAGAACGCCCAGGCGGCTGGCGTCGATGGTGCCTTTCATGTCCACGAAAACGACGAAGTTGAGATTACGGGCTACCTGATCCGCCAGGCGTGTGACTTGCAGCAGGCGACGGGCGACGTCGAATTCACGGCTGAGATTTTCCCGCTGCTGGCGTGGGCATACGAGGCGCAGAAACGCCACCTGATCGATGGCATGTTGCCTTTCAATGGCGATGAGACCTACGTGGCGGGCGGGATTTTGCCGCGCAGCGCGCTCAATGATGGCTCTGCCGAATCGACGTTGTTATTCATCGATTCAGGCGAGCGCCTGATTGCGTTTGCGGGGCAGCTGCGCCTGTGGCCTGAGAGCAAAATCGATACCGAGCGGTCTGTTTTGGCGCTGGTCAAAACGGCGTATCGAACCCATTTCTGGCATGACGGGCGGTTGGCGACGAATCAGCCTGTGCGCGCCAGCCTGCCCGACGCTATGCCGCGCTTTCGCCACGGCGTGTGCGAACGGTGTATGGCCGAGGGGCGTTTTCGGTATATCGAGTGGACCGAACGCAGCGCCAATGGGCGCTACCTGTGCCCCGCATGTCTGGCGCAGGGCGACTATGACTTGATTGTGCCGCGCACCTATACACTGCAATCGGTCAGCCTGACGCCGCTGTATTTTGGCTCCGATCTGTTGAGCGCCACGGCGTTGTGGCCGCTGGTCGAAGATATTGTGGCGTCGTATCAGCGCACCGGGCTGCTGCCGTCGCGTCCCGACGATGCGCGCGGGATAGCGGTCGGGTACGACTATGGCTTTCTCTTGTATGCGTTGACCGAACTGAGGCATCCCGCTGCAGACGCGCTCGCTGGCAAGACACTCGACCTTGTCGATGCGACCGGTGCGTGGGTGGAGTACTACGTCGATCACCAGCCAGCAGGCACGCGTTGCCGCCCGTGGGAAAGCGCCATTAACCTGGAAGCGTTGCTGAAGTGGGCGAGTTGAGCATGGGTATTGCAGCGTTGCTATGAGATCTTACCTTTCACTCGAACTCTCGCATGCAGACGAACTGCCCTCGGTTTTCAAAGCGGATGATGTGCGCTATCCGGAAAGCCTGGTCGAGCATTTCCTGAAAGCATACACACAAGTTGGCGATATTGTTCTGGATCCGTTTGCCGGGTATGGCACGACGCTCATCGTAGCTGAACGCATGGGGCGCATTCCGTTCGGCGTGGAACTGAATCGTGACCGAGTCGAGTATGCGCGGAGTAAACTGGCACGACCGGACTGCTTGATCCACGGTGACTCGCGCCTCTTGGAAAACATGGATCTACCAGCCATCGACTTTTCGATAACGTCGCCACCTTACATGAACAAGGAAGACTTGGAAGACCCATTCAGCGCGTATCAGGCCAAAGGCAAAGGATATGGTTCCTACCTTAATGATATCCGCAGCATTTACGCCCAGCTTCGTAAGCGTATGAAACAAGCCGGAACTGTTGTCATTGAAGTTGCCAATCTCAAGCGGGATGGGCAGGTGACGACTTTAGCCTGGGATGTGGCGCACGAAGTTTCACAAGTACTGCGTTTTCAAGGCGAGTTGATCATGTGCTGGGATAAATACGGCTACGGCTACGATCACAGCTATTGTCTGGTGTACACGGCGCTCTAGCGCGTATTTACTTGTTTGTCAGCCAACGGATTTTCACTTCTCCATCCAGCGCAGAGAATTCCATATCGCCAGTCACCAACTCATACTTTTGCTGTTTCGCCAACGCTGCCGCATAAGCATCGGCGTAGGACATTCGCCCGCGTGACTTGAACTTGGCTGCGATCCGAGTCAGCTCCCAATCGATATCCACTAGTTTGACGCCGATACTCAGCAGGTCGGCGATACTGGACTCCGCTTCTACTTCGGACACCTCTCGAGCCAGGATGTACCAGACTTCGCCTGCATTCGCCACAGTCATCAATACGCTGCCGCCATTCTCGTGAGTGTCGGCGATAATATCTGCGACGGTCTTGCCGGCAGGTTCATCCTGCAGGTAAGCCATGACAGACCAAGCATCAAGCACAATCCCTTTAACGCGGCCAGGCATGCTATTTCTCCTTCTCTAACGCTTTCTCGGCCGCCAGCGCAGCTAGTAGATGCTTGCCTTTGTACTTGCCCCGAATGCTATGAATATAACCGCGTGTAATCGGGATCAGAACAATCCGGTGATGCACTTCATCGAGTTCAATCCGCAGCCGGGTTCCTTCGATGATTCCGAATTTCCGCCGTACGGAGGATGGGATAACGACCTGTCCCTTGCTTGTCACATAAGTTTCCAACAGGGTGTCTGCCATATTCACGAGTATACTACACGCAATACTATTCCTACATTTTTAGAATGTAAGACATTATTAGAATGTGATACAGACTGAACGAATTACAGCATCTCACTGTGGATGTGCTCGACCTGGTCAATGCGACTGGCGCGTGGGTGGAGTACTACGCCGATACCATTTTGCGCCTCATCATGGCGGATGATATGCCGTTTTGCTTGTTTAGCCCGTTTTCTTCGCTCCGCTGAATGCCAATTGCATCTTCATCATGGTCGGCATCATGGCGTTCATGAGTCGCACCATGAAAGTGTCTGGTGGCTGGAACGAGTTGCCGCCGCCGGTGCGCCCTGCAACCAGATCGCGCGCGAACTGAGCGTAGGTGATGGGCGTGATGCCAAGCTCCTGCAACGTGGTGTGAATCATCTCGATGCGGTGCTCGCGCTGCATGCGAAAGATCTTGATCACATGTTCACTGGGCGTGGGCGGGACGCCGAGGACGCGCATCACCATCGTTAGTTGCTGCTCGTTGCCTGGTAGATAGGTGACCGAGTGTCCCAGCGCCTTTTGCAGATCGCTGGCCATCTCGTACAGGTTAAATGCTTCGGCGCCGGTGATGTCGTAGGCCTTGCCTGTGTGGCCTGGTTCGGTGAGCGCCTTGATGGCCACAGTGGCTACATCGCGCACATCCACCATCGCCATCCGTCCGTCGCCGGCGGGCATCGAGATGACGCCGGCCTTCTGAATCATGTCCCAGCCGAAGAGGGTGAATGTCTGCATGTAGCCGGTGGGTCGCAGGATGGTATAGGCGATGCCCGACTTGATCAACGCTTCTTCGACGACGCCGTGCGAGCGCAGGTTTTGCGTCTCGGCGGTAGGGCCTGCCAGCAGGGCGGAGCATTTGACGATCAACTGGACGCCCGCCTTTTTGGCAGCATTGATGAAGGCGGTCTCGCGCTGAACGAGCTTCTCGTCCGGTGTGCACACGAGGTAGGCCTTCTCGACACCCTCCAGGGCGCGCTCCATACTTTCGGGATTATCGAAGTCGCCCATGACCGACTCAATGCCTGCCGCTGCCAATTGTGCCTTGCGTCTTTCGCTGTGCACCATGGCCGCAAACGGAATAAGGCGCCGTTTGAGTTCCTCCGCGATCACTTGTCCGGTATTCCCTGTCGCCCCTGTCAATAAAAGACTATGACTCATGAAACCTGTCTCCCTGTTAACTCGTTACTGTACGAAGTGGACGAGATTATATGCCTACACACGAAAAGCAGATGAATAATTACGTAAAGATCACACTATAACGCTATATCTGCGGTAAATAGGCAGCCATACCGATGGCGGAACTGGCTGTCAATACATGGGATGACAGGCCATGCATCGTCGTTTTGCCATACATTTATGGCCATCGTTGCTACAATCATGAAAGGGTCGGATTTGGCGCGACTAACCTCATCGTCGACCCGCAACCAACGATATACGTGGCGCAAAGACCACGCAGGAGATACAACATGAAGAAAGCATTGATCGTATTTGGCGGATGGGATGGGCATGAACCCGTTCAGGTATCACAGTTGTGCGAAGCGGCGCTCAAGCGCAATGGCTTCGAGGTCGAGATGTCTGACACACTCGACGCGTTTCTTGATGGCGAGAAGCTGAAGAAGCTTGACCTGATCGTGCCGGTGTGGACGATGGGCAGCATCAAGCGCGAGCAGCTCAATCCCGTGGTCGAAGCGGTGAAGAGCGGCGTGGGCATCGCGGGTTGCCATGGCGGCATGTGCGACGCATTTCGCCAGGAAACTGAGTGGCAGTTCATGACCGGCGGGCAGTGGGTGGCGCATCCGCTGAACGATGGCCGCCTGTACACGGTCAACATTACCGAGCAGAACCCGATCACCGAGGGGTTGACGGATTTTGAGGTGCGCAGCGAGAAGTATTACATGCACGTCGACCCCGCCATCCGCGTGATGGCGACGACCTCGTTTGAGGACTATAACGACACGGTCATGCCTGTGACGTGGACGAAGCTGTATGGCAAGGGGCGCGTGTTCTACACCTCGCTCGGTCATCACGCCGACATCCTGGCTATGCCGCCGGCGCAGCAGATGATGGAGCGCGGTATGTTGTGGGCCGCAGGCCAGTGGCAGACCGAGATCGGTGTGCCTTTTGCCAAGGCCTATGCTATGAGTATTGCGTAAGAGAAGATAACCATATGCGCCTTGCATCTGCACTGCGAGGCGCATGCCCTTTGCAGAAACCTTCGCTTGCATTCGTAAAGTGTTCAAATGCAGCAAGGTTCTATTGCACCATGAAGAACCATATCAGGGGGTGCCTTCTTTCTCTTGTCGTGATGATTGCACTGATCGCAGGTGTTTGTGGTTTCTTGTATTGGCAATTGATGTCTGGTGTTCGAACTCCTACCGATCAGCAACTGATTGATCATTACACCCAGCACAAAACCGAGTTCAACCAATTCGTCCATATGCTTCAACAGGAGAATGAGTTCTGGCTCATATATGCGGATGGCACCTGCATCAGACAAGACCGGGCTCAGGTTGATCGTGTCGATACCAGCAAATGCGCCGAGTATGTGCGGCTATCCAAGACTCTTGGCCTGAAATCAACGCAACTCCTTGATGATGAGTTCATCCTTGAGGTTTATTCCAGTGGTCTCAGCGTGAGCGGCATTTCCATGGGATATACCTACGCCATGAAGCCACCCTTTCCACCGGGAACGGTGGTCAGCAGCACAGACCATGCGCATGGTGAATTACCATGGTACACGCCGATAGATGACAACTGGTATATCTATGTGGATGGGAACTAACCCTTTTGTTCCAAGGTAGTTGTACTGCAAAGAGCGTGCGCTAGGCTCAGTTCGGCTTGGCGCACGATGATATTGGTCAGACAGACCAGTAAATGTTCTGAAACCAAAAAGGCGCACACTGGTTTACCAGCATGCGCCTTTTTTAAGTGAGACAGTGTCTGTCTGGGGAGCTGTCTCGCTGATACCTGCAAGAATGATAATTACTGAGGCAGAGCACTTGCCACAATCGTAAGGACAATCACAACCGTCCATATGAGCATAATGTTGCGGTTGTTGTTTTCCTTCACTTTCATCCAACCCCAGATAAAGGTGTATAGCATGCAGATCAGGCCAAGAATGCCTTTGAGCACACCCTCTTTCTGGAAGAGCTTAATGAGAACCATAATAGCAAGGACGAGATCCACGAGACCCAGTATAAGTACGACAATTTGCATTTCTATTCTCCTATCTATGAAGCTGATTTAAAACGGTTTGACAGAATTGTGTCTAAACCTGTGCTGATATAAACAGTCGTATTCCCCAGTAGACCATCAGCGAAATCAGAAACCATGCCATGAAACCCGTGCGCTGCTCCATTGCAGTAACGAGTTTTACCAGCATGTTTCGATATCCGCTTGGCAATAGACATCCGACTGCAATAACCACAAGACCAAGAATGAAAAAAGGGGCAAAGGCATGTTCATTGAGGGCGCTTTGCCAGTTTCCCTGGAACAACGCGAGTGTCGCGTGAGTGAGACCGCATCCGGGGCAAGGTATCCCCAAGGTGGCTTTGATGGGACACTGCCAGCCGTGACCAGTAAGTGCAAACAGAGTAATTTGTGTTGCACACGCGCATGTGATCACTAGTGACAGTGAACGGTCTTTGATTATAGGAGCTATGAGGGGTGTATTCAGCATCCCATGCAGGGGAGAGAAAATGCGTTTCAATTTATTAAGCATTTCGCATACCTAGCACATACAACATCGACTCTTAACACATCACAATAAGCCAACACTCACCGGACAAACACAACCTTTTTACCGTCTTCAAACAATCAGACTATACCATAACACTGATTTTCTGCAAGAAAAACAGGCTTATGATAGCCTCTGTATGGGCATCAATGCCGTTTCATCATATTGCGGCTTCTCGGTTGTTGCTATGACATGTATAATATTTGTATAGGAAAACTACAAACTGTATCTTGCCATGATGACAGACATCGTCGTGATGGATTGTGGGTGTATTGTTAGGGCAATGGCCGCAAGGTACTGCGGTAAAGAAGAATAAAGATGAACACACAAATGGCAGGTAAGACCTGCATCGTGACTGGGGCCACCAATGGCATTGGTGAAATGACTGCACAGGTGCTGGCCAATATGGGCGCAACGGTCGTTGGCGTGGGGCGCAATCGCGCCAAGTGTAGTGAGACGGCAACTCGCATCAAGGCGGCCACGGGCAATCAAGCGGTCGAGTTTCTGATCGCCGATCTGTCGGTTCAGGCGCAGGTGTGCAAGCTGGCCGATGAGATCAAGAGCAAGTATGCGCGCATTGATGTGCTGGTGAATAATGCCGGCGGTTATTTCGCGACGCGCCAGATGACCAGCGAAGGCATCGAGATGACGTGGGCGCTAAATCACTTGAATTACTTCCTACTCACCGATTTGTTGCTCGATGTCATCAAGAAAAGCGCGCCGGCGCGCATCGTCAACGTGTCATCTGGCGCACATGTCGGCGCGCGCGGGATTAACTTCGATGATACCGGTTTTGCCGGCAAGTACTCCGGATGGTCGACCTACAGCCATTCCAAACTGGCGAATGTACTATTTACCGTCGAACTGTCGCGCAGGCTGGAAGGCACTGGCGTGACGGCCAATGCCTTGCATCCAGGTTTCGTGGCGACCGGTTTTGGGGCGAACAACAGCGGCGTGATGCGCGTGGGGATGAAAATCATGCAACGCATCATGGCGCGTTCGCCGGAGAAAGGCGCCGAGACGAGTATCTACCTGGCGTCATCGCCCGAGGTCGAAGGGGTCACCGGCAAGTATTTCGATAACAAACGCGCCGTAACGTCATCAGCAGCCGCGCAGGATGCCGATGCAGCCAAACGCCTGTGGGCGCTCAGCAAAGAACAGACCAAAATGAAATAGTCTGCCGCGGCGTCGAATGGGCGGCCCGACCGAAAGAAACTATGCACAACCAGTCATCCCTGTTACAGTCCCCATCGTCAACAACGTTTGAAGTCTTGAAACACGTTCAGGTCTACTACGAACCGGGGCGTTATGGCGGTTGGCCGGCCAACCACGGCATCTGGCGCTGGGGCGATGAGGTTCTGGTCGGGTTTCAGTCCGGTGCCTACAAGGAACAGGCCGGCCATACGATTGATTGGCAGCAGCCGATTCGCAAGGTGTTTGCGCGCAGCCGCGATGGCGGCGAGACGTGGGCGCTTGAAGATACGCTTCCGGACGCGCTGGATAACCCGGTCGAGAATGCCGGCGTGTTGCTCACGCCGCACGCACAGGCACAACCGTGTCCGGGCGGCATTGATTTTACGCACCCGGATTTTGTGATGACATTCAGCCATGCCAGTTTTCACGTCGGCCCGTCGCGGTTCTGGACATCGACCGATCGCGGGCATACGTGGGCTGGTCCGTATCGGCTACCCGATATGGTTACGCAGGGCATCGGCGCACGCACTGACTACCTTGTGAACAGGCGCGCTGACTGCACGCTTTTCCTCACCGCGGCCAAACAGAACGGGCGCGAGGGACGCCCCTTTTGCGCGCGCACGACCGATGGCGGAAGAACCTGGCGTCTGGTCGCGTGGATCGGGCCGGAGCCGCAAGAGGGCTTTGTGATCATGCCTGCCTCGGTGCGCCTGCCTAATGGTCACATGCTTGTGGCGTTGCGTGCGCAACCCGACAGGACTCGCAGCAGCATTCAAGCGTATCGGTCAGGCGATGATGGGTTGACGTGGCAGCAGTTGCCCGATCCCATTCCGGCGCTCGCGCCAAGCAACCCGCCTGCGTTTATCCGCCTCCACGATGATCGGTTGTGCCTGGCCTATGGCGTGCGCGCCGCGCCGTATCGCATGTGCGCGCGCCTGAGCAGCGACGATGGCATGACGTGGGGCGATGAACTGGTGTTGCGCGACGATGGCGCGAACGGTGATATGGGCTACCCGCGCTGCGTTCAACGCGACGATGGCGTGATCGTGACCGTCTACTACTTCAACGACGCGGCGACTGGCGTTGAGCGGTACATCGGCGCGACGTTGTGGCGCGCGTTCTGATTGTGCTTTGCCCGAATCACCTCTTCACACGGGCGGTTGACCAGCCGGGTATCAGCGAAGTGAGAATTGTATGCACTATACTGGCGTGAGTGATCGAATGGGTAATCGGTGAGTTGCTTGCAGAAGGAAAACTCATGTCAGAGAATCTTCCGAGGGTTGTTGGCGAAGGCACGAAAGGAAACCCGTGGCAGTTACAGACTCCCAGCGGTACGTCTGAATATCAGATGTATCGCGATGAAACCGCTACGCCGCCGGTGCTGGTGTGCGTAGTGGGAAAGACTGTGCTGCATTATCAACTGTGCTGCATCGAGGATCTGCATGCCATGCTCAAGGCGCATGGCGACTGGATGCCTCTCGGCAGCGCGGACGAGCAGAAACCTGCCGCCGAGGGCACTGTGGAGGCATGGGGGCGCTCGCCGGATAACCCGGTTGGCGGTTGGTATGGGTTGAAGAAGGGACTGCGCGGACGCTTTGGCATGTACCTTCCCCCGTTGCTCGAGGCGCTCGGTCTGGCTGAGGTGGAGCACAACCCGCGCAACAATCGCATGCGCGTGCGGTAATCGAAACGCTGTACTTTCTTGGGCCGGAATCATCATAGATGGTGCCGACCAGAAGTTCGTTTCAGAAGCGCGCGGCGCTACAGCAGGTTCCAGGCCGACAAATCGCTGTGTTTCACGCCGAGTTTGGCCAAGATAGTGGTGACGTTGGTACGATGTTCGACGGCATGCACAATAGCCTGTGTGAGGATGATTCCAACCGGGATGACTGACCCAATTGGCATGAACCACGGTTCGTCGCCTTCAACCGCTTTGACGATCGACGGCAGGATATCGGCTATCGCGGCCAGGTCGATCAACTGTCTGCCATTCTCCTCTGCCAGCAACCGCAATTCGGCCACGCTCATGGCATTGGTCTGAATCTCCTGCCACGCGGTGAGTTTTCCATGCGCGAGCCAGATGTAATAACGCTCATCGTTGATGATGTGGCCGAGTGTGGCCTGGATCGTGCCATACGCGCCGGGATCACTTGCGACAAGCTGCCGGCATTCAATGAGACGCAATCATCCAGCAACCGCAGGTTGGCCCAGCGATGATGTTTGAATAAGGTCACGAGAGCGCCGGACTTTTCCATATCGAGTACGCTAGAGCATTTTGCTAACATAAGCCATGCCTCTAGGTAACAAAGGAGGTCGAAGCTTTAGCTGGGAGACGCGTCGGACAAGGGCGAAAACCGGCTAAAGCACTCGACCTCCAATGAATAGTTGTTTTGGCTATTTCTCCAGTTCAATCTTGGCTATCAGACCCTTAGGCTCGCCGCCGAGGAGCTGGCCGGGTTGGATCGCGCTGGGCTTCCACTCGCCGTGACCACCCGCGCCATCGTAGCGCAGGACGTCGTGCTTGTCGCCAGCGCCGCCGATGTTCTCGATGTATTGCGCGCCGAACAGCGGCGTCGTAAAGCCGAGTTGCTTATGCACCGCCTCGCACGTGAACGGGATAAACGGCGACAGCAGCACCGATAGCGAGTCGATCACGCGCGCAGCCACATACAGTTGCGTTCCAGCGCGCGCCTTGTCCACCTTGATCGTCTTCCACGGTGCCTCATGGTCGAGGTACTGATTCGTGGCCGAGGCCAGTTCGATCGCGCCAGCCAATGCGTCGCGCAGGTGTACGCCGCTTAACGCCGTGCCGATGCCATCGAAGGCCGCCTCGCTCTGCGCGATCAACGCCTTATCGGCGTCGGTCAACTCGTCCGGCGTCGGGATGCGCTGGTCAAAGTTTTTCCAGATTTGCGACAGCGTGCGCTGTACCAGGTTGCCCCATTTCGCCAGCAGTTCGCTATTGTTGCGCTGCACAAAGTCGTTCCAGTTCCAATCAGCGTCCTTCGCCTCAGGCATAATGCTCGTGAGGTAGAAGCGCACCGGGTCGGGGCCGTACTTTGTAGTCAGATCGAGTACATCCAGTGACACGCCCAGGCTCTTCGAGAACTTCTGTCCGCCCAGGTTCAGGTACTGGTTGGCTGGCACGTCGAAGGGCAGGTTGAACACCTTGTCGGCGTCTGAGCCATCCCACGGCTGTCCCAACCGCTCCATGCCGAGCAGAACGGCCTGCCACAGCACCGTGTGGAACAGGATGTTATCCTTGCCGATGAAGTTGTAAATCTTAACGTCGTGCTCGTACCAGAACTTCTTCCACTCATCGGGCTGGCCCGTGATCGCGGCCCATTCAACCGTAGCGGTCAGGTAGCCCAGCAACGCCTCATACCACACGTAGATGCACTTGCCCTCTGAGTCGGGCAGCGGGATCGTGATGCCCCACGTCAGGTCGCGCGTGAAGGCGCGCGGTTCGGCATTGGAAGCATAGTTGCGCGAGAAGTCCAGTACCGTGCCGCGCCAGTAGCTGCCCTTGTCGGCCAGGTAGGCGACCAGCTTTTCGCGCAAGGCGGGCAGATCGAAGAAATAATGCTCTGACTCGCGCACGATGGGCGTGCTGCCGTCGGTGCGGCTGCGCGGGTTGATTAATTGCGTACCATCCAGCAGATTGCCGCATTTGTCGCACTGGTCGCCGCGCGCCTTGTCGTAGTTGCAGATCGGGCAGGTGCCTTCGACCAGCCGGTCGGGCAGGAACTTGGCTTGCGTCTCGGAGTACAGTTGCTTCTGCTTCGCCTTGTACAGGAACTCATTTTCCAGCAGTCGCGAGAACATCTGTTTGCCGATGGCGTGGTGATTCTTCGTGTCGGTGTGCGTGAACAGGTCGTAG
The DNA here is from genome assembly GCA_903873965.1 of uncultured bacterium. Taxonomy (GTDB): domain Bacteria; phylum Chloroflexota; class Anaerolineae; order J036; family Brachytrichaceae; genus CAIXPS01. Next base: position 13,950 of record CAIQQO010000337.1, read on the forward strand.
CTCACGCCCAGGTTCTTCTGCGTTTCCAGAAAGCGTCCGTGGAAATACTCGAACACCTCGCGCGGGGTCTTGCCTTCCTTGTCGGCGCGCACCACAATCGGCGTGCCGTGCGAATCGCTGCCGCTGACCATGACGACCCGGTTGCCCTTCAGGCGATGGTAGCGCGCGAAGATATCTGCGGGCAGATACGCGCCCGCCACGTGTCCGACGTGCAGGTCGCCATTGGCATACGGCCAGGCGACGCAGACGAGAATGTTTTCAGGTGACATTTTTTACCAATCCCTTTTTCCGCTCAAACGCATTTCAAGCATCAATCAAGAAGCGGGCTGTCGTTGCGCTCATCCGGAGACAGGTTACCCGCGAGCCTGTGGCCGGAAACAAAAAACCGCCCGGCGTTCGCGCGAGCGGTAGAAAGTCGATCAACCAACATGTGCCATAAGGCTTATGGCAGCAACAGTTTGACCCGCGCGTTATTGGACGCCGGGCATGCGCATCGATCTCAAGGCAAGGAAAGTCAAGTTGCTGCACATTATTTGCAACAGTATACCATGCGGTAAGGTGCAGGTCGGTCGGCGGCCAGCCGTAATAGGAAGGGTACTACGAGTCACAACGATAACAACGGTTTTCGTGTGGCGGTTTCTGTTCCGTAACTTAGCCATGCTCGATAACACCCATGACCCAATCGTACGCTGAATAAGTCCACAGATTTCGCAGATTCACGCAGATACTAGAGCCAATGACATTGGTGGAATGCGGTTTTCTGCACAATCCGTGTAATCTGCGGATACGCTATTGCCGCATAGGGACTACTGCATGAAAGACTGTTCCGTGATAGGAAGGCGATGGCACGCGCGGGAGTATGATGGAACCTCCGCAGCTCTCTTGTAGGAGTTAATCCAGAATGCAACCATCCTCCATCTCATTTGATCGCGCGGCCAGTTTCTACGACGACACGCGCGGCCTGCCCGCCGAGGTCGCGCAGCAGGTCGGCAATTGCGCCGCTGCCCTGATTGGCGCGGGCGGGCGCGTCCTCGAAATCGGCGTCGGCACCGGGCGCATCGCCAAACCGCTGCTGGCTAGCGGTTTGCGCGTGACGGGCGTCGATTTGTCGCTCGGCATGATGAGCCGGTTGCTCGAGCCATTACCCGCCGGGTTGCCTGCACCGTCGCTGGCGCAGGCCGATGCCACTCGCATCCCGTTGCGCGACGGCGCGGTTGACGCGGTCGTCGCCGTGCATGTCTTTCACCTGATCCCGAACTGGCAGGCCGCGCTGGCTGAGGCGCGCCGTGTGCTGTCCCCGCGCGGCATCATCCTGATGGGGCATAACGCCACTGGCGAGGACACCCCGTATCGGCGTGTGCGTAAGCAGTGGGAGACGTTCGTCGCGGCGCGCGGGTACGCGATGGATCACCCGGCCGCGAACAAGGTGGACTACGTCAAGCAGGCCATCATGGCGGATGGTATGCGGCGCGATGAAGTTATGGCTGCCACATGGGCCACGCGCCACACCGTTCAGCGCGTCATCGCTGACATTGAGAATCGCATCTGGTCGCAGACGTGGCAGGTGCCCGAGGAACTGTTCCCGCCCACGGTGGCCGAAGTGCGCGCGTGGGCGCAGGCAGAATACGGGTCCATCGACCATGAGTTTGAGGTCGTCAATACCTTTGTGTGGGAACGCTTTGCGCCGTAAGGTAAAGGCTGACAGACTCCCGGAATTCGCAGAAAATTCCGGGAGTCTGTTCGCAGGGTGAATCATGCGCCTGTTCTTTGAATTGTTCAAACGCGCCTTTCAACGCGCACTCACCTATCGCGCCGCATCGATTGCCGGGTTGATGACGAATTTCTTCTTCGGCCTGTTGCGCGCCGCGGTGATCATGGCGCTGTACGGCTCGCGCACGGATGTGAGTGGTATCTCGATCCAGGACGCCATCACGTTTACAGGCATCACCCAGGCTATTCTTTCCTTTCTTAACATCTTTGGCAGCTATGACGTGATGAACTCGGTGAGCAGCGGTGAGATCGCGACCGATCTGCTCAAGCCGTACAGTTATTTCGCCTTCTGGATGGCGCGCGACTTTGGCAACGCCATCAACCAATTGCTCCTGCGTGGGCTGCCCTTGATCCTCACCTATGCCGTGTTTTTTCATATCACCCTGCCAAACACGCTCGCGCAATGGTTGGCGCTGGCGGTTGCCCTGATGCTGGCCTGGGCGGTCAGTTTCTCCTGGCGCTTCCTGGTGAACCTGTCCGCCTTCTGGTCGCCCGAGGCGCGCGGCATCGGGCGGCTGGCCTTCGGCCTGACGATGTTTTTGTCGGGCTTTATGATGCCATTGCGTTTCTTCCCGGACTGGTTCGTTGCGTTGTGCAACCTAACCCCGTTTCCATCGATCATCAACACGGTCATTGAGGTGTATCTGGGCGTTCTGGGCGGGCCGGAACTGATCCGCGCGTTGCTCAGTCAGGCCTTCTGGCTGGTGTTGCTGTTTGTCATTTGCCAACTCGTGATGCGCGCCGGCGTTCGCAAGCTGGTCATTCAGGGCGGATAATCATGCGCCATACACTCGACATCTACCGCCGCCTCATTCTGGTTCAGATTCGGTCACAGTTGCAATATCGCGTCTCATTCCTGCTGGACACACTGGCTACTGGCTTTCAAGTGTTCATCTCGTTCATCACGCTGGCGTTGATCCTGCAACGCTTCGATGGCATCGGCGGGTGGACTCTGTCCGAGGTGGCGTTTCTGTATGGCATGGTAGAGGTCGCCTTTGGCACCATGGACATGCTCTTCAGCGGCTTCGATCCCGCCAATTTCGGTCGGCAGGTACGGCAGGGCGCATTCGACCAACTGCTCCTGCGCCCGATCAGCGCCACGTTGCAGGTGTTCGGCTCGCAGTTCATCATCCGGCGCGTGGGGCGCATCGCGCAAGGGCTGGCTGTGCTGACCTTTGCCATCGTCAGCCTGAACCTGAATTGGACGCCGGCCAAGCTGGTATATTTGCCGATCGTCATCGCCAGTCTGGTGTGTTTTTTCGGCGGCTTGTTCATGATCGGCGCGACAATCACGTTCTGGACGGTCGATTCGATCGAAGTCATCAATATCTTCACGTATGGCGGCAGCGAAATGATGTCGTATCCGATGCACATCTACCCCGACTGGGTGCGCCGCTTTTTCACCTACATCCTGCCCGCGATCTTTCTGAACTATGCGCCGGCCTTGTACTTTCTCGGCAAGCCTGACCCGCTTGGATTACCGCCCTTTGCCGCCTTCCTCGCGCCGGTTGCAGGCATCGCCACACTCCTCGCCGCCCTCGCGTTCTGGCAATACGGCATGCGCCACTACCAGAGCACCGGAACGTAAAACGTAAGGTGGAGTGAATGAAGCGAGTGGCGTGATCAAGACGACGAATAGTGTCTATGTCGTCTCCATAACACTTCTTCTCACTTACGCAACTAATGAATTAAACTATTCCTCACGTTTTACGTTTCATTCCCATGTCGATCATATCGGTTACCGATCTTCACAAGCACTTTAAGGTGAACAAGCACCGCAGTGGGCTGGCGGGGGCGGTGCGCGGGTTGTTTTCGACGGAGTCCACGCTCGTGCGTGCTGTGGATGGCATCAGTTTCAGCGTGGAGCCGGGTGAACTGGTGGGCTATCTGGGTCCGAATGGCGCGGGCAAGTCCACCACGTTGAAGATGCTGACCGGCTTGCTGGTGCCCACATCAGGCCAGTTGCTGTCGAATGGACATGTGCCGTGGCGCGAGCGCAAGACGTATGTGGCGCGCATCGGGGCGGTGTTCGGTCAGCGCACGACGCTGTGGTGGGACCTGCCGGTGATCGAGTCGCTGGAACTGCTGCAATATGTGTACAAAGTGCCGCGCGAGCGTTTTCGCCATAACCTCGCCGAGTTCCGCGAATTGCTGGAACTTGGCCCGTTCCTGAACACCCCTGTGCGCTCGCTGTCACTTGGCCAGCGCATGCGCGCCGATATCTGCGCCGCATTGCTGCACGAACCCGACCTGCTTTTCCTCGATGAGCCGACCATCGGGCTCGACGTGGTGGCTAAAGAGCGCATCCGGCAATTCATCCGCCACATCAACCGCGAGCGCGGCGTCACTGTGCTACTCACCACGCACGATCTGTCGGATGTCGAAAAGCTGTGCGAGCGCGTGATGATCATCGACCACGGGCGTCTGCTGTATGACGGGCAACTGGCGGCCTTGCGCGACCGTTTCGGCGGCAAGCGCGAACTGGTTGTCGATTTTGCCGAAGACGAAGGCGCTGCTGCCGATTTGTCTGTGGACGGCGCGACCATCATCGAGCGCGACGGGCCGCGCGTGGTCTACAGCTTCGGGCGCGAGACGATCAGCGCATCCGGGCTGATCAGCCTGCTCTCGGCGCGCTACCGCATCCGCGATTTATCGGTGCGCGAGCCGGATATCGAGGACACCATCCGGCGCATTTACGAAGAGCGATTGCTTGAAAAACCATCAAACTAGACGGGGAAACCATGATCACCCAACGAAGTGAAGAACTGAGACGACTAGCCATTGGGTACTGCGAGGATCTGTCACAGCATACGGTACTTAATCACTACTGGAATGATGTGTCACTCATCCTCAAAGGCAGCGCCGCGCGTGGCAACTCCGACCAGTATTCTGATATCGATTTCGTGTTTTACGCCGATCACACGGCGCGCAACAGCATCGTCGCCGATTACCATGCGCGTGGGCTGACCACACGGCAGGATGGCATTTTTATGCCATTACCCGAGTGGATCGGGCACTACCATGTCGAGTCACTCGAGGTATTGAACGGATACTTCGAGACACGGAATTATCCCCAGGTATGGGAGTGCTCAAATGTCATCATCATGCACGACCCGGGATCAAGGTACCAGAACGCGCTGGATGCCGGATTAGGCAGCCTGTTTGATGATCCACTGCGCGAGGTCAGAGATCGCTACCTGCAGTTACAGTTGACACTCGATTGGTTGCGCCATCCGCTCAAGCGCGGGGATCAGATTGCCGTGCTGTTACACGTGTCGAAGATTACGCAGATCGCGTGCTCATTGTGTTACCTGTTGGATCGCAAGCCATACCCGCATGACAAGTGGCTTTTCCACTATCTGCGCGATACACGGCTAGGCGCCAAGATAACGGACGGGCTGGTAGATTATGCCGAAAGCCTTGTCGATCATAGGGAACTGGCTCGCGGGCTTGAATTAGAACAATACCCTCAGTACAGCAAAGCTCTGAACCTGACCAAGATGATCACCGATTTCATTACAGGCGACTATGGCGTTCAACCATGGCTGGGCGAGTGGTATCTGTTCGTCTAGGACAACGCGGCAGGCTTAAAGCGCCGCCAAACCAAAATCCAGATCGTTTTGATTGCCGCTCTCTAGTCCGCCAAGAGCAACAGTGAGAGCAATAGCCATGTGAAAGAATCCAGCGCGGGTGCGCAAGGCGTCATCTGCTCCATAACGTGCGAGTACACGCTCGGCAAAGGATGCACCGAAGAGGTGCATGCCCCACAGCAGCACAAAGCCGAGGTCGGTAGCAGGATCATCCAGTCCGGCAGCGCCGAAGTCGATTACGCCGCTCAACCGGAACGTGTGTGGATCCACCAGCACGTTGCCCGGTCCGAGATCGCCATGCCTGAGCGCCGGCGCGAAGTCAAAATTGTGCGAGTCGCCAAGGAACCGCTCGAACTGCGCAAAAACGCGAGAGGCGTATTCGGGCAGAAGTCGCGCGGTAAGACTGTCGTCCACCTGATTGCGTAGTACGGAGATGTTCTGCTTTCGCCCAACGCTATGATTGGGCAAGCGCGCACTCACATCGGACGGAACCGGCATGCCGTGCAAGGCATGCATGAAATCTGCCAGGTCATCGGCAATGGCATCCAATTGTGTTGATGGTAACGCTTTGAGCGCTTCTATGTGTTTACCCAGTGGTTCACCAGACACCATTGGATGTCCGGCAAAAACCTTGCCCGGCAAGCCAGAAAGTGTGCTGATATAAACAGGTTCAGGCACAGCGATTGGTAGACGCCCCTGTATGATACGCAACACGGCTAACTCTGTCAGCAGTTGGTTCACCCCCGACGCTGTTTTTGGGAAGCGAAAGACCAGCGACTCGTTAACGATCAAGATCATGTTGACCTGACCGGAGTCGATTACGCGCAAGGTCTGTACGTCGAGCTCGGGGTAACAGTCGAGTATGGCTTGCAATATCTCACGATGCACATGGCGATTATCCACTCAACCTTGTGAAGGGTTACGACGAGATGCTCAGACCCGGCGGCGTGTTACTCGTTTTGGATTTGTATCAGTCCACAGGGTCGACGGGTGCCGTGTATGAAATCGCCTAGGTGGTGGGCAACGCGCTGATGAAGTTCGCGAAAGACACCCATCAGTCGCCGGAAGAACGCGTCGCATGGGATGAGCATGGCCGCACCGATCATTACCTCAGCGTGTCTGAAGTGAGGAGCGCCTGTGCCACGCTGTTGCCTGGGGCGGTTGTGCGCCAACATTTGTACTGGCGCTACCCGCTTATCTGGACCAAATAGCCACCGTTATGCGTTGCGTTGGTGTCACAACAACCCCAGTTCTCTGGCGCGTAACGTCGCCTGCGTGCGGTCGCGCGCGCCGATCTTTTGCAATACATTGGTGACGTAGTTCTTCACGGTACCTTCGGCGATGAACAATTTCGCGCCAATTTCGCGGTTGCTCATACCCGTGGCGACAAGTTTAAGCACGTCTAGTTCGCGCTCGCTTAACGGTTCGGCCAGTCCGGCGCGGGGTGACTGTTGTGCCGGCGCGAGCCGCGCAAATTCGGCCAGCACCTTGCGCGCGACCGAAGGCTCAATCAAGGCGCCGCCGTTCATCACCGTGCGGATGGCGCGCGCCAGTTCATCGCCAGACAGATCCTTGAGCAGGTAGCCGAGCGCGCCGGCGCGCAGCCCTTCATACACGTAAGTCTCGTCGTCAAAAGTGGTGAGGATGATGACCTTGATGCCGGGGTCTTGCGTATGCAGGCGACGCGTGGCCTCTACGCCATCCATCCTGGGCATGCGGATGTCCATCAAGACGACATCGGGGTGATGGGTTGCGACGGCATCGAGCGCCATCTGTCCGTCGCCCGCTTCGCCAACGATTTCAAAGTCGTTTTCCAGTTCGAGCAGCGTGCGCAATCCTTCGCGCATCAGGCGCTGGTCGTCGACAATCAAAATGCGGGTGCGGTTGGGTATGGTCATGGTATGGGCAGGGTGAAAACCATGCGCGCGCCTCCGTCAGGGTGATCGGCTAATTCGAGCGTTCCGCCAAGGTGCACGGCGCGCTCGCGCATGCCGCGCAGACCGAATCCGTCGTCCATGGATGCGGCTGACAACCCCTTACCGTCGTCGCGCGCGATGAGCTTGATCGTGCGGTTTTCCACTACGACATCCAGCCACACATGACGGGCGGCTCCATGGCGTTGCGCATTGGTGAGTGACTCTTGTGCCGCGCGGAAGAGGGCCAGCCTGTGCGCCGGGGATAGATTGGGTAGGGATTCGGGCAGCCTGAGATCGACGCGTATGCCTGTGCCTTCCTCAAAACTTTGCGCCATTCGCGTGATCGCCGTTGTCAGGGGCAGGTCATCTTCGATCGGCGTACGCAAGGTTGCCACAGTACGGCGCAAGTCGCTCAGAGCTTCCTTCATTTGTTCGCGCATCACGCCGATGATCCGTCCGGCGCGATCGGGATCGGTGGGCATCAAACGCTGCGCGCCCTCGAGCTGCACCACGGCGACCGTAAGCCTGTGACCGAGCGAGTCGTGCAGTTCGCGCGCCATGCGATTGCGTTCTTCCGACACGGCCAGTTGCTGCGTTTGCAGACCCAGCGCGACCAGTTGTTCATTGGCGACGCGCAGTTCCTTCGCCAGTTGCTCACTGCGTTCGCGCGCCAGCAGCGCCTCGCGCATCAGTCCACCCACCAGCGTGAAGAAGAAGTAGCCGGTGATATTGCCCAGCCCTGTCAGCAAGCCGCCTGTGCCATAGACGGCCACGTTGCTTCCGACGGTGATCGCGATGATCACAAGAAACCACAGTGCGGCGGTGCGCGGCTTATAGGTAATGCCGATCTGGGCGCTCAGAATGGCGTAGACGATGAACAGAAATCCGTCGCGCGGGCCGGGCACAATGCTCAGGCAGATGATAACGGCGGTTTCACCGATTAGCGCCCACGCCATCCGCCGATCATCGGCAAAGTAAATGAAATAGAGGAACAATGCGGTAAATGCCGCAAACAGGATCAATGCAACGGCCAGACGTACGGGGTCGGTCACGTCACGGAAGGTGTAAGCCACCGTGACGCCGATTGGGATGACCGCCGCGAGTGCGAGTAAGTGCCCGAAAGCCGAGGCCGGTTTTGTTCGGCCACGGAACAGGTCTTTGTAGAGTGCGGGTTGCTCCGCGTCAGTCTCCGCCATGCCCATAATTTAACCTCGGAATCACTCGTAGCGGAACCGTGCGATGCCCACGCCAAAGAAGACGATGGCAAACCCGATCAAGACTGCGGCGCTGGGCAAAATCGCTCCAAGCCCCAACCCGCGCGCCGCAAGGTCGGATAGCCCGCGCATGGCCCATGTTGTGGGGATGATCTGGAGAACGGTGCGCACACCTTCCGGGATGATCTCTTGTGGATACCAGCACCCACCTAGCAACGCCATCACCATACCAAGCATGATGCTCAGGCCATTGGCCTGACTGGCGCTTTTCACAAACGCGCCCAGCATCGTGCCCATCGCCGCGCCGCACAGTCCGGTGGCGATCATCATCACAGCCAGCCCCGCGAGGTCGTTGCCCCAGTTCAGCCCCATCACTAGGATGCCAAAACCGATCAATAACGTCATCTGCACCAGTGAGATGAAGAACTGACCGCCGATCGTGCCGAGCAGGAGTTGCGCCTTGCTTACCGGCATGACGAACAACCGACGCAGCGTGCCGCTCTGGCGCTCATAAGCGAACATCGATCCAATGCCCAGCAATGGGATGAACACCCACGTAACCAACTGTCCGGCCGAACCTTGCGCGGCCGGGTTGTAGCGATAGGGCGCAGTTGCGGTGCGTGTGATCTCAGCCCCAGATGTGGAAGTGCTGCCTTGCCCCGAGCCAACGGCGGTCTGAGCCTGCGTCAGCGCATGGTCGAAGTAAGCCCGTCGGTCTGCTGCGTTTGCGAAGGGCTTGATCCGCTCAGCCTCGTTGACGGATAGCTGCGCGGCGCTGCTTGCCACGCTGATCGTGCTGACGGCCATGGAGACGCCGCGCTCGACGATGGGCGTGTTCAAGTTGTTAGGCTTGGTGCGCAGGTCGATTGACAATCCCTGCGCCACCCCGGACTGGTCGAATTTGGCCGGTATGGTCAGCAACGCAGGGGCGCGATTGGCGTTAAATTCCGTCTCTGCCTCAGCCTGCGCCAGAATGTCGGGGCGCACCGATCCAGACTTGTCCAGCGCATCAATCAACTGTTGTGACAGCGCGCTGTGGGCGTTGTCCACTATAAGCAGGCGCGCGCGTTCATCTTGATTTGTGCTTCCGCCAAACCCGCCGCCGATGATGAAGGTGAACACGATCGGTAGGATGATGAAGAAGAGCAGTTCGGTGCGGCTGGAGAAGCGTACCAGCGCGTCCTTCCATGCAATAGCCAGTATCTGTTTCATGGTGATATCCTGTGGAGTTGAATTAGCCCGTTTATTGTTTGATGAATCCGTTCCTGCGGAACAGCCACACCGAGATTGCAAACAGCGCGACGCCCATGATGCACAGCGCGATCACGTTGGGCGCTACATCGGCGAAAGTACCCCCGGCAGCCAGCCGCGCAAATCCCTTGATGCCCCATGCGTTGGGCGTGATCTTGCCAACGGTGAGAAGCCAGTCGGGCAGCGGGAAGTTGTCGCCGAAGCTGCCGCCCAGTACGCCAAACATGAGCATTGCGGCTGCGCCGAGGCTGCCCACGATTGCCGGCGTGCGGGCGATTGCGGCGATCACCATTCCCCAGCCTGTCGCGCTCGCGGCGACAGCCAGCACCAGCGCCACTACGCCGATGGGGTCGCCCCAGTGCAGGTTGAACAGCAGCCCACTGCCGATGATGAGTACGGCCACTTGCACAACGGCGGTCAGGAAGATACCGATGACCTTGCCGCCAATGATCTGCGCTGCGCCGGTCGGCGAGATCAGCATACGCGCCAGCGTGCCGTTGTCGCGCTCGGTCAATAGTGTTGCTCCGCCGCGTGTGACGGTGTACATCAGGAAAAGGAGCGCCATCCCGGGCGCGAGTACGGAGAGTACGTCAAACGTGGGCGGCGGCGTCCCGGTGTCGCTGATACTTCGGACGGTGATGGTAGATTGCGTCGGGGCGTCTAGGCGATCCGTCAAACCCTGCGCGTATACGGTCGCATCCGCCGGTTTCAGCAACCCGTTCTCGATCAACTGCGTGATGACGATCAGGCCGCTGACGCGCCCAACCTGCACGCGCGCGATAAATTCGTCAACGATGGTGCGAATGACGCCGGCGCTGACAGGCTGCGCAGGGTTGACGTAGATTTCGATCTTTTTGTCGCCCGAGGGTATCCCATTCGCTAAATTGGCGGCAGGGATCACTGAGGCGCTGTAGCCCGCCGGGATGATGACCGCAGCGGCGACTTTGTCGTCGTCCACCCGCTTGCGGGCAACGGCGGCGTCGGTGTCGCTGATGGGCTTGACGAGTGTCCCGACTTCCGGCGAGGTGAACACATTAACGAGCGCGATACCCAGTTGGCCGTCATCTTGATTCACGAGCACAACCGGGATGTCGCGCAGACCGTTGTTGTCTTGTCCACTGAAGCGCCCGGTGACAAGCCCCAGTCCCAGCGTGAGAGCGAGAGGCGCGACGAACATCAGGATCAACGCCGCGCGGTCGCGCAATGCGAGCAATAAGTCTTTCCAGCCAATAGTGAATAGTTTTTTCATGTTTTTAACTTTCAAAAATCCTGCGGGGTTAATCTCTCAAAGCCCGTCCCGTGAGATTGAGGAACACTGCTTCAAGGTTGGGTTCCTCGATGTCAATCGAACGAATCTTGATGCTGATCTCGTTGGCTTTACTGACAGCAGCGGGCAACACCTCTTCGGCGTCCGGGGTCATCAGCACGGCTTGATGGTCGGTGGTGTCCACGCGGGTGACGCCGGGGAGCGACTGTAGTGCTGCGGCCAATCGCGCCGCCTCCGCGTCTTCGGCCACGTGCAGGCGCAAGGTTTCAAGTTCGCCGATGCTCCGGGTAAGTTCCTGCAGCGAACCGAGCGCGATCAACTCGCCGTGGTCGATGATGCCGATCCGGTGCGACAGTTCCTGCGCTTCTTCCATGTAGTGCGTGGTGTACAGCACGCTCATGCCCTGACGGTTCAAGTCTTTCACCGTGTCGAGAATGGCGCGACGGCTTTGCGGGTCGATGCCGACGGTCGGCTCGTCCATGAACAGCAGGCGCGGCTTGTGCAACAGCCCCACACCTATGTTGACGCGCCGCTTCATCCCGCCGCTGTAGGTCTTGACGCGCTGGTTTCCTTTGTCGGTCAAGCCCACCTGTTCGAGTACTTCGCTGACGCGCGCTTTCAACGCCGCCCCGCCGAGGCCGTACATATTTCCCCAGAAGGTCAGATTTTCGCGCCCGGTCAAATCCTCGTAGAGCGCCAGATCCTGCGGCACCACGCCGATGATGCGGCGGACGGCCATCGGGTCTTGGGTCACCGAGTGTCCACCGATGGACGCATCGCCGCTGGTGGGCGCAAACAAGGTCGATAGCATCGATATCGTCGTCGTCTTGCCTGCGCCGTTTGGCCCGAGCAGGCTGAAGATTTCGCCGTCTGCGATGCCAAACGTAATCCCTTTGACCGCCTTAAAATCGCCATACGACTTGGCGAGGTTGTGTACTTCCAATATATCGCTCATGTGTTTGTCTCCGCGTTCAGGATACGTTTGCGGCAACCTGCCCGTCAGTGCCGAAAGTCACGCGCAGGTCACATGACGTCGCGATGTGATAATCCCAGCATGCTTAAACAATTCAGCGGCGTCTTGACCGCGGCGCAGATCAAGCAGCATATCGGCCACGTGTTCGATCTGCCCGCCGGGGTCACTTCCCTCTCGATTCATTTCACCTATGCCCCGGGCAAAGTGTCCAGCGGGATCAATATGCTCACGCTGACCGTGCTCGATCCGAACGGGTTTCGCGGCGCGGGGCATCGCCATGCGCCCGATGTCGACGGACTCAAAACGCAACACGTCGATATCAGTCTGAATGCGGCCACGCCCGGTTACCTTCCCGGCGCACTGCCGATGGGAATGTGGACAGTCGAGATCGACGCGCATAGCATCCTGCCTGACGCCCCGGTGAGCTATACGATTAACGTGACCGCCCATCACGATAGTGCTGTACAGGGCGCGGAGGCTGTAACACACGCCGCGCAAAAGCCTGTGGCAACGGCGAAACAACGCCCCGGCTGGTACCGGGGTGATCTTCATGCGCATACCACCCACTCTGACGCGACGTGGGACGTCGCCACCTTTGCGGATTTCATGCGCGCTTGCGGCCTCGATTTTGCCACGCTGAGTGATCACAACACCACATCGGGGCTGGACGCATGGGATCGACAGACGACGCCCCACTTTCTGACCATCGCGGCCGTGGAACTCACCACGTTCTATGGACACTGTCTGGCATTGGGGATGCGCCAATGGGTAGACTGGCGGGTGGATGGGTGCGCGCGCAGCATGAGTCAGGTTGCCGCTGAAGTGACTGCGAGTGGCGCGCTGTACGCCATTGCACATCCCACCGCGATTGGCGACCCGATCTGCACCGGCTGCAACTGGGTATACCCCGATATGCAACCGGGGACGGCGCGCGCGGTAGAGATATGGAACACCACATGGAAGGGCGAGAGCAACAACGAAGACGCGATTCAACTCTGGTACGCGTGGTTGAATCAGGGCATTCGCATGGTGGCAACATCGGGCACCGATGCGCACGGCCCGTTTGCACCGGAAACCGAGCTAGGGTTTGATGTGGTGTATGCCGACCGATTGACCGAGGACGCCATTCTGCAGGCGATTCGGCTCGGACACCTGTATATCAGCGCAGGACCGGCGCTGGGAGTGACCGGCGTCAGTGCTTCTGGCGCAACGGCCATGATGGGCGATAGCCTGCCGTGCGAGGATGCGCAGGTTATGGCGACGTGGGATGGCTGCAAGGGTGATGAGCGCCTGAGCGTGATTGTGGATGGCAAGGTTTTTGCCGAGGTTGCAGTTGCTGGTGTGAAGGGCAGCCACACGTGGGAGGTGGCCGGTGACAAGGCGCAGGTGCGCTGGTGCGTCATCGAACTGCGCGACTGCCGAAATCACCTGCGCGCAATTACAAATCCGATATTTGTCGGATGGTAATTGACATCAAGAGCTTCACTATCGAGAGGTGATCATGACAGAAGGCGTTGGCGCATCGAGTGGCGACGCCATGGAGGCGTATATGAGGCGCACAGGTCTGGTTGTGGTGTGCATTCTGGCGTGTTTAGCCACGGTGCGGATGGGATCGACATCGGCTGCGGGGCTTGTCCCCAATACTCCCGGCGCGATCACGAAGGTGTGGGCCAACGATGGCGGCGACAAGGTGTGGCGCTCTGAACTGCGTGCTACAGCGAGCGTGACTGCCGTTCTGAACTCGGTTTGGAACGGCGCGTCGATAGCGCTGTTCGGCGCGCGCAACGAGGTTGTGGGGTTCAACCTTGTGCTCGAAGCGCCAGTCACTGCCGCAAAGGGCGTGAGCATGACACTGACGCAGTTGAGCGGGCCGGCAGGCGCGCTGATCACCACCACGCCTGCATCCGGCAACGGGGTTTTTAACTACGTCGGGCGCAACATCGAACTGTTCTATGTGCGCTATCTGGAGATTAAAGGCATCAGTTCCGATCTCGCCTTCGATCACTACGACGAGCGTCATATCCCGATCCGCTGCCGCACACCGTGGACGGGTGAAGGCGCAGGAACGTACACCTGGACAGACCGCCCGTGTCACAACCAGTTCATGCCCGATATCGCTGTGCCGATCGAACTGGCACAGCCGTTTACGATCACGGCGGGAACAAACCAGTCAATCTGGGGCGACATCTACATTCCGAAAACAGCCCCGGCAGGTATTTATACCGGGACAGTGACCGTGCGCGAAAATGGCGCGATCACGTGGCAGGTCCCTATCAGCCTGTGGGTGCGCCGCTTTCAATTGCCCGACGTGCCAAACTCACGCACCATGCTGTTCTTCAGTTCGGAAAACATCAACGATCGCTATCTGGGCAACCAGTATCCCAACCCCGGCACGGCGCTGTATATCCAGTCATTGCAACTGGCTGATGAGCACATGCAACTGGCGCATCGCCACAAGATTTCGTTGATCGACAGCTATATCCCACCCGAACAGATGGATGAGTCGTGGACGGCGCGGCTGGATGGCAGTTTGTTTACCCCGGCGCATGGATACTCAGGCGTTGGCGTTGGGACGGGCAACAATGTGTACTCGATTGGGACATATGGCGGCTGGCCGTGGCAGGGCGGGACAGAATCCGAGATGCGGAGCAATACCAATGCGTGGGTCAACTGGTTCGACGCGCATCCTTTCAGCACGCCCACTGAGTACTTTTTGTATTTGATTGACGAGTCGAGCAACTATCCGCAAACGCAGCAATGGGCGCAGTGGATTCACAACAACCCCGGCGCGGGAAAGCGGTTGAAATCGTTTGCTACGATCAATGTCACGGCCGCCGTGAGCCAGACGCCCGCACTCGACATTGCGGCGTCATCGCTTGGCGTCGGCATCACGTCGCAGTGGCAGAACGCCGCGAACACCTATCTTGCCGACCCATCGAAACGGTTTTACATGTACAACGGCAGCCGCCCGGCCACAGGCTCATTCGCCACAGAGGACGATGGCACCGCGTTGCGCGAGAAGGCGTGGGGGCAATACAAGAAGGGCATTCAGCGCTGGTTCTACTGGGAATCGACCTACTACGACAACTTTCAGGGCACAACCGGCCAGACCAATGTCTTTGCCAAGGCGCAGACATTTGGCAATTGTTGCGCCACAAGCGCCTCGCTTGGCGAGAATGGCAACAACTACACCAATGGCGACGGCGTGCTGTTTTATCCCGGCACCGACACGCGTTATCCGGCCAGCACCTACGGGGTTTTCGGGCCGTTTGCGTCGCTGCGGATGAAGCAGTGGCGGCGCGGGATTCAGGATGTGGATTACCTCACGCTGGCCGCGCAGATCAGCCCGACGCAGGTCAGCGCGATAGTCAACGCCATGGTACCCAAAGTGTTGTGGGAGTACGGTGTCACCGACATCAACGATCCAACGTGGGTGCTCACCGATATCAGTTGGCCGGTTAACCCGGACGCATGGGAGGCCGCGCGCGATCAACTCGCCGATATCATCGAAACGATCACGCCGCGCGTGTTTTTGCCGCTGGTCATTCGCTGATAGGCCGCGCTGCGATGGCCGACCCACTGGCCGGCCACCTGTTCTTCACGCCCACTCTCGTTATTGCTTCATCGCAGCAAACTGCAATTCGAGCTTGACCTCGTCGGTCACATCGGCGACGCTGGGGACGTTGGGGATCGTCAGGCCGAAGTCGGCGCGGGTGACGGTTGCCTTTAGGTTGCCTTCCATCTGTGTGTCGGACTTAAGCGTCACGGTACCGTCAAAGGTCACTGGCTTGACGGTGTCCTTGATTTTCAAATTACCGGTCACCTTAACTGGTACCGCTGTCCCGGCGCTCACCGGCCCTGTCAATCCATCAATTTTCGTCGGTTCGAATGTGATGAACTGGTACTTTGCCTGCGCTGATTGCAGGATGAAACGCTGAATTGCGCCATTACGCATGTCGGAATCGGTGCTGAAGGATTTGGCATCGATCTGAACGATGCCAATCTTGGCGGTAGACGGGTTATCGAGGCTGATACTGATGGAACCACTGACATTTGATGTCGTGCCCACTACGGTCTTGGGCGTACCCATGAGCTTTTCGCCGAGGGTGAACGATGCCTTCGTGGCGCTCTGGTCAATCTGGAACATGGCGCCGCTCGTGGTCGATGCGGATGTGGCGGCTTGCGTTGCTGCAGCGGGTGCCGTCGTTGCCGCCGGACTGGACGCTACAGATGGCGCACCACATGCCGCCAGTAGGCCGGTAGTCATCAATCCAAAACCGATTTTCAGCACATCACGACGCGATTTATTCGGCATAACAATACTCTTCACTTCTTGATTCTCCATAACACTAAGACCGTGTATTCCATATTTCAGAACCACGATCACTGATCGAATGCAATGTAGCGAAGAGTTGTTAGAACATTATGAAGGGCGCCTATAGGAATGGTTGGAGACCATGCGATGATGAAAGGTGATGGTAATAAACCACGCGCACTTGTCATCAAGCGTTCATCATGTGCGTACCCTGCGCAGGGTAAATAGCATTGGGGCACGCGCCTTGTGATAGCCGTGCCCCTGCGTTCGAGGTGTTAAGTTGCCTTTATAAGCGGATCAGTTTCCGGTGGGACCGCTGGATGGGGGCTTCTGCAGTTCTGCCGGAGGAGCTGCAGGCGGTGTCTTTGGCGCTTTCTTCCGTGCGCGTCGGCGCAGGTAGACGATGAGCGCAATGATCAGCGCTATCGGGATCAGACACGGTCCAAGGACAATCACGATCCAGATGATGGCGTCGCCCGCAAAGCGCAGCAAACCGCTCAATGTGTTCGAAGCGCGTTCTGCCGTCTTATCGGGTTGCCAGAACGTTGGTGTTGGTGTCGCTGTCGGGGTGGCTGTCGGCGTCGGCGTCGGCGTCGGGCGCACCGGCACGAGGTCGACAATGATGGTCGAGAATGCGGCGCGATCCTTCAGAAACTGCAATCGCCCTTTGATCTTCTCGATTTCGCTTTCCACCTGCGACAACTGGTCGTTGACCTTGAGCGCTTCCTCGACCGTCTTGGCGTCTTTGAGGAACTCCCGGATACGGGCTGAGGTGGCTTGCTGGTTGTTCAACTGCGACTGCAAATCAACGTATTCGTCGCTGACATCCTGACCCGAGGCGACATCGCTCAACACCGCACTGGCAAGACTGCGTAACTGGCGCTGCACCACTTCGAACTGTTCGACCGGCACGCCCATCGTGATGCGCGCGCTCTTAAAGCCGTTAGTGAGGTCTGTGCGCGAGCTGACGATATAGCCACCGCTGTTTACCGCGGCATCGGTCACTTTCTCGATGGCGTGGTCAGTGTCTTCAACCAGCAACTGCATCTCGCCATTCTTGATGATCATGCGCGTCTGCTGGCTGGGCGACGCTTGACCGTTGGTGGTTTTGGCCGCGACGGCGCCAGTCGGTTCTGGTGCGCGTGTTGCAGCCGGAGCCGCCGTAGGGGCAGGTGCAACACGCGCTGCATTTTCCTGTGGCGCATAAGGCGCCGGCGCTGCACCGCAGGCAGCCAATGCAACTGCCACAAGAAATGTGGCACCAATCACGAAACCTTTTTTCATGACAGTCATAGTGGTCACCTCTTTTGATCATTTCCTACAGCTTTAGTGTACTCCAAAGACGATGGAAGGGAGGTGGAGGTTCCCGACTTTGCCACAGATTAATGTAACGACTGCAGGAATGATCAATCAAGTCGATGCACAAGAGTTTGCTTCCCATCGTCATTCTCTATTTGCTCGTTCGTGGTACATTAACCCGCATGTAGGGGCATGGCCTTGCGCCTGCCCTGTCCGTATCAATTGAATCTTATATGTTAAGGGACTGCGCTACGCGCAAGTTTGAAGGAGTGATAGACATGCCATCTCAGGATCGGGTTGCCATTGTGACAGGCGCGGCGCGCGGATTGGGCGCCGCTACAGCGCAGGAGTTGAGCCGCCAGGGCGCAAAGGTGGTCATCAGCGACATTGACGGACTGTTGGCCGAAGGCGTGGCCGCAGAGATACGCCAGTCGGGTCGCGATGCGTTGGCATTGCGCGTGGATGTGTCGAAAATTACCGAGCTTGATGCGCTTGTCAAAACGACGGTCGATCATTTCGGGCGACTGGATATCCTCGTTAATAATGCGGCGATCTGCCCCCGTATTCCGATCGACGATATGACCGAGGAGAAGTTTGACCAGATCGTTGACATCAATCTCAAATCGGTGTTCTTTCTGTCGCGGGCAGCGGGTAATGCAATGAAAGCCGGCAAGTGGGGGCGCATTGTTAACGTTAGTTCGGTCGGCGGGCGCACAGGCGGTATTTATGCATCGACCATTTATGCCGCGACCAAGGCAGGTGTGATGTCGATGACCAAAGCGTTTGCGCGCCATTTTGCGCCGCATGGGATTACTGTGACCTGCGTTGCGCCGGGCAGCGTCGATACGCGATTAATGTCAGACCTGTCGCCTGAATCCCTGCGGGGGACCATCGAAGGCGTGCCGCTCAAGCGTTTGGCCGACCCGCTGGAGATTGCGCGTGTGATCGCCTTTCTCGCCTCTGATGGCTCGTCGTATATGACTGGCGCCATTGTCGACGTGAATGGCGGCGCGTTGATGCCGTGATGATGGACAATCGAAAACACGGGCAACCGTATAGACGAGTAACCGCAAATACGGGCAACCGTAAAGGATTGCCCCTACCCGGAGAGGAACCATGCAAATAAAAAAGATCGAAGCCTTACCGTTGCGATATCCTGAACCCAATGACCACAATAACCTGCGCCACATTATGCTGGTGCGTGTCGAAACCGACAACGGGTTGGTGGGCTGGGGCGAGGCCATCACCATGTGGCCGGAAGCCTCTCGCGCTGCGAAGATTATCGTCGAGGACGGCATGCGACCGATCCTGCTCGGGCGCGATCCGCGCGACACGTATGCCATCTGGCTGGCGATGAAGGAACAGAGCTGGTGGTATGGTTACGGCGGTATCGCGTCATTTGCCGTAAGCGCGCTCGACATTGCCATGTGGGATTTGAAGGGTCAGTCGCTGGGTGTACCGCTGCATCAATTGTTTGGCGGCAAACTCACGCCTCGCCTGCGCGCATGCATCAGCACGCATCCATCCAAGTCGTCGATCGACGATATGGCCGATGAACTGGCGCAGTATGCCCGTCAGGGATTCACGGCGATCAAGTGCGGCTTTGGCAAGAAGGGCAGCGCAAACCTAGGTTACGATCAGGAACGCGATATTGCTTTCGTCAAGGCTGTGCGCGCTGCGTGTGGGCCGAAGGTTGATTTCATGGTGGATTATGGGCATCCTGTGCGCATGGAAGTGAATCAGGCGATCCGCGTAGCGCATGCTTATGAGGAAGTGGGTATTCGCTGGCTGGAAGACCCGTTGCGCACGTGGGATTGGGAAGGTTATGCGCGGCTGCGCGCGGCGGTCAAGACGCAGGTTTGCACTGGCGAGGATTTGTGGACGCCGGGCGATTACCATCGCCTGATCAAATCGGGCATTGTGGATATCGTGATGATCGATCCCGGTCGAGCCGAGGGTATCACTGGTTACTGGAAAGTGCAGGAGATGACGACGCACGAGAACCGCTATATCAATGCGCACGCATGGAGCAGCGCGATTATCACCGCTGCCAGCATCCACCTGACGGCCGCTACGCCGAACCATATCGTGATGGAGATGAAGCCGTATCGCAACCCGATGCAGCACGAACTGGTGAAAGAGCCATTTGAACCGCATGATGGCTACATCGATGTGCCTGACAAGCCTGGGCTGGGCGTCGAGGTGGACGAGGCCGTTGTTCGCAAATATGCGTTTGAATAATCATGAGCCTGGCACATTCATTTGACACGACGGCAATGGACTGGGTCGACCATCCCACCCTTCCCGGTTTGAAGATCAAGGGCATGGAGGGGCGCGACACCCATCCGCACCTCAGCTTCATGCTCGTGCGCGTGGTTGAGGGTGGTGTGATTCCCCGCCATGTGCATGACGTTGCAACCGAAACGGCTTATGTGGTTTCGGGGCGCGGCCAACTATTTCTCGATGTGGATGAAAACGGGCAGGCACGCGAAGTGCTGCCGATGGAACCAGGTGGAGGTGCGTCTGTCCCGCCCGGTCTGTATCACGCCGTGAAGAACATTGGTGATGGGCCACTCGAAATTCTGGCAATTCATTCACCGCCCACGCGGTAGAGAAGATTCCCGGGATGTTAACCGGACCGAATTAGATTAACAGGAGTGTCATGTCAAAACACGATCCGCGCCGCGCCCGCATCGCGATTATTGGCGCAGGCTGGTGGAGCACACAAACCCACCTGCCCACCCTGCTCGCTAATCCTTATGCTGAGATCGTCGGGATTGCCGACCTGAATGCCGACAAGCTGCGCGCGGCTGGGTCTGCTTACAATATTAATAGCCTGTACACCGATTACCGCGCCATGCTCGATGCCGAGAAACCCGATGGCGTTATTGTTGCGACCAACCATCTGGCGCACTTTGATGCAAGCCGCGAAGCGCTCGTGCGCGGCATGGCCGTGCTGGTCGAGAAGCCGATGGTGTTGCGCGCGGTCGAAGCGCGTGCATTGCAGGCGCTGGCCGAACAGCACAGCGCGCACTTGATGGTTGGCTATCCGTGGCACTTCACGCCACAGCATCGGGAATTGCGCGAACTCATCGCAGCGGGGCGCATTGGCCAGCTGCAGATGGTGTCCACGCTGTATGCCTCGATGGTGGTTGAATTTCTGCGCGGCAATCCGCAGAGCTATCAATCGGTGTTCAACTATCCTGTCACCGGGCCGACGGCAGCGACGTACAGCGATCCACGCATCGCGGGCGGCGGACAGGGTGTGTTGCAGGTGACCCATGCGGCGGCATTATTGCTGTGGTTGACCGGGCTCAAGCCGGTGAGTGTGAGCGCCTTCATGGAGCGTCATGACCTGCGCGTTGATCTGTGTGACGCGATTACTGTGCGCTTTGACAATGATGCCATCGGTACGATTGCCAGCACCGGCAACATCGCCAGGATCCAGACGGACAATCAGCGGCTGGACTATCGGCTGTTTGGCACTGAAGGCTATGCGATGCTTGAGGTGATTGAGGGCACAGCTTCTGTGTATACGAATGATGGCGCAATTCAGCGGTTACCGCTTACCCCACCCGACAATCGCTATCCTGCCGAATGCACCTCGCAGCATCTGGTCGATCTTGTCCTCGGGCGCACCACAGTGAACCAGTCGCCCGCGTCGGTTGGCGTGCGCACGGTGGAACTGCTTGAAGCCTCATATCGCTCGGCCACCGAGGGCCGCGTGATACGCGTGGACGAGTTATAGGGCTGGCAAAATACGCACGCGACACTCCCGGAATCCGCTTGCGCAGAAGATTATGGGAGTGTGCGTGTATGGAACAACCGCGTCTCCCATAGCCCCATGTCCACGTCCAGCGCGGTCATGCTATCTCCGAGTAACTCGCCTGTGTACGCATCTTCCACATGGACAGGCTCAGGGAACTGGATCACGCGCCGGCCCGCGCTTTGGGAGTAGACAGCCACGAAGGCGTCGTTCGCCCAGACCATGTCGCCCTGAGTGTCGTAGACATGGGCCCCAGCGTACAGTGCGATATTGCGCATCAAGGGCCATGTCAACAGGGGCGCCGCGGAATAGATTGAGCGCCAATCCGCGAATTTCTTCACTACCAGCCCCGGTCTGTCTGTGCTCCGCGCGATGCCCAGCACCTGCGCTTCCGGGTCATCGGCGAAGAACGCAGGGCCGACTTTCAAATCCGGCATGTACTCGGTCTTGGGTGGATTGGTGTATTGTTCGAAGTGGGTGCTGGTGCCATAGGCGTGCCCGGCTGGCAGACCGGCGGTGATCGGGTGGTCGGTGTGGGTAATCGTCACGTCGAGGTCAGCGCGCATTTCGTGCATCCCGAAGCGAATGCCGGTCAGCGCCTGCATGTTTTCGAGCGATGCCGTGTGGTCGTCCAGATAGCCCGGCGCATAAATCCACAAGGCTGTTGAGCCGTTGCGCTTCACGACGCGGTCGATCAGGGCGCGCTCCTGCGCCGAAACGTGGAACAGGTTGGCCATGATGTATAGCTTGTACGGCCGCACATCGGCGCGAGCCAGGTCATCCAGCAGCAGTTGCTCGAACGGCGCGCCCATGCGCCCCAGATGCCAGTTACGGAACAGATTCATCGCGGCATTGTGCAACCCGGCGCGTGGCGCTTGAAAGGCCATCGAGCGTTGGCTGAGCACAAAGGCGACTTCGCCATACGAATTGTGGCGCGTGTCCTGCATGTGCGCCGTGATGTCTCTGAGCTTGCGCATCGGTTCAACGGCCTCAGGCGCATCGAACCATCCTTCGTCGGTCAGGTCCATCCACCACATGGCCGACCCGGACGCGATGGCATAGGCCGCGTCCTTCTTCATCATCTCAACGGTTGCGCCAACGGTCTCCGGTTGCCGGATGTGCCTCTTCCATGTGACGGTTGATGGCGTCCACACCGTTTTGCAGTCGACTTCGTCGATGTGCAGCTTATTGGCGCGCCGGATGCTGTCGACAATCGTCTGCGATGAGTGATAGCCGCCTTCGCCGCGGTTGCTATAGGTGTGCGGGCTGGCGAGGATATCGACATCGGGCGAGGCCAGCACGCGCGCCAGCGCATAATGGCCGTTCAACTGCGGGCGTGGCATATTATTGAACTGGTAGCCATAAAACACGCACGTGACCTTGGGCTGAGGCAAAGCCTGTTTCGCAGCGCGGCAGATGGCGATCAAGCCATCGGCGGTCGCATCGCTGAAGCATTGCGCGTGGTCTATCACCGGGCGATCCTGAATCGGGTCGTAGAACTCGCCATGCGTCACGCGCAGTCGTGCTTGCGGGTTGGGAATATGGGCGGTGTCGAAGGTCACGCCGCGCCCCCACGCTGCCGCGAGACGGCTCTCATCGTTGTCATAGGCGACACGCCAGCCAGCGACGGAAATCGGTTAGGGCTGCTGGCGAGTAATCGGCCAAACCTGCCAGAGAGTACTCGTTCCAGTGAAACCACTCGCCGAATAAACCATCACACACATGCCAGCCCCATATGCGGTCAGCATATGGCTGCGCTTCACAATGGGCGATCAGCGCCGCGGTTGCCTTTCCTGCGTCACGCCGCCACACTTCTGAATGATACGAATGCAGCGTAGTGCCATCCAGGATGATCTCGTGGCCAAGGTAATCTGGCGCTGCCGGGTTGGCGTGTTCCTGTTCGAGTGGATGGCCGGTCTCGATATCGAGTAGCACATTCATCTCATAGGGGTGCAGCGTGCCCCACCAGCCGGATGACTGTGCGCCCACGCGCGGCATAAACCATGCGCCAGGGATTTGCGCAACATAGTGTTCTATATACTGATCGACCGCGTCGAACTGATACTGGTCCGGGCCAGCCCACCAGTTGTCTGTGCCTGGCATGCCGAAGGTGAACAAGTCGATGCCAGCCTGCAGAAACGTCCTGGTGCGTGTGGGACCGGCAAACGCGACGACAGGCGCCATCAACCGGTCGTTGAGAAAGAGCGCCGGGACGCCTTTATGAGACTGGATCGATGTGGTGGTTTTTGAATCCATAGGGTCTGGCCTACCCCTCGAGTGTGGTCTTGAGTTGTTCCAGGAAGGCTTGCGCTGCGCGCCCATCGATGGCGCGGTGATCGACGCCGAGTGTGAACATCGCTGTCGGACAGATTACCATTACGCCGTCAACAGCGACCGGTCGCTGCATGATGCTGCCGACCGCCAGGATGGCCACCTGTGGCGGGCTGATGATGGCGTTAAACGAATCGATATGGCCGGGGCCCACGTTGGTGAGTGTGAAGGTCGGTTCGACCATTGCGGCAGCGCCGAGTGTGCCGGCCAGAGCCTGTTTCACCACCAACTCGCGCTCGGCCGCGATGTCTGCCAATCCACGCCCGCGCACATCGCGCAACGCCGGTATGACCAGCCCACGCTCGGTCTGCACGACCAGGCCGAGGCGAATTTCGGAGACCACTTGCAAGGTGTCGTTTTGCCAGTAGCCGTTGAGCGCCGGATGCGCTGGAAGTGTTTGTGCCAGCGCCACCAGGAACAGGTCGGTGTATGTGGTGCCCGGAGCCGCAGTCTTTCGGCTGACGAGGTGCGACAGGTTGGCCGTGATCGACATGTGGAAATGCGGGATGGTGCGCCATGACAGGCTGACGCGTTCAGCCTTGGCCTTCGCCGCGCGCGCAGTGGCGGCTGCATCACCCGGACCGCCAATCTTCGGCGATGTGTATACCGCACGCTGGATGGCGGCCTTGATGTCATCCTCGACGATTCGACCATCAGGGCCGCTGCCGTCGACCGTGTTTAGGTCAATCTTGTTGTCCTCGGCCAGCCGGCGTGCGCGCGGTGAGATGCGTATCTCGCGCGGCTGACTCGGCGTCGCGGTTTGCGGCGCTGCCGCAGGAACAGCCGGTGACGATGGCTCGGTTTGGCGTGTCGACGTTGACTTACTGACAGGCGATCGCGGCAGTGGGTCATCCTCCCGTCCGATATAGGCCACAACAGTGCGCGGCGCAATCTGCGTTCCGGCTTCGGCCAGTTGCTTGCGCAGGATTCCAGGCGCGCTAGCCTCGATCTCGACAGTCGCTTTCTCGGTCTCGATCTCGCACAACGCGTCACCTGCTGCCACGACATCGCCTTCCCGTTTTAGCCAACGCGTCAACAGCACCGTCTCAGTAGTCTGATCCATCACCGGCACAACGACTTCAGTAATCACTCAAGGACTCCTTTTACGCGTACATATCCGTTTGCAGTTCGCTGAGTTCGGGGTAGGGGCTTTCGATGGCGAATGCGACGGCATCGTCGATGGTCGCTTTGGCGTCGCGCTCGATATCCGAAATCTGTGCTTCACTCACCACGCCGCGTTGTAACAGTTCCTGCTTGAAGCGCGGAATGGGATCAGTCAGTTTCCACTTGTCGATGTTCGCGCCTGCTGGTCCGGCGGCCACGGCGCTATGACGTCCCCAGCGTACTGTTTTGGCTTCAAGCAAGGTCGGGCCATCGCCGCGGCGCGCGCGCGCTACGGCTTCGCCGGCAGCATCATAAACGGCGTAGAAATCGCGTCCATCGACGGTCACACCGGGCAGGCCGAAGCCCTGCGCGCGCATCGAGATGTTCGGCACGCTGATCGACTCACTGACGTGGGTCGAGATGGCGTACTCGTTGTTCTCAACCACGAACAGCAAGGGCAGTTTCCACAGCGTGGCCATGTTGAGCGTCTCGTAAAACACGCCTTCGCATGATGCGCCATCGCCGAAGAACACCGCGGTCACTGCGCCTGTGTCGTCCAGCTTTTGCGCCAGCGCCACGCCGCCCGCGATGGGTATATGGCCGGCCACAATGGCATTGCAGCCAAGAAATCCCACGTCGGTCTGGCTCATGTGCATCGAGCCGCCTTTGCCTTTGCACATGCCGGTGGCCTTGCCCAACAGTTCGGCCATCATGCCGCGCGGGTCTGCGCCTTTGGCGATAGCGGCGCCATGGCCGCGATACGTGGCCAGCACCTGATCGGTGGGACGCAATGTGGCGCACACGCCGAGGGCGGTGGCTTCCTGTGCGATATAGGGATGCGTCGAGCCGCGGTAGCGCCCCTCGCCATACAGACGAATAGCGGCTTCTTCAAAAAAGCGTATCTGCCACATGCGGCGCAACGCTTCGATTTGTTGTTCATCACTCAGTGTCATTGGGTTGTCTCCAGAAATCTACGCGCGTGCGTTGCGAAACGACAGACACGCCTTCACGATGTCGGCCACGTCGGGGATGATCGCACTCTCAAGTTGCGCGCTGGCCGCAATCGGCACATCAGGCGCTGCCACCCGCACGGGCGGCCCATCAAGCGAATCGAAGGCGCGCTCAACCACCTGTTGCGCGATCTCCGCCCCGATACCACCGGTCTTGCTGGCAACATGCGCGATAACCAGCCGCCCGGTCTTCTTCACCGAGGCGATGATGGTCTCGATGTCGAGTGGCGCCACGGTGCGTGGATCGATCACTTCGACGTCCACGCCGCGCCCGGCCAGTTCTTCAGCTGCCTTGAGCGCTTTGGGCACCAGCAGTCCGAGCGCCACGAGCGTGACATCGTCGCCTTTTCGTTTGATTTCAGCCTTGCCGAACGGAATTGTGTAGTCCTCGTCAGGGATCTGGCCTTTCGTCGCATACAGCCCGATGCTTTCGGCAAATACCACCGGGTTCGGGTCGCGAATCGCGCTCTTGATCAAGCCTTTGGCGTCATACGCATTCGAGGGCATGGCGACTTTGAGTCCCGGCACGTGGATCAACCACGCTTCAAGGCTTTGCGAATGCTGCGTGCCGAAGCCTAACCCGGCTGCGATAGGCGTGCGCACCGTCAATGGCACCGACACCTGTCCGCCCCAGAAGTAGCGCAGCTTGGGCGCCTGATTGGTGATTGGGTCCATCGCGAAGGTGGTGAAGTCCATGAACTCCAGTTCGGCGATGGCCGGCCTGCCTTGAATAGCCAGACCGATGGCGAAGCTGACGATGGCAGCTTCGTTCAACGGGCAATCGCGCACGCGTTCGCCGCCGAACTCGTCGAACAGGCCGCGCGTCACGCCAAAGACGCCGCCGTATTTGCCCACGTCTTCACCCAGCACCATGATTTTCTGGTTGCGGCGCATCTCTTCGCGGATGCCTTCGTTAATGGCTTGTGCGTAAGTCAATTCATGCATCAGGGTATCCTTATTGAACTAAACAGAATGGAATGACTGAACAATATGGTCGCGCATCAGGATGGTTTCGGATACGTTATCCACTTCGTTGTTGTGTTCCCAGTCCTGCCACACGTACTCGATGACGATAAAACCGGGATAGTTGACCTGCTTCATTGTGCGGACAATGCGTGCGTAATCGATCACGTTCTCTTTGAACGGCGCCTGCAGGCGACCTTTGCGCGCGCCGCGGGCGTGAAAGTGCGACGCATGGCTGATCAACGGTTCGGTGTCGCTGTCGGGGTAGCCGCTGCGGGCGTAATGGGTGTAATCGAGCGTCAACGTCAGCCCGGGGCTGAGGGTGACGAGTTCCATCGCTTTTTGCGGCGTCGGTGCGATCGACCCAACGTGCGCCTCGACCGAGAAGGCCACACCCACTGTACGCGCCTGCTCAGCACGCCACGATAATTCATCTGCGCTGCGTTTGAGCGATGTGTCA